>JBIOVV010000038.1:0-10627 GCA_044867925.1 Solirubrobacterales bacterium | reverse complement strand
GCCGGGGCGCCGCTGAGCCTGAACTCCCAGAGCGCCGGCGATCTGAACCGCGCCTTCGGCGGCGGCGGCGCTCCCTTTGCGGTCGGAGAGGCGGTGGGGACGGTGAGCTTCGTGGCGGTGGGGGAGTGAAGCGCGCTCTTCGCACGCGCGTTCCGCCTCCCCGGCCCTTTTGGGCTTGAAATCGGGTTGACTCTGGTCCTTGCTTATACGAACATACGTTCGTATGGAAGTCACCTGTGTCCTGATCCCCGATTCCGCGCTTGCCGACCCGGTTGAGGCCGGTGAGATGACCGAGCGGTTGCTGTGCCGACTTGAGAGGATCGGCGCGGCGGTCGAGTCGGAGCGGGCCGGGGAGGCGTTCTTCGCTCTCGATGGGTTGCGTGGGATCCACGGGGGCGAGAGCGCCGGGGTGCTGGCGGCGGCGCGGCAGTCGGCGGAGATCGAGGTGCGGATCGGGGTTGCGCCCACCCGCTTCGCCGCTCATGCAGCCGCGCAGCGGGAGACGATCGTCCCGCCGTCAGAGGCCGGCGACTTCCTGGCAGGGCTCCCCGTCTCGGCGCTGGCCGGCAGGCTCGAGCTGCCGCCGCGCGAGGCGGGGAGCCTGGTCGAGACGATGCGGCGGCTGGGGCTCGAGACGCTGGGGGCGCTCGCGGCGCTGCCGGTGGACCGGGTCGCGGACCGCTTCGGCCCGGCGGGCCTGCGCGGCCTGCGCCTCGCCCGTGGCGAGGACTTGCCGCTGCGCCCGCGCCGTCCGCACGAGGAGCTGGCCGAGGAGGTCGAGCTGCCCGAAGGCGCTGCCGGCGGCCAGCTCGAGCACGCCTTGAAGCTGCTCGTCGCCCGGCTTCTCGCCGCACCGCAACGCAAGGGGAGAACGGTGCTGGGGCTGCGCCTCGGCGCCGTGCTGAGCGGCGGCGGCAGCTGGAGCGTCGATCAGGGACTGGGGCGGCCGACCGCCTCGGCGCGGACCCTGCGCGCGGTGCTGATGCCGCGACTGGAGACGCTGCCGGGGCCGGTCGCCGCCCTGCGTCTGCGCGCGCTCGGGCTCGGCCCTCCGGTCGGCGATCAGCTCGAGCTCTCGGTCCGCGGCGAAGAGCCCCGGCACCGGCGCCTCGCCGTGGCGATCCGCGAGGTTCGCGCCGCCCAGGGCGGCGACTCGCTGCTCACGATCGTGCCGCTGGACTCTGCCTCGCGCTTCCCCGAGCGCTGGGCGATGCTGACTCCCGCCGCGGACCGATGAGCCCCGGCCTGCGGCGGCTGTACGTGCCGCGAGCGGCGAGGGTCGAGACCGACGAGGCGGGGAGGCCGGCCTCCGTCGACGGGGTCGCCGTGGAGGCGGTGCGCGAGGAGTGGGTGGTCGAAGACCGCTGGTGGACGCCGCACCCGTTGGGCCGCCACTACTTCGAGCTGGTGCTGGCCGACGGGCGCAATCTCGTCGTCTTCCGCAACATCGTCAGCAGGCGCTGGTACCGGCAGCGGGGCTGATGGCGAGCGCGGCCCCCTACGTCGAGCTGCACGCTCACTCGGCCTTCTCCTTCCTCGACGGGGCCTCGACGCCGGCGGAGCTGGCGGAGGCTGCGGCGGAGCTGGGGTACGAGGCGTTCGCGCTGACGGATCACGATGGGGTGTGGGGGTCGATGGAGTTCGTCGACGCCTGCAGGGGATGCGAGATGAGGGCGATTACTGGGGCGGAGTTGACGGTGGGGGTTGGGCCGGCGGGTCCTGTCGCCGCAGGGGACCCACCGCCCCCTGCGGTCGCTAAAGCGTCCTCGGGGGCGGTTTCCCCTACGGCGCCGCCCCCCGGCAGGTACGTCCATCTGACACTCCTGGTCCAGGACGCGACTGGATATCGGAACCTCTGCCGGCTGCTCACGGCTGCTCATTCCCACACGCGGGACAGCTCGCAGAGGAGTGCCGGACAGCCGTGGGTGAGCTTGGATGTGCTCGAAGAGCACGTGGAGGGATTGGTGTGCTTGTCCGGGTGCGCGGGGGAGGGGGCAATCGCCGGCGCATTCGAGCGGGGAGAGGAAGCTCTGGGGGCGGAGCTCGGCCGGAGGCTGCTCGGCGCCTTCGGCCGCGATCGGTTCCGGGTCGAGCTGCAGCGGCCCTACTGGCGCCGGGACAGGAGCAGGAACCGCTGGCTCGCTGAGCTGGCGGAGCGGCTGGGAGTGCCCGCGGTCGCCACCGGCAACGTCCACGCGCACGGCCGCGCCCGTGCCCGCCTGCAGGACGCCTTCGTCGCCGTGCGGCTGGGGATGACCCTGGAGGAGTCGGAGTCGTCGCGGCGGGGGAACCGCAGCTCGGCGCTCGCTTCGCCGGCGGCGATGGCGATGCGTTTCGCCGAGCATCCCGATGCGGTAGCCGAGACCCAGCGCTTGGCGGAGCGCCTCCAGTTCGACCTGGGCAATCAGCTCGGCTACCGCTACCCGCGCGAAGGAGAGCCTGGGGTCGACCGGGAGCTGGCGGAGGTCTGCCGAGGCCTGCTGACCGAGCGCTACGCCGGCTCCTCCCACCGGCGCAAAGCCGAGGAGCTGCTCGAGGGGGAGTTGCGGACGATCCGCACCCTCGGCCTCTCCGGCTTCTTCCTCCTCCACCGCGACCTGCTCGAGCTGGCCCGCGAGGTCGCGGTCGAAGTGCGCGGCCGCGGCTCGGCCCGTTCGATCCTGCCGCCCGGCCGCGGCCGCGGCTCCAGCGTCAGCTCGATCGTCTGCTACCTCACCGGGCTCTCCCACATCGACCCGGTCGCCAACGACCTCAACTCCAGCCGCTTCCTCAACGAGGAGGTGGGAAAGGGAGTCGGGGCGACGATGCCCGACATCGACATCGACTTTCCGCGCGACGTCCGCGAGGCGCTGATCCCGCGCGTGCACGAGCGCTACGGGGCCGATCGCTCCGCCTTGGTCGCCGCCTTCCCCACCTACCGCCCGCGCGGCGCCGTGCGCGACCTCGGCAAGGCCCTGGGCCTGCCGCGGGAGGAGATCGAGAAGGTAGCCGGGATGGTCGGCTTCCACGAGCGCAGCGGCGAGATCGAGAAGGACGTCGTCGCCGCGATCGGCCGCGAGCGCGCCGTGTCGAGCCGCTGGCGGACCCTGCTGCGCCTCTGTCCCGAGGCGATGGGCCTGCCCCGCCACGCCTCCCAGCACTCCGGCGGCATGGTCATCTCGACCCGGCCGCTCGTCGATGTCTGCCCGGTCGTGCCGGCGGCGATGGCGGGACGCCAGATCGTCCAGTGGGACAAGGACTCCTGCAACGACGCGGGCTTGCTCAAGATCGACCTGCTCGGGCTGGGCATGCTCTCCGCGGTCGAGCGCTGTGTCGACGAAGTGGGGCGGACGCGGGGGGAGTCGCTGGATCTCTCTCGCATTCCCTTCGACGATCCCGAGACCTACGAGTCGATTCGCGCCGCCGAGACCACCGGCGTCTTCCAGATCGAGAGTCGCGCGCAGATGTCGATGCTGCCCCGTACCCGGCCCGAAAACCTCGACGACCTCACCGTGCAGGTGGCGCTGGTCCGCCCCGGGCCGATCCAGGGCGGCGCCGTGCACCCATATATAGAGCGCCGCAAGCGGCTGCGCGAGGATCCCGGCTTCGAGATCCCCTGCGAGCACCCCCTGCTCGAAGGCGTGTTGCGCGACACGCTCGGCACGATCGTCTTCCAGGAGCAGGTGATCGAAGTGGCGATCGCGCTGGCCGGTTTCACCGCTACCCAGGCCGACGCGCTGCGGCGGGCGATGAGCCGCAAGCGCTCGGCGGAGGAGATGGAGAAGCACCACCAGCGCTTCATCGCCGGCGCCGTGGGGGAGAACGGCGTGCCGGAAGCCACGGCGGAGCGGGTCTGGGAGCAGATCCGCGGCTTCTCCGGCTTCGGCTTTCCCAAAGCGCACTCGGCCGCCTTCGGCCTGCTCGCCTACCAGTCGGCCTGGCTGCGCGTCCACCGCGCTCCCGAGTTCCTCTGCGGGCTGCTCAACGAGCAGCCGATGGGCTTCTACCCGCCCGACGCCCTCGTCCACGAGGCGCAGCGCCGCGGTGTCCAGGTGGTCGGTCCCGACGTCAACCGCGGCGGGGTGCTCTGCCGCGCCGAGCCGATCGAAGGTGAGCTCAGCGTGAGGATCGGGCTCGGCTACGTCAAGGGGGTGCGCAAAGAGGAGATGGAAAGCCTCGTCGCCGAGCGCCGCCGCAGCGGCGACTATGCCGGGATCGGCGACCTCGCCTCGCGCTCGGGAGCCGGCCGCGACGCCCTCGAGCGCCTGGCCTGGGCCGGCGCTCTCGACGACTTGGTCGACCGACGGGACGAGATCACGGGGCAGGCTCCGGCCTTCATCCCTCCGGCTCAGGGAAGGCGCGGGGCGCTGTGGGAGGCAGGGGGCGCCGGGACCGGCGTGCGTCATGGGGAGGCCGTACAGATGGCGCTGCCGCTGGAGCCGCCGAAGGCACCCGCGCTAAAGCCGCTGAGCGACTGGGAACGGCTGATCGCCAGCTACCGCTCCTTCGGGATCGCCCTTGACGCACACCCTCTGGGTTTGATGCGAGACGACCTCGACGAGGCGATTCATTCCAGCGCCGACCTGGAGCGGGCAGACAACGGCGCGACCGTTGCGGTGGCCGGCTTCGTCGTCGCCCGTCAGCGCCCCCAGACCGCCAACGGAATCGTCTTCATGCTGCTCGAGGACGAGTTCGGCACCGTCAACCTGGTCGTCCCGCCACCGGTCTACGAACGCTGCCGAGCCGTCGTCCGCGCCGCGCCTCTGGTTCGCGCGGTGGGCAGGTTGGAGCGCCACGAAGGCACCACCAACGTCGTCGTCTCGGAGGTCGCCGAGCTCGATCGCCCGGCCGCGAAAGCCAAGCCCAAGAAGCACGGTTCCCGGCCGCGCCGCCGCATTCGCGAGCACGCCGTAGCGGAGCTCCGCGCCGTCGCTCCGACCGCCCACAGCTGGGGACGTCGCCATTAGGCAGCCTGGAGCGCCCCGGGCTCGACGCCGCTGCACACGCAGGGCTCCGGCATCGGGAAGAGGCGCAGGAAACGCTTGGCGGCCTGCTTGGAGCCCTCGATCTCGGCGGCATCGGAGGCGAGTGCCTCCTCGAGGCGGAGCTGGCCGGCGAGGATCGCGCCCAGGGTGGGGGCATCGGCGACGGCGATCGAGACGGCCGGGTCCTTGACGGAGCCACGAGCGAGGTCGATCTGCCCACTCGAGATCTCGACCCGAAAGGCCTCGCCGCCGATCCGCAGCTCGCAGGTCGCGTCCATCTCGCCCGCCAGCTCCGCATCGAAGAGCGAGCGCAGGGCGAGGACGATCGAGTCGACGCCGATCTCCTGCGAGTCGGGAGGGAGCGGCGAGCGGGCGCCCCAGGCGCCGAGCTTGGTCACGACCGGCTCCAGCTCGCGACCCCACTCGGTCAGCTCGTAGACCGTGGAGGCGGCGGGTGGGGGCAGCTTGCGGCGGCGGACGATCGCACTGTGCTCGAGCTCACGCAGGCGGTCTGAAAGGATGTTGGTGCTCGCGTGAGGGAGACCCGCGCGAAGGTCGGTGAAGCGCTTTGGGCCGAGCAGCAGTTCGCGCACTATGAGCAGCGCCCAGCGCTCACCCACCAGGTCCAGTGCATAGGCGAAACGGCAGGCCTCGCCGTAGCTTCGTTTCGTCGCCATGAAATAAGTTTACAACGATGGGAAGCGGATATACAACTCAGCAGTTGTTTTTCTGAACTATTTGCTAAGGTGGCCGACATGACGAAGACGAACGACCAAAACCGCTGGCTCGCCCTCTATGTCCTCTGCGCGGGGGTGCTGATGATCGTCCTCGACGTGACGATCGTCAACGTCGCCCTGCCGACGATTCAGGACAGCCTCGACTTCTCGCAGAGCGGCCTCACCTGGGTCGTCAACGCTTACTTGATTCCCTTCGGCGGCCTCTTGCTGCTCGCCGGTCGCCTCGGCGACCTGCTCGGGCAGCGCAAGATGTTCCTGATCGGCCTCGCCGTCTTCACCGCCGCCTCGCTGCTCTGCGCCGCCGCAGAGAACCAGGCGATGCTGATCGCCGGCCGCTTCTTCGCCGGCGTCGGCGGCGCCCTCTCCTCGGCCGTGGTCCTGGGGATGATCGTGACGATGTTCCCCGAGCCCCGCGACCAGGCGAAAGCGATCGGCGTCTACGGCTTCGTCGCCTCGGCGGGCGGCTCGATCGGCCTGCTCCTGGGCGGCGCGCTGACCCAGGCGATCAGCTGGCACTGGATCTTCATCATCAACCTGCCGATCGGCATCGCCACCGCCTATGGCGCCCTGCGCCTGGTCGAGAACAGGCCGGGGATCGGCTTCAAGGCCGGCGCCGACATTCCCGGCGCAGCCCTGATCACCAGCTCGCTGATGATCGGCGTCTACGCCATCCTCGGCGTCAACGAGCACGGCTGGGGCGCGCCCCAGACCCTGATCCTGAGCGCGGTCTCGTTCTTGCTCGGAGCCGCCTTCGTCGCTCGCCAGGCACGGATCGAGAACCCTTTGATGCCGCTCCGCCTCTTTCGCCACCGCAACGTGGTCGGGGCGAACATAATCCAGTCCTTCCTGGTCGCCGGCATGTTCGGCATGTTCTTCCTCGGCGCCCTCTACCTGCAGCGGATCCTCGACTACGACGCGCTCGAGGTCGGCCTCGCCTTCCTGCCGGCGACGATCGTGATGGGGACGATGTCGCTCGGGTTCTCGGAAAAGCTGATGATGCGCTTTGGCCCACGCACGACGTTGATCCCGGGCGTGATCATCGTCGGCATCGGCCTGCTGCTCTTCGCCCGCACCCCCGTGCACGGCGACTACCTCGCCGACCTGCTGGTGCCGATGCTGCTGATCGGGCTCGGGGTGGGCACGGCCTTCCCTTCGCTGATGACGCTGGCGATGTCGGGGGCGACGCCGGAGGACTCGGGGCTCGCCTCCGGCCTGGTCAACACCAGCATGCAGGTTGGCGGCGCGATCGGTCTCGCCGTGCTGGCGACGTTGGCGACCGAGCGGACCGACAGCAAGCTCGCCGACGGCGCCGGTCAGCTGGCCGCGCTCAACTCCGGCTACCACCTGGCCTACGTGATCGGCGCGATCCTGGTCGCCATCGCGACAGTCGTCGCCGTGACGGTCCTGCGCGAAGTGCCGATGCCCTCGCCCGAGGAGATGGCCGGGCAGGAGCCGGCCGGCGCGCGCGAGCCGGCTTACTCCGAGGCCTGAGCCAGCTGCCGTTCGAGGAAGCGCCGCTCGACCGGGTTGGGCCTCAGCGCCAGCGCCCGCTCGTAGGCGATCGTCGCCTCGGCATCCCGGCCGAGGCGACGCAGCAGCTCGGCGCGGGCGCTGTGCAGAGGGTGGTAGTCGTCGAGGCCCTCGATCGCGCCGATCAACTCCAGGCCGGCGCCGGGCCCGTCGCGCATCGCCACCGCCACCGCCCGGTTGAGCTCGACCACCGGGCTCGGGGCGATCTCGGCGTGCCATTCGTAGAGGCGGACGATGCGGTCCCAGTCGGTCTCGCCGGCGTTCGGCGCTTCCGCGTGGGTCGCGGCGATGCGGGCCTGGACCGTGTAGGGCCCGCCAGGCCCGCCGGCGCCCGCCTGGCGCGAGAGCTCGAGGCCCTCAGCGACGCGACCCTCGTCCCAGAGCGAGCGGTCCTGGTCTTCGAGCAGGACGATCTCGCCGTGCTGGTCCAGCCGCGCGGCCCGTCGCGCATCGGTGAGCAGCATCAGCGCCAGCAGGCCGCGCGCCTCGGGCTCGCGCGGCAGCATCGCGACGAGGATGCGGGCGAGGCGGATCGCTTCGCCGCTCAGCTCGGTGCGTACCAGCTCCTCCCCCGAGGCCGCCAGGTAGCCCTCGTTGAAGATCAGGTAGAGCGTCGCCAGCACGGCCGGCAGGCGCTCCGGCATCTGCTCGACGACCGGCACCTCGTAGGGGATGTTGTTGGCGGCGATCTTGCGCTTGGCGCGGACGATCCGCTGCGCCATCGCGCTCTCGCTGCTGAGGAAGGCGCGGGCGATCTCGCCGGTGCCGAGGCCGCCGAGGCTGCGCAGGGTGAGCGCCACCCGCGCCTCGATCGCCAGGGCCGGGTGGCAGCAGGTGAAGATCAGCCGCAGGCGGTCGTCCTCGATCTCGCCGAGGCGCTCGCCCGGTCCCGCCTCCGGTTCGGCGTGCAGCGCTTCCAGCCGCTCCAGCACCGCCACCTTGTCGCGCAGGACGGTCTCTCGCCGCAGGCGGTCGATCGCCCGGTTGCGGGCGACCTGGGTGATCCAGGCGCCCGGGTTGGCCGGCACCCCTTCGTGCGGCCAGCGCTCCAGGGCGACGACGAAGGCCTCCTGGACCGCCTCTTCGGCGACGTCGAAGTCGCCGGTGGCGCGGATCAGCGTCGCCACCGCCCGCCCGGACTCCTCGCGGAAGGCGCGGCCGGCGACGCTGTCGCGAGCGGCGGCTACGAGCGCTCCGCCTTCTCCAACAGTTCCTTGCCGTCCTTCACCATCGGGCGGATTTCGACGTGGCCGCTCTTCAGCGGCACCTTCTTCGCCCAGGCGAGAGCCTCGTCGAGGCTCTCGACGTCGATGATCCAGAAGCCGGAGAGCTGCTCCTTGGTCTCGGCGAAGGGCCCGTCGGTGACCAGCGGCGCGTCCTCGCCGTAGTGGACGGTGGTGCCGGTGGCGCGCTCCTGCAGCCCGGCGCCGCTGACCATGGCGCCGGCCTCGCTCAGCTCGGCGTTGAACCGCCCCATATCGGAGAGGTTCTTCTTCACCTCGTCGGGGGTGATGTCCTCCCAGCTGCGCTCCTCGGCGATCAAAGCAAGCATGAACTCCATCTCGGGCCTCCTGTCTCGTCAGCAGCGCCGTTCGCCGCTCTCACCCTAACGACGGACGGCGTTCGCTCAGATCGACAGGCTGGTTTGCCGATTACCCAAAATTGGGTAGCATCTTTCCGATGCGGCGGCTGGCCATTCTCGTAGCGACGATTGCGCTCATCGGCCTCTTCGCTGCGGGGGCGCGAGCCGCCGACTACGTCTCGCTCGGCGACTCCTACGTCGCCGGTCCCTTCATCCCCAACCCGGTGCTGCCGCTCGGCTGCCTCAAGTCAGATCACAACTACCCGCGCCTGGCGGCGGCGAGCATCGGACCGCTGAAAGACCCCAGCTGCAGCGGCGCCAAGACCAACGACATGACCAGCCCGCAGAACGTCGACCCGGACGGGCCCAACCCGCCCCAGCTCGACTCGCTCGCGGCGAGCACCGAAGTGGTCTCGGTGACGATCGGCGGCAACGACATCGGCTTCTCGGAAATCGCCCAGAGCTGCATCACCTTCAACCCTTTCAGCTCTCCCTGCCGCGACAAATACAACTCCGGCGGCAAAGACCAGATCGCCGAACGGATCGCGGCGGCGGCGCCGAAGGTGGCGGCGGTGCTGCAGGGCATCCACAGCCGCTCGCCGCAGGCGCGCGTCTACCTCGTCAACTACCCGGCGATCTTCCCCGAGACCGGCAGCGGCTGCTGGCCGCAGATGCCGATCTCCTTCAGCGATGCGCCCTACCTGCGGGCGAAGCAGAAGGAGCTCAACGCGATGCTCGCGACCCAGGCCGCCGGCAACGGGGCGACGCTGGTCAACTGGTACGGCGCAAGCATCGGCCACGATGCCTGCAAGAGCTCCTCGGTGCGCTGGGTAGAACCGCTGGTGCCGAACAACCCGGCGGCGCCGATCCATCCCAACCTGCACGGCATGGAAGGTGGCGCTGCCGTCCTCGTCTCGGCGGTGAAATCAGGCTGAGAGCAAGGCAAGGGCCTGCGCCAGGCGCCGCGGGTCTTCGAGCTGGGGGTAGTGGGCGAGCTCGGGCAGCTCGCCCACCGGCACCCCGGGGCGAAGCTTCCGCAGCGCCGCCAGCACCGCGGTCGTCGCCACCGGGTCCCGCAGGCCCCAGGCGAGGCTGAGCGCGCCGGGCCAGTCGCGGATCGCGCCGTGCCAGCGCTCGGCGTGCGTTTCCCGCTGGTCCATGTAGGAGATCAGCCGGTGGCCGAGGGTGCGGCCGCCGTCGTGGCAGACGAGCGACCACTGGTCGGCCGCCTCCTCGTCGCCGAGGGGGTGGGCGGCGGAGAAGACCGAGCCGAACTGGTGGCGGAAGAAGCGCTCGCTGGAGAGCCGGGCGACGAGGGGGCCGAAGCGGCTGCGCAGCGCCTTCTGCGCCGGGGTCGGGCTGGCGGCTTCGAGCACCATGCTGCCGTTGAAGAGCACGATGCCGGCGATCTCCATCTCCAGCCGCCCCTCGAGATCGCGCGCCATCAGCTCGTTGGCGACCGAGGTGCCCATGTCGTGGGCGATCACCTGGACGGGACGGCCGCCGCCGTGCCGCCGCACCAGCTCCTCGGTCAGGTCGGCCTGCCAGAAGAGGCTGTAGTCGTGATCGCGCGGCTTCGCGGAGAGGCCGAAGCCGAGGAAGTCGAAGGCGAGCACGTTGCGGCCCGGCAGCTCGTCGAGCAGCAGGCGCCAGTCATAGGAGCTGGAGGGGAAGCCGTGCAGGAGCAGCAACAGCGGGCCCTCCCCCTGCCGGCGGAAGCAGTGGATCGCGTGGCCGCGGAACTCCTTGCTTTCTCCGCGAGCTTGCCAATCGCGAACGCGCCTGGTCAATTCCATCTCAGTCCCTACTCAGCG
>JBIOVV010000037.1:0-16376 GCA_044867925.1 Solirubrobacterales bacterium | reverse complement strand
CGCCCGCGCGATGGGCCTCTAAGCCCGAAGCAGGCTCAACGCGGCGCACCGATCAGCTCGCGCGTGGTTTCCACCGCCGCCAGACTGATCATCGCCCCTGTTTGCCTGGCGACTTCAGCCGCTTCGTCGAGGGCGGTTTCGACCCCCTCGCGCCCGGTCGCCGCCCGCGCGACCGCGAGCGCCTGCAGGGTCAGCGGCAGCGACCAGAGCATTTCCCGTTCGCGGGCGATTCCGCTCGCCCATTCGGCCAGCTCAAGGCCCTCCTCGGCGCGGCCGACGCCGGTCAGGGCCTCGGATCGCAGTCCCGCGCGCCAGGTCTCCATCTCGTCCCCGTCGGCGACCGCAGCGCGGTAGACGCGCTCGGCCTCTTCCATCGTGTCGAGCGCCCCGGCGTAATCACCGGCGGCGATCTGGGCGCCGCCGAGGTTGGAGAGGGCGAGGCTGCGGGAGAAGACGTCGCCCAACCGTTCGGTCAGCTCGCAGTTGCGCCGCGCCAGCGCGATCGCGGCGTCGAGCTCTCCTCGCATCGCCAGCATCAGCGCCTGGTTGCTGCGGGTCCAGCTGGCGATCTCGGGATCGCCCTCCTCGGTGGCGATCTGCAGCGCCAGGTTGAACCGCGCATCGGCCTCCTCCAGCCGGCCGCGCTCACGCAGGACCAGGCCCTTGGCCATCGTCGCCCAGGCGACCGGACTGCCGATGATGATGCCGGCGCCGACGCGACGGTCCTCGCCGGCGAGCTCGAGGATCTCCTCGACCGAGCGGTCGAAGCCGGCGAAATCGCCCGCGCAGAGGTGGGCGTAGGAGCTTGCCGCGCGGATCGCCACACGCAGGTGCAGGTCGCCCGAGCGGTCGGCGAGCTCGATCGTCTCTGCGACCGCCCTCAGCCAGTCCGGGGCGACGTGGGGCATCCCGGGCCGGACGTCGCGCGCGACCCTGAGCATCGCCAGCGAGCGCAGGTCGCCGGTCCGCTTGGCGATCTCCTCCGCTTCGGCGGTGAGCCGCGCTTCCTCCTCGTCGTCCATGCCGAGGCGCCAGGCGAAGTCCAGTTGCAGCAGCCGCGACATCACCGCCATCGCCATCGTCTCCTCGGTCTCCTCCAGCGCTGCGGTCAGCTCCATCGCCTTGCGCCAGAGCCGCAGGGCGTCCTGGGGGCGGCTGCTTCCCGCCCAGTAGGCCGCCCGCGCCGACCAGCGCGCCGCTTCCAGCGTCTCGCCGCCCGCCTCCATGTGGCTGGCGACAAGGGCCGCCAGCTCATCGTGGCGGTCCGGGTTGAGCTCGACCAGGGCGCGGGCGGTGGCCGCATGGCTGGCCGTGCGCTGCTCGGCCAGCTGAGTGCTGTAGGCGACCTCTCGGGTCAGCGGGTGGCGGAAGGCAAAGACCCGTTCCGGATAGACCTCGGTCTCGAAGAGGAAGCCGCCGTCGGTCAGCTCGCAGAGCGCCGCCCGATAGCTCTCGCCTTCGCTCTGGCCGGAGATCGTCGCCAGCGCCCGCTCGCCGATCTCCTTCGGCGCGACCGAGGCGGCTTGCAGAAGCTGCTTCGGCGTCGGCCCGAGGCGGTCGATCCGCGCCGCCAGGATCGTCTGCACGCTCGCCGGCACGCCGGTGTCCTCGAGCGGCCGCGCCAGCCGGTAAGCGCCCCGCTCGCCCTCGAGGTTGCCAGCCTCGGCGAGCCCGCGGACGATCTCCTCGATGAAGAAGGGATTGCCCGCGGTGCGCTCGTGGATCAGCTCGGCGAGCCCGTCGAGCGAGGGGTCCTCGCCGGCCAGGTCGCGCAGCAGCTCGCGGCTGCCCTCCCGCCCCAGCGGCTCCAGCGAGATACTCCGGTAGGTGCTCTCGCCGGCCCACCCGTGGGCGTCGTACTCGGGCCGGAAGTTGACGATCGCCAGCGTCTTCGTGCCCTCGACCGAGGAGATCAGCTCGCCGAGCAGGGTGGCGCTGCCCTCGTCCATCCAGTGCAGATCCTCGACCAGGGCGACGATCGAGCTGCGCCGGTTCGGCGCCCGCACGAGGCGGCAGACGGCTCCGCGCAGCGCCCGGTGGCGGGCCTCGGCGCTCAGCTGCGGCAGCGGCCGGTGCGGGTCTGGGACCCCGAGGAAGTCGAAGAGCAGCGGCAGGTCCTCGGCGAAGTCGGGGTCGAGGAGGAGGGTGCGACCGGCGATCTTCTCGCGCACGATCCGCTCGGCATCGCCGTCGGCGATGCCGAAGTAGGAGCGCAGCATCTGCAGCACCGGCATGAAGGGAATCGCCTGTCCGTGCGCCTGGGCCTGGCACTCGAAGACCTCGATGCCACGCTCGCGGCAGCGTTCGGCGAACTCGTGGCAGAGGCGGCTCTTGCCGACGCCCGGCTCGGCGACGATGCCGACCGCGGCCCCCTCGCCGCGCTCGGCGCGCGCGAGCGCCTCCTCCAGCGCCGACATCTCATTGTCGCGGCCGACGAAGCGCGAGAAGCCGCGCTCGCGCGAGAGGTCGAGTCGCGAGCGCGCCGCGCCGACGCCCGCGAGCTCAAAGACCCCGACCGGCCGGCTGGCGCCCTTGATCTCGAACTGGCCGAGGTCGCGCAGCGCCATGAAGCCGTGGGCAAGCTCGGCCGTGCTCTCGGTCAGGTAGGCCTTGCCCGGCTCGGCCAGAGCCTCCATCCGCTGTGCCAGCCCGACCGTGTGGCCGACCGCCGTGTAGCCGCCCTCGCCGACCTCGGCGGCGATCACCTCGCCGGAGTTGACCCCGATCCTGGTCGAGAAGTTGAGCCCATGCCTGCGGCGCAGCTCGGCGGCGTACTCGCCGACGTCGTCGAGCATCTTCAGCGCCGCGTAGCAGGCCCGCCGCGCATGATCCTCGTGCGCGACCGGGGCGCCGAAGACCGCCATGATCCCGTCGCCGGTGAACTTGTCCACCGTCCCCTCGAAGCGGTGGACGGCGTCGGCGAGGGTCGAGAAGAAGCGCTGCATGATCGCGTGCCACTGCTCGGGGTCCTGCTGCTCGGCCATGTCCATCGAGCCCTGGACGTCGGCGAAGAGGACCGTTACCTGCTTACGCTCGCCGCCAAGCTGCGCGATCTCACTCATGCAACCCAAGCTTACGCCTGCACCTATACTGAGCAAACCGATTGACTGGTCAGTCAACCAGGGAGCCGAAAAGGAACTCTTGCGCGCAGCGGTCGTACAGCTCAACTCCACCGGCGAGAAGGCACGGAACCTCGCGACTGCCGAGCGGCTGGTCCGAGCTGCGGCCGCCGACGGTGCGGAGCTGGTGGCGCTGCCGGAGAAGTGGAACCTCCTGGCGGGCGGCGAGGAGCTGCTTGCCGGTGCCGAGGCGCTCGACGGCCCCAGTCTCAGCGCCGCGCGAGACTGGGCCCGTGATCTCGGGATCCAGCTGCTGGCCGGCAGCATCTCGGAGCGTGGCGGCAGAGACAAGGCCTTCAACACCTCGGTGCTGATCGGCGGGGGCGGGGAGGACCTCGCCGTCTATCGCAAGATCCACATGTTCGACGTCGAGGTGGGCGGGGTCGCCTACCTGGAGTCAGAGCACGAGGAGGCGGGCAGCGAGCTGGTCACCGCCTCGCTGGGCGACCTCACGGCCGGTCTGAGCGTCTGTTACGACCTGCGCTTTCCCGAGCTCTTCCGGATCCTCGCGGTGCGCGGCGCGCGCCTGTTCACCGTCCCTTCGGCGTTCACGCTGGCGACCGGGCGCGACCACTGGGAGGTCCTGCTGCGCGCGCGGGCGATCGAGAACCAGGCCTTCGTCCTCGCCCCCAACCAGGTCGGCGAGGCGCCCCCTCACTTCAGTTCGAACGGGCGCTCGATGATCGTCGATCCCTGGGGCGTGGTGCTGGCGACCGCACCCGACGAGGAGTGCTTCGTCGCCGCCGAACTCGACCTCGGCGACCAGGACCGCATCCGCGAGTCGCTGCCCTCGCTGGCCAACCGCCGGCCGCAGGCATACGTCTGGCCGCAGCTGACGGAGGCACGCGCCTGATGGCCAAGGCGCCGCCGATCGACAAGCGCCGCCAGATCCTCGATGCGGCGATCCGCGTCTTCGCCCGCCAGGGCTTCCACTCGACCCGGGTCTCCGACATCGCCGATGAGGCCGGGGTCGCCTACGGGCTCGTCTACCACTACTTCAAGTCCAAGGACGAGGTGCTCAACGAGCTCTTCAACGAGCGCTGGTCGCTGTTGCTGACGGCGATCGAGGAGGCCGACCGCGACGGTGCCTCCTCGCGGGCCAAGCTGGAAGCGGTGGCCGGCTTCATCGTCGACTCCTACCGCCACGACCCCGAGCTGATGAAGGTGATCATCGTCGAGGTCACGCGGGCCGCCAACTCCTTCGGCCGTACCCACCTGCCCGAGATCCGCCGCGCCTACGACTCGATCGCCAAGATCGTCGCCGACGGCCAGGATGCCGGGGTCTTCCGCCGCGACGTCGACGCCAACTTCGCCTCGATGTCCTTCTACGGGGCGATCGAGCAGCTGCTCTCCGGCTGGATCTTCGAGCTGATCCCGGCTGCCGACAGCGACTTCGACCAGGCAAAGGCCTTGCTGGTTACGACGATATGCGACGGCCTCGAGCCTCGATAGGTATGGTCGAGGCCATGGATAACGAGATCGCCAAGCGTCTGGTCTGGAGCGGCCTGCTCGCCGCCAGCGGTGCACTCGCCAGCATCGTCGCGACGCGCCTGGCCGCCATCGTCTGGCGCCGCATCTACAACGAAGACCCCCCCGAGTAGCGTGGCCGACGGTCCTGTCACACCGCCGCCGCCGCAGGACGAGCACGAGCGCTCGGTCAGCGAGCTGGTCTTCGACGTCGCCGAGAAGAGCTCCTCGCTCGTCCGCGAGGAGATCGAGCTGGCCAAGGCCGAGATCTCCGAAAAGGTCGGCAAGCTCCTGCGTGGGTCGGTGGTCGGCCTCGCTGCAGGCATCTTCGCCTTCCTGGCGCTGATCCTGATCATGGAGGGGGTCGCCTGGCTGCTCGCCGAAGAGGTCTTCGACGGCAACGCCTGGCCCGGTTTCTTCGTCGAGGCCGCGCTCTTCCTCCTGATCGCCGCCGCTGCCGGACTCATCGCCTACCGCTCGATGCAGGCCGGTGCGCCGCCGGTGCCCGAGCAGGCGATCGAGGAGGCCAAGTTGACCAAGGCGACACTGGAATCCGGAGTGAAGGCAGGTAAGGAATGAGCGCCCGCCCCGAGCCCACCCGCCCCACGACCACCGGGATGCCGGGCCGTTCCGCGGCTCAGATCCGCCGCGACATCGACCTTCAGCGCCGCGATCTCGGCAGCTCCGTTGAGATCCTGCGCGGCCGGGTCACCGAATTGACCGACTGGCGCCGCCAGGTGGCCGAGCACCGTTCGCAGCTGATCGGCGCCGCCGCCGTCGCCGGCTTTGCCCTCGGTGGCCTGATGATGCTGCGCCGCCGTCGCTAGCGCCCGGCGATGGCTGCCGACCTGACGGAGATCAAGGGGATGATCGAGGCCGCTCTGCCTGGAGCGAGCGTCGAGGTGATCGACGAAACAGGCACGGGCGACCACCTGCGGGCGACCGTCGCGGCGAGTCAGTTCGAGGGTCTTCCCCGCATCGCGCAGCACCGCCTGGTCAAGGCCGCGGTCAAGGAGCGCTTCGATGACGGGACCATCCATGCCCTCTCGCTGAAGACCGGCCTGCCGGGCTAGCTACTCTGTGCCAATGGCTGACGCTGAACTTAAACAGAAGGTCGAAGAGCTGATCGCCGCCAACCCGGTGCTGCTCTTCATGAAGGGCACCCCGGAAATGCCACGCTGTGGCTTCTCGATGCGGGTCGTGCAGGTGCTCGACTCGCTCGACGCCGAGTACGGCGCGATCGACGTGCTGCCGGCTCTGCAGCCGCTGCGCGAAGTCACCGCCGAGATCTCCGACTGGCAGACCTTCCCGCAGCTCTACGTCAACGGCGAGCTGCTCGGCGGCGCCGACATCGTCGAGGAGATGCTCGATTCCGGCGAGCTGGCCGAGGCGCTAGGGGTTGCCCAGCCGGAGTCCCCGCCCGAGTCAGCAGCTACGGCTCAGGCGCCTCCCCTCCAAATCGAATAGCAGCCGCCGGCTGGGCAAGCAGATCAAGGACGCAGGAGCGTGGCGTGCTTTTGCACGCGAGCGACCGAGGACGTAGAGATGCGCCGCTCAGACGGCGGCTGTCTCGGCGGCCTCGTCCTTGACCTGGAAGGACGAACCGCAACCGCAGGCGGCGACGACGTTGGGGTTGTTCACCTGGAAGCCTGCGCCCTGCAGGCCTTCCACGTAGTCGACCTCGGAGCCGAAGACGAACTGCATGCTGACTTTGTCGACGATCACCGCGACGCCGTCGACCTCGAAGACGTTGTCGTCCTCCTTGGCGCGGTCGAAGGCGAGCGCGTACTGAAAGCCCGAACAGCCGCCGCCGCGAACGGCGACCCGCAGGGCCTGGCCCTGGGAGTCCTCCTGGCCGCCGAGCAGCTCGGCAATCTTGCTCGCGGCCTTCTCGGTGAGAGCGATTGCGGCCTGCGGCGTGTCGGTGGCGGCGTCAGTCACTTCACAAAGTGTAGCGAGAGGTCTGCGAGAATCGTTTCGCTTGAGTCCTCCCTCCGAAACTGCGGTCGTTTGCGACACAACGGCCTACCTGCCGAGCGAGCTGGTTGCGTCGCGCGGGATCAAGACGATCAGCCTCTACGTGGCGGTCGACGGTCAGCAGGAGCCTGAGTCGGAGGTCTCCAGTTTCGCCGCCTTCTACGAGCGGCTGCGTGCCTCCGAGGGGGGAGCGACGACCTCTCAGCCTTCGATCGGCGACTTCGTTGCCGTCTACGAGCCGCTGCTGGAAGAAGGGCGCGAGATCGTCTCGATCCACATCTCCTCCGGCATCTCCGGCACCTTCGAGGCGGCGAACCAGGCGCGGCAGCGCCTCGCCGACGAGGGCAAGGGAGGAGAGCGGATCCATCTCTTCGACTCCCGCTCCGCCTGCGGTGGCATGGGCCTGCCGGTCCTCGCCGCGTCCGCGGCAGCAGCGGCGGGGGCGGATGCGCAGACCGCGCTCGCCCGCGCCGAGCAGGCCCGCGAGGAGCTGAAGATGTGGTTCGCGATCGACACGCTCGAGTACCTGCGGCGCGGCGGCCGGATCGGCGGCGCCAGGGCCTGGATCGGCTCGGCGCTGAAGATCAAGCCGATCCTCACGCTCGAGGAGGAGATAACTCCGGTCGAGCGGGTCCGCACCCGCGCTCGTTCGATCGAGCGCCTGCGTGGCTATGCCCGCCAGCGCCACGAGTCGGGCCTCGACGCCTGGGTGATCCAGCACATCCAGGATCCCGAGACGGCCGGCGCGCTCGCCGACGACTGCCGCGAGATCTTCGGCTGCGAGCCCGTCTTCATCTCCGAGATCGGCCCGGTGATCGGCGCCCACGTCGGTCCTGGCCTGCTCGGGGTCGGCAGCGTCTCGAAAGACGTGCTTCGCTAGACCCTCTTAGGCGCGGATGCCCTGGCGGGCGTTCTCGCGCGGCACCGGCTGCGGCTTGAGGCGGACCGGCGTGGTCGAGAGGGCCTGCACGCGCAGGTCGCTCCAGGTCAGGCCTTCGCGCACCAAGGCCGGCAGCCCGAGCGCCACCGCGGTGGCGATCTCGACCGCCTGCAGGATCACTCCGTAGGCGAGGGCATCCGCAGTGCTGACGCCGAAGCCCGTGTGCAGCACGCTGATCACGGCGAGCTGGAAGACGCCGATGTTCGAGGGCGTCGCCGGGACGACGGCGGTCACGTTGACGGCGAAGAGCACCGCGGCGGCGGCACCGATCCCTGCCTGATCGTTGAGCCCGAGCGCGGCGAGCAGCGCCCAGCAGGCGGCGAGCTGAATCGCCCAGGCGCCCAGCTGCGCGGCGGCGGCGGCGATGCCGCGGCGCGGATTGCGGAAGACGCGAAGGCCGGCACGGACCTGCAGGAGCCCGGCGTGCAGCGTCGTGCCCAGCCTGGCCAGGCGCCCGTTGCCATTGCGCCGCATCAGCGGCGGCCCCAGCAGCACGAGGAGGAGCAGCAGCAGCGGCACGAAGCTGAAGGCGAAGAGCTTCTGCGTGCTGGAGTGGAAGAGGTCGGTGCTGGAGACGATGATCACGCCGAGCATCGCCAGGGCGACGAGGTTGAGCATCGTCTGGGAGACCAGCGTGCCGAGCAGCACCGGGAAGGTCTCGCGCATGCGGCCGATCCTGCGGGCCAGCGACATCGCGCGCGCCGGCTCGCCGAGGCGGGCCGGCAGGGTCGCCGACATCAGCACGCCGATCATCGTCGCCGAGGTGACGTCGCGCCGGCGAACGGGTGCCAGCGGCAGCGCCGCGCGCACGATCCAGTACCAGGAGGCGGCGCGGAAGAAGAGCGAGAGGCCCATCAGCGCACAGGCGACCAGCACCCAGGTGAGGTCGGAGCGAACGATGCTTTCGACCACGTTGTCGATGCCGATCTTCTGCGCAGCCAAGGCGGTCAGCCCGACGCCCATGATCCCGGCCGCGGCGAGGCCCGCACGGCGGGCGACCTTGCGCTTGCGCTTACCGGGCTGGGTGGGGGCGGGGTCGAGCGAGGGGAGGCGTCGCGGCGGCTCCGGCGGCAGGCCGTCGGCCGGCCGGATCCCGGCCCAGTGGGCCGCCCGCTCCAGGGCGCCGTTCGGCTGCGGCACCGCTATCGCCTGTTCGTACACACCGGTCACCTGATCGGCGACGTGACCCCAGGCGTAGCGCTCGGCGCTCTTGCGGGCGGCTTCTCCCATCGCCGCGAGGTGCTCGGGCTCATGGTGGGCCCGCTGCAGCTCCTCGGCGAGCCGCTGCGGGTCGCCCGGCGGAACGAGCACGCCGTCGACGCCGTCGGTGACGACATCGCTGTAGCCCGCTATCGCGGAGGCGACCGCCGGTGTGCCGGCGGCGAAGGCCTCGGTCAAGACCATGCCGAAGCTCTCGCCCGAGAGCGAAGGGGCGCAGAGCACGTCGGCTTCGTGCAGGGCACGGTGGAGCGCCTCGCCGGAGACGCGGCCGCGGACGTCGATCCAGCGCATCGTCTCCGGATCGGCCAGGTAGCGCAGCACGTCCTCGCGCTCGGCGCCGATCACGGTCAGCCGGCTGGGCACGTGCTCGACCAGGGCGCCGAAGGCGGCGAGCAGGACCGGCAGTCCCTTGCGCTCCTCCGGGCGGCCGACGAAGAGGACCCGCAGCTCGTCGCTGGTGGGCTTGGGCTCGGCCGGCGGGGCGCCGACGTCGACGCCGTTGGGAATCACCTCGTAGTGTCCACCGAACCAGCGGCGGGCGGTCCAGGCGGCTGCCTCGGAGACGGCGATCCGCGCCGAGAGCCGGTTGAAGACACGCCGAGCGCCGAGCGCCGAGGCGAGGTGGTTGGGCGCCGCCTTGGTCGAGTAGGCGTGAAAGGTGCCGATCGTGGGGGCGTCGCTGCCGAGGGCGGCGTTCCAGCCGACCAGCGGCACCACGGGCTCATGGATATGGACGACGTCGAAGTTGCCCTGGCTCAGGGCCCGGCGAGGGGCGATGACCCCGCCGGCGGGAAAGGGCGCGAGATTCGAGATCGCGCCATTGGAGGGGAAACCCGCCGTGCGTCCCAGGGGGATCATGTAGTCGGGTATCTCGCGCGACTCGGGCGCGGCACGGTGCAGCGCCCGGCTGAGGCGTCCGGGAGGGTCGAAGGGAGCGAGCACACGAACGTGATGGCCGCGCCCGAGGAACTCCTCGGCGAGCGCCTCCACGTGCCGGTTCACGCCGCCCTGGTAGGACCAGGAATATGGCGAGACGAGAGCAATCCGCACGAATCACGAAGGGTAGTTGATTCGCCAGCCGTGATTTGTCGCGTATGTCACGCGGATCGCTCGCTCCACGCGTAAGCCACGAAGACCAGGAGGTAGGCCGTGCCGATCTCGAGCAGGAGGGCGCCGGAGTCGTTGGCCAGGGTGCCGATCGCGGTGGCGGCAAGGGCGCCGATCAGGCCCGCGCGCAGTGCCGGGAACGGGCGCAGCCAGTCACTGAGGCGGTCGCGGCGCAGAAAGGCGAGAACGGCGAGGGCCGCGACGACGGGGAGGAAGAGGAGGACGATCGGGCGGGTGAAGCTGTGCGCGGATAGCTGCAGGCGCCGCTGGGCGACGTCGGCGAGGTCGCCCAGCCCGCCGGCGTCGAGCACCGAGCGGGTCAGGTGGGCGTTGGCGCCGGAGGCGAGGTCTGCGAGGGCGATCAGGGCCAAGACCGCCAGCGGGGCCGCGATCGCGAGCAGGGCGGTGCGTCGCCGCCGCGCGGCAATCGCCGCGGCGGCAACCGCGCCGCCGACGGGCAGCACGATCGCGGCGCCGACGTCTGCGCCGAAACGGCCGGCGGCGAAGACGATCGCGGCGAGGAGGCTGACGGCGAGGAAGGCCGCCGCGACACGACGCTGCGCCAGTCGCGGCCGGAAGCCGGCCAGGGTGGCACCCGTCCCAGCCACAACGAGGACCCCGAGCAGCGCCTCGAGCTCGTTGCCGATCCCGTAGAAGCGCACCCCGAGCCCGGGGTTGGGGCCAAGCAGGGAGAGAGCGGTGAGCGGGGAGCCGGCGATCACGTCGAGCGCGTAGGCGCCGACCACGAGCCCGGAGGCGACCGCCAGCGCGCGCAGCCCACCCAGCGCAAGGAGCGTCAGCACCGCAAGCAGGGGGGCGCCGAACATCACCAGCAGCTGTTCGCTCTCCTGGCTCGGCTCGAGCGCCGACCCGGCGAGCAGCAGCAGCGGCAGGTAGACGACGCTCAGCCCCAGCAGCCGCACCGCCACCCTCTCCACCCGGCTCGACCCGACCAGCGCCGCCAGGCCGAAGACCACCACCCAGGCCAGCAGACTCACCCCGATCACAGGCCCACGCCGCTGGGAGACCACCGCCATCCGGGCCCCCAGCGATCCGATCGCCCCCGGATCCACCGCGCTCTCGGAGCGGATTGGTTGCCCCGACATCTCGGCCGGGACCGCGATCCCGAAGCGCCGCAAGACCGTCGGCGCGACATCGGTCGAAAGCACGTAGCCGTCAGTGCGAGTGCTATCCGAAGTCAGGTTCCCGTCGAAACCCCTCCCGGCAACCCCAACCGCCAGAGCCCGGTTCTCATCCGGCGGCGCCCGCTCGACCGCGATCAAGAGGTCGTCTCCCCTGAGCCCGCGAACCAGTTCAGCCAGCCGGGGCAGTCCAACCGGCCGAACCTCGCATCTCCGTCCATGCTCCGCGAGCGTCGCTGCCAGCAACCCCGGCACCATCTCCGCCGGAGCCGATTCCGCCCGCTCGGTCACGGCTTTCGAATAGGCAGGCCCACAAATCCCACCCCCCACATCCCGAGGAAGCTCCGACCCATAAAGCGAATCGAACACCCGGTTCCCCTGGCTGATGTCGAGATAAGTCTGCTCAGCCGGAACGCTTCCGAGCCCAGCCGAGAGCAACCCCGCCGAGATGCCTCGAACGCTCGCAAGCTGCTCCAAGCTCGTGTCGCTGGGCAAAAGGGCGATCGTCACGCGTGGCGATGGTGCTCGTGTCCCATTGACCGGGACTCGGGCAGGGGGTGGAGCGTCTTGTACTTTTTCGGCAGGCGAATCTCGGTCAGCCGCAAGCGCCTCACCGAAAAAGTTAAGCGGAACCCCCTGTCCGAGTCCCGCCCCCAAGAGAGAGACGACCACTATCGTCAACCCAATGGCCGACCGCACTTTCGCCAAGTTCACTTTCTTCAAGGTAGATCCCGCCTGGCGCCGCCTCGACGCCGCCCAGCGCGCTGCCGACAAGCAGGAGTTCCTCGCCGCCTGCGAGGACTTCGCCCTCGACCGCTCGCTGCGCGCCTACTCAACCATAGGAACGCGTGGCGACGTCGACCTGGTCCTGCTCAGCCAGAGCCCCAACCTCGACGATCTGCACACGTTCCATGTCGTGCTTGGCCAGAGCGGCCTGGCCAAGTGGACCGAGACTCCCTACTCGTTCCTCTCGATGACCAAGCGCTCCCCCTACTCGGATGAGCAGGCGCGGCCGGAGATCTGCATCTCCGAACGCAAGTACCTGTTCCTCTACCCGATGATCAAGCAGCGCCGCTGGTACGGCCTGCCACCCGAGGAGCGCGGCCGGATCATGAAAAGCCACATCGAGGTAGGACGCCGCTACCCCGAGATCACGATCAACACGTCTTACTCCTTCGGCATCGACGACCAGGAGTTCGTGGTCGCCTTCGAGGGCGATGACCCGGGGATGTTCCTCGACTTGGTGCAGGAGCTGCGCCCGACCGAGTCGAGCGAGTACACCGAGCTCGAGACCCCGATCTTCACCTGTGTGGCTCTCTCGCTGCGCAAGGCCTTGGATGCGCTCGACGGCGTGCCCGGCGCCGTCGCCGCAGGAGCATGACCACAAAAGCGCTCAGCTACGCGATCGACGAGCACGATCACCTGATCAGGGTCGACGACGGCTACTACCGCTTTGCCGAGGAGAACGGTTGGTCGGAGGCGGGCAGCAGCCTTGGCCGCTCGCTCTGGGATTACGTGACAGGCCAGGAGCTGGTGAAGCTGCAGCGATTGCTGCTCCGGCGCATCCGCGACGAGGTGGGCGATATCGAGTTGCCGTTCCGCTGTGACGGGCCGGACGTGCGCCGGGAGATGGACATCCGGATCGTCGCCCGGCCGGGCGGACGGGTCGTCCTCTTCTCGGCCCGGCTGCGCTCGGAGGAGGAGCGGGATGCCCCCCAGCCGCTGCTCGACTCGGGAGCCCCGCGCAGCGACGAGACGGTGGAGATGTGCGGCTGGTGCGATCGCTTCGAAGTCGACGGGGAATGGGTCGAGGTCGAGGAGGCGGTGAAGCGCTTACAGCTGTTCAACCGCCCCGTGCTGCCGGCGCTCAGTCACGGCATCTGCCCCGAGTGCAACGAGATGCTGCTCGCCGCCTAGACGCGCGACGGGCCGAGTTCCCTATTCTTTCGCGCTCGCCATGAGCAAGATCGGAACCGAAGAGAGTCCGCTGCGCGTCGCCATCGTCGGCGCCGGCCCCTCGGGCTTCTATGCCGCCGAGCACATCCTCAAGGATGGGGACCTGCATGCCCAGGTCGATCTCTTCGACCGCCTGCCGACGCCTTTCGGCCTCGTCCGCGGCGGCGTCGCTCCGGACCACCCGAAGATCAAGTCCGTGATCCGGGTCTACGAAAAAACCGCGGCCCGCGAGGGCTTCCGCTTCTTCGGCAACGTCAAGGTCGGCCACGACATCGAGGTCGAGGATCTCGAAAGGCTCTACCACGCGATCGTCTTCACGGTCGGTTGCGAGACCGACCGCCAGCTCGGCATCCCCGGCGAAGAGCTGCCCGGCAGCCATGCCGCCACCGCCTTCGTCGGTTGGTACAACGCCCACCCCGACTATGCCGACGACGAGTTCAACCTCGCCTGTGAGCGGGCGGTCGTGATCGGCAACGGCAACGTGGCCATGGACGTCGCCCGCATGCTGGCGCTGACCGACCACGAGCTGCGCCAAACCGATACCGCCGACCACGCGATCGAGCTGCTCGATCGCAGCGAGATCCGCGAGATCGTCGTCCTCGGTCGGCGCGGCCCGGTGCAGGCCGCCTTCACCAATCCCGAGATCAAGGAGCTGGGGGAGATGGAGGACGCCGACGTGATCGTCGATCCGGCCGAGGTCGAGCTGGACCCCGCGAGCGCCTCCTATCTCGAGTCCGACGAGGCCGACAAGACGACGCGGGTCAACGTCGAGACGCTGCGCGAGTTCTCGCGGCGCACCCCCGAGGGCAGGACGAAGCGGATCGTGCTGCGCTTCCTCGCCTCTCCGGTGGAGATTCAGGGCGACGGCAAGGTCGAGAAGATCGTTATCGGCCGTAACGAACTGGTCGAGGAAGGCGGCACCCTGAAGGCCAAGGACTCGGGCGAGCGCGAAGAGCTCGAGTGTGGTCTCGTCCTGCGCTCGGTCGGCTACACCGGTATCCCGATCGAGGGAGTCCCCTTCGACGAAAAGCGCGGGCTGATCCTCAACGACGGCGGCCGGGTGCTCGACTCCCACGACTCCGGGCACAAGGTCGGTCACTACACGGCCGGCTGGATCAAGCGCGGCCCGTCTGGGGTGATCGGCACGAACAAGAAGGACGCGCTGGAGACGGTCCAGCATCTCTTCGCCGACGTCGAGTCGCAGGCCTTGCTCAGCCCCGAGAGCACGGATCCAAGCGCGGTCGAGGCGCTCCTCGCCGAGCGCGGCGTGCGCTACGTGAGCTTCGAGGACTGGCAGACGATCGATCAGGCCGAGATCGGCCGGGGCGAGCCCCACGGTCGTCCACGCGTCAAGTTCGTCCGCGTCGAGGAGATGCTCGGCAGCCTCGGCGAGCGCATCTCGGGCTAGCTCTTCCATCCCGCCGGCGGCCTGGAGCCGCCACGACAACTGTCTTCACTTACCGGCGCCTGATGGCGGCGAGGCTCGATCGTTTGCAATAGGGTGGCAAATGCTGACGGCGTTTTCTTTGAAAAACTGTTCCATTACCGATACAGCTCCACGACGATGCCTGCCGACAGCACCCTGCCTCCGCCTGCCCGGGTTCGCGCCGGCGGAACTGTTCTTTCCCTGATCGCGAGCCCGCTGAGCGTTCCGATTCTGCGTGCCCACACAGACGGGCCGCTGCGCCTCCCCGACCTGCGCGAACGACTCGGGGGCGCTGCGCAAACGACCCTGCGCGGCCAAGTCGGCAACCTGCGCGGCATCGGCGCGCTCGAACGCCAGGTCAGAGGTGGAATGCCCTACACGGTCGAAAACGAGCTGACCGAGGTGGGCAAGGGGGTGCTGGCAGTCGCCGAAATTGTCGAAGGATGGCTGATGCGCGCGCCGCAGGGGCCCATCCCGCTCGGCAGCGAGCCCGCCAAGGGAGCGATCCGGGCGCTGGTCGGGGGCTGGGGCTCGACGATGCTGCGCGCCCTGGCCGCCCGTCCTCTCTCGCTTACGGAGCTGAGCAGCGTGATCGGCGACCATTCGTATCCCGCGCTCGAGCGCCGACTCAGCGCGATGCGAGCCGCCCGCCAGGTGGAACCGAGTCCGGATCGCGATCGCGGCGCCAGGCCATATGGCGTCACGCACTGGGCCCGTCAGGGGGTCGCTCCCCTGGTGGCAGCCGGTCGGTGCGAGTGCGAACACCTGGCGGAGGCGACCGATCCGCTGACTCGAATCGATATCGAGGCCGCCTTCCTCCTCTCGGTTCCACTGGTGGACCTCGAGGTCACCCGCTCCGGGTCCTGCCTGCTGGCCGTCGATACGGGCATCGCAAGAACCGACGACGCAAATGACCGTCTCGCGGGGGTCTGCGTGGAGATCGAGAAAGGAGGAGTCGTCTCCTGCAGCTCGCGTCTCGCCCAGGATCCTCACACGTGGGCCGTCGGCCCGATCGGCGCGTGGGTCAACGCGATACTCGAGGGGGATCGTGATCGCTTGCGCCTCGGTGGAAAAGATCCAAAAATCGCCGACGACCTGATCGAGCACCTTCACCAATCGCTGCAATAACCTGACCCTGTGCCTCGTACGGTGAATGTCAGTTGCTGCTGAGGATCTTGCGCCTAAGCGCGCGCGCGAATCTATGTCCTGCTGAATTTTGCAGGTAAAAAGTCTGTCAAGCAGCAGCTAATAATTAGGGTTTAGTGTGAATAATCTGTAGCTCTTGACCGTGTAAACCTGGCCTGTTATTCAATGCACGCCCGAGGCCACGAAGGGGAGCCAGTCAATCGTGTGGCGCCGGTCGAACGGACTCGGACGACCCTTTCTCCCGGCTACTCGAAAGGCCAGGAATACCGGCGATCAGCCAATGATCGACCCCCCATCGTCGTCAGCAGGGGGGCGAGCAGCGGGTGCTGGAACGGAGCCGAGAGGCTCCGTTCCACCCCGCGCATCTGCGAGGTGGGTTCGAAATCCACGGTGAGGACGTCGCGCCGGGGTCCCCAAGTGAGAGGAGGGACCCCGGCGCTAACCGTAACTCAATGCCCGCGGGACGAAGCCCGCATGGCGTATAGAGCATAGAACGCAAATAGCGAAGTTTCCAGCAAGTAGGGACAAAACTCGTCCTACTTTGCGGGCTCGCTGGGTGTTAGTTCCCCACCTCGCTCGGTGCCCGCGATCAGTTCGTCGGGTGCGTCTCCCTCCGGGATAAAGCCGGATTTCATACCGAA
This sequence comes from Solirubrobacterales bacterium, assembly GCA_044867925.1. Lineage (GTDB taxonomy): Bacteria > Actinomycetota > Thermoleophilia > Solirubrobacterales > 70-9 > VRUE01. The sequence goes on along the minus strand of JBIOVV010000037.1, from coordinate 234 downwards.
ATAAACCGCCTGTGGATGGTGGGCGACGATCGCCACAGTCGACTGCTCGGGTGAAACGGCGTAGCCATCGGAGAGGCTCATGCCGATCGATTCGAGGTCGAGCAGGCGCCAAACCTTCGTGTGCTCCGACTGATCGGGACAGGCCGGGTAGCCCCAGGAATAACGCCGGCCCTGGTCCAGTCCGATCGCCAGCTCATCGCGGACCTGGGAGTGCAGCCACTCGGCCAGTCCCTC
>JBIOVV010000036.1:0-10617 GCA_044867925.1 Solirubrobacterales bacterium | reverse complement strand
CGGCGGTGGACGTCGTGCTCGACCGCGGCCTCCGCACCCCGGACCTGGCGGGCGAGGGGGAGGCCGCTGTCGGCACCGATGAGGTGACCGAGGCCGTGCTGGCCGAGCTGAGCGCCTAGGGCGCGGTCACCGCCCACTGGCCCGAGGCGGCGAAGACACCGGCAGCTTCACCGATGGCTTCAAGCCCAAAGCCGAGCCGGTTGAGCGCGACGCTGCGGATTCCGACCCCGGCGTTCGAGACATTGGACGCGTTGGTGACGTAGACGCAGAGTTGCCCAGCCGCGGCCTGCGGGGTCTGGCCGCTGCCGCCGGTGATGCCTGGGCAGTTGGCGGTCGTCGCCGTAGCCGGATTGATCACCTGAGCGTTCGGTGCGGTGTTGAGGGGAAAGACGAAGCTTTCCCCGGCCTGGGCGATGTCGCCGCTGCCGCCGCCGAGGTTGAACGCGCCTCGCAGTGTCTGGCCGCTCTTCAGCGTTCCCAGCAACGGGCCGATCTCGTTGGAGAGCTTCGCCGTCGTCACCGAGCCATCGGCCAGCTTCGATCCGTTGACCGCGTTGTCGGCCAGCTTCGCCGTCGTCACCGCTCCGTTGTTCAGCTTGTTGGTGGTGACGACGCTGTTCTTGATCGTTTCCGCGATCACAGAGCCCTTCGCCAGCTTGGCGGTGGTGACTGCCCCATTGCCGATGTTGCCGGGGCCGACCGAGTTGGGACCGAGCTTGCCGTTGATCACCGACTTCGGCGCCAGCTTGGCGCTGGTCACCGCCTGCTTGCGGATCTTGGCCGCGGTTACGGCGCCCCGCTTCAGCTGCTTGGGGCCGACGCTGTTGCGCGGCAGGCCGGCGGCCACGGCGACGCCGCCGAGGGCGATGAAGAGCGCCATCGTGGCGATCACGTTCGAGTAACTGAGTCTCTGGCGAACTGCGGTGAGCATGAAGGAGTCTCCTTTGCGGTTGATGCGGCCCTCTTCTTGGCTTGGCTCGAATGACCTTGCGCCATCGGGCATACTTCCCCAACATGGATACGGCCGATTTGATCTGGCACAACGGAAAGTTCGTGCCCTGGGAGGACGCCAAAGTGCACGTCCTCACGCATGCTTTGCACTACGGGACCGGGGTCTTCGAGGGCGTCCGCTGCTATGAGACCGAGCGCGGCCCGGCCGTCTTCCGGCATGCCGACCACCTCGACCGCCTCGCCAAGTCGGCCGAGCTCTACTACTTGGACCTGCCTTACTCGAGCGAGGAGATCGGCGAGGCAACGCGCGAGCTGATCCGCCGCAACGGGCTCGGCTCCTGCTACATCCGCCCACTCGCCTTCCGCGGCTACGGCAGCCTCGGCCTCTATGCCACCGACGCGCCCGTCGACCTCATCGTCGCCGCTTTCCCCTGGGGTGCCTACCTCGGCGAGGAGGGCCAGAAGCACGGCATTCGCGCCAAGGTCTCGAGCTGGCGCCGGATCGGGCCCGGCGGCCTGATCCCGCACGCCAAGGCCTCCGGCCAGTACCTCAACTCGATCCTGGCCAAGACCGAGTCGACCAACGCCGGTTACGAGGAGGCGATCCTGCTCGACGAGCGCGGCTTCGTCTGCGAGGGCTCCGGCGAGAACATCTTCCTGGTCCGCGACGGCCAGATCGTCACGCCGCCGCACGTCGCCTCGATCCTCGACGGGATCAACCGCAAGTCGGTGATCCAGATCGCTCGCGACCTCGGCTACACGGTGGTCGAGCGCGACATCGCCCGCGCCGAGCTCTACCTCGCCGAGGAGATCTTCCTCACCGGCACCGCCGCCGAGCTGGTGCCGGTGCGCGAGATCGACGACCATCCGATCGGCGAGCCGGGCGAGATAACCCGCCACGTGCAGGCAAAGTTCGTCGACGCGCTCTACGGCCGCGCCGAGGAGTACCTGGAGTGGCTCGACTTCGTCGAGGTGCAGACGGGGGCGGACGAGCCGAGTAAGGTCAGTTCGTGATGCTTCTCCGTTTCGATTCGATCGGGCGAATTACCGCAGCCGCCTAGCGGCTGACGCGGCGATGCCGTGTGAGCGGGCCGAGAGGCCCTCACCCCGATCTCTCGAAGCGAAAGGCATCAGATGGAACAGGTAAGGCTCTACGACACCACCTTGCGGGACGGCATGGGCGGTCAGGGCATGTCGCTCTCCGTCGGCGAGAAGCTGAAGGTCGTCCAGGCCCTGGACGACCTTGGCGTGCATTTCATCGAGGCCGGCTTTCCCAGCTCCAACCCCAAGGAGGCGGAGCTCTTCGAGCTGCTCAGCGACCTCGAGCTGGGACAGGCGACGATCGTCGCCTTCGGCATGACCCGGCGCCGCGACGTCGCCGCCGAGGACGACGCCGCCCTGCGCGTCCTGGTCGATTGCTTCGCGCCGGTGGTGACGCTGGTCGGCAAGAGCTGGCGCCTGCACGTCGACAAGGTGATCAAGGTCTCCGCCGAGGAGAACCTGGCGATGATCGGCGACTCGCTCGCCTTCCTCCGTGCCGAGGGCAAGCGGCCGGTCTTCGACGCCGAGCACTTCTTCGACGGCTACCGCGACGACGCGACCTACGCGCTCGAATGCGTGCGGGCCGCCGCCGAGTCCGGCGCGGAGAACGTCACCCTCTGCGACACCAACGGCGGCAGCCTGCCCGCCTTCGTCGCCGAGGCGACGGCCGCTGTGCGCGCGGATCTCGGCGACGCCGTCGAGCTCGGCATCCACACCCACAACGACGCCGAGTGCGCCGTCGCCAACTCGCTGGCTGCCGTCGAGGCCGGCGCCCGCCTGGTGCAGGGCTGCGTCAACGGCTACGGCGAGCGCTGCGGCAACGCCAACCTCGCCTCGATCCTGCCGGCGCTGCAGCTGAAGATGGGTTTCGACGTGGTAGCGCCCGAGCAGCTCGGCAGCCTGACGCCGACCTCGCACTACCTGGACGAGCTCTGCAACATGACGCCGAACCCCGACCGCGCCTACGTCGGCCGCAACGCCTTCGCCCACAAGGCCGGTATGCACGCCGCCGGAGTCGCCACCGATGCCCGCACCTTCGAGCATCTCGATCCCGCCCAGGTCGGCAACGAGCGCGACATCCTCGCCTCCGAGCTCTCCGGCAAGGCGACGATCCGCAGCGCCGCGGAGCGGGCCGGACTGGCGCTCGACGACGCCGCGGCGACGCGGGCGGTGGACCAGCTCAAGCAGCGCGAGCACGGCGGTTACCACTACGAGGCCGCGCAGGCCTCCTTCGAGCTGCTGCTGCGCCGCGAGGCCGGGGTCTACGAGCCGCTCTTCGAGCTGGAGAGCTTCCGTGTGACCACCGAGAAGCGCGAGGGCAAAAAAGTCGAAACGGAGGCGACGATCAAGGTCGTCGTCGACGGCCGGCGCTACGTCGAGGTCGCCGAGGGCAACGGGCCGGTCAACGCGCTCGATCGCGCCCTGCGCGCCGCGATCGGCACCCGCCACCCCCACCTGGCCGAGATCGAGCTGACCAACTACAAGGTGCGGATCCTCGACGAGGCGCACGGCACCGGCGCGATCACGCGGGTCCTGCTCGACTCCACCGACAGCAAACGCGAGTGGGGCACGATCGGCGTCTCCGAGAACATCATCGAGGCCTCCTGGGAGGCGCTGGTCGACTCGCTCGCCTACGCCTTCCAGCCCGCCGACGGGCCGACAACGTGACGCACGGTGACGAAATCGGCCCGTCGACCGGGGAGGTGCCGCTTGCCAGGCCGGAGGTCGGGGCGCGTGAGGAGGAGCTGGTGCTCGCGGTCCTGCGCTCGGGGCGACTCTCGCTGGGGCCGATGGGGGAGCGCTTCGAGCGCGCCTTCGCCGAGTGGCTCGGGGTCGAGGACGCGGTCGCGGTCTCCAGCGGCACGAGCGGACTCCACCTCGGAGTGCGGGCGCTGGGCTGGGGCTCCGGCGACGAGGTCCTGACCAGCCCTTTCAGCTTCGTCGCCTCCGCCAACTGCCTGCTCTACGAGGGGGCGCGGCCGGTCTTCTGCGACATCGACCCGGTCACGCTCAACCTCGACCCTGATGCCGCGGCCGCCGCGCTCGGCGAGCGCACCGCGGGGATCCTGCCGGTCCACATCTTCGGCTACCCGGCGGCGATGCCGGAGCTCGAGGCGCTTGCCTCCAGGCACGACCTCGGCCTGCTCGAGGACGCCTGCGAGGCGCTCGGCGCCATCGACTCGGAGGGTCGCAAGGTCGGCGCCCGCGGCAACCTCGCCACCTTCGCCTTCTACGCCAACAAGCAGATGACGACGGGGGAGGGGGGCATGGTCGTGCCCGGCGACGCGGGCCTCGCCGCCCGCCTGCGCGGCGAGCGCAACCAGGGGCGCGCGGCCGACATGGGCTGGCTCGACCACGGCGGCCTCGGCTTCAACTACCGGCTCTCGGACGTCGCCGCGGCGCTCGGCGTCGCCCAGGTCGAGAAGCTGACGGAGATGCTCTCCGCCCGCGACCGGGTGGCGGCGACGTACGCCGAGCGACTGGCGGCAGTCGAGGGCGTCGAGGCGCCGATCGTCGCGCGCGGCGCGGAGCGGCGCAGCTGGTTCGTCTACGTCGTCCGCCTCGGCGAGGACGCCGACCGCGACGCGACGATCGCCCGCCTGGCCGAGCGCGGCATCGCCGCCAAGGCGTACCTGCCCTGCATCCACCTCTTCCCCCACCTGCGCGAGCTGGGCTGGCGCCAGGGCCAATTTCCCGTCGCGGAAGCCGCCTCCGCGCACTCGCTGGCGCTGCCCTTCTTCCCCTCCCTGAGCGAAAGCCAGGTGGACCGTGTCTGCCAGGAGCTGGCGATGGCACTCGGCCAGGGCCCGATCAAGGAATAATCGCCCGCTCGATGGCTCGCTTCCGCAAGGACCCAGATCCGCGCTTCTGGCGCCTCAACCGCTCGCTGCCCTTCGACTGGCAGCTGGCGGCCTACGACCTCGACCAGTCGCGCGCTCACGCTCGCGGCCTGCAGCGGCTCGGCGTCCTCGACGCCGGCGAGCTGACGGAGATGGAGGCGGGGCTCGACCGGGTGCAGGCCCGCATGGCCGAGCACGGCTTCGAGTTCGAGCAGGCCGACGAGGACATCCACATGGCGATCGAGCGCCTGCTGGGCGAGGAGATCGGGCCGCTCGCCGGCAAGCTCCACACCGGTCGCTCGCGCAACGACCAAGTCGCGACTGACGTCGCCCTGGTGGTCCAGGCTCACTCGCTGCGGGCGATCGAGCTCTGCGGGGCGACGATGGAGCAGCTGCTCGCCCTCGCCGAGGCGCACCGGGATTGGGCGATGCCCGGTTACACCCACCTCCAGCGCGCCCAGCCGGTCTACCTCGGGCACCACCTGCTCGCCTACTTCTGGATGCTCGCCCGCGACGTGCTGCGCTTCCAGTTCGCCCTCGACAGCGCCTCGGTGATGCCGCTCGGCTCCGGCGCCCTCGCCGGGGTCAACTGGGATATCGACCGCGAGGCGGTTGCCGCCGACCTCGGCTTCGAGCACGTCAGCCACAACTCGATCGACGGCGCCTCCAACCGCGACTTCGTGCTCGACTACCTCGCCGCCGCGGCTGCCTGCTCGATGCACCTCTCACGGCTTGGGTCGGAAATCGTCATCTGGTCGAGCAGCGAGTTCGGCTTCTGCGAGCTCGACGAGTCGTTCTCCTCGGGCTCCTCGATCATGCCGCAGAAGGTCAACCCCGACTCGGCCGAGCTGCTGCGGGCGAAGAGCCCCCGGGTTGCCGCTTCGTACGCCACCCTGCTCGGCGTCATGCACGCGCTGCCGCTGACCTACGGCAAGGACATGCAGGAGGACAAGGAGCCGCTCTTCGACGCGATCGACACGGTCGAGGCCTGTCTCGACGCGGCCGCGGGGATGCTCGGTGGGATCTGCTTCGACCGTGCCCGCATGGAGGAGGCCTCGGGCGACGAGATGCTGGCGGCGACCGAGGTCGCCGACCTGCTGGTCCGGCGCGGCGTGCCCTTCCGCGAGGCGCACGGGATCGTCGGCGGCCTCGTCCGCGACGCAGTGGAGCAGGGCAAGTCGCTATCTGAGCTGAGCGAGGAGGAGCTGCGCCGGCGCTCCGAGCACCTCGACGGCTCCTACTACGAGGTGCTGAAGCGCAGCAGCTGGCTGGAGTCGAAGAGGATCGCCGGCGGCACCGGCTCGGTTGCGCTCGCCGCGCAGCTCGGCGAGGCTCGGGAGACGCTCGCGGCGGTCAAGGCGCGGGTGCTCGAAGAGCGACGGTGAAGGCCCGGGCGGTGGAGCCTCAGGGCGGGGCCAAGCGGCTCGCAGAGCCGCTTGGGGCTGACTTCTTCGATCGCTCGGTTCACCTCGTCGCCCGCGAGCTGATCGGCTGCCGACTCTTCTTCGCCGGCTGCGGCGGCACGATCGTCGAGACCGAGAGCTACGAGCGCGACGACCCCGCCTGCCACGCCTACGCCGGCCTGACCGATCGCACCGAGGTGCTGTTCGGGCCGCCGGGACGTGCCTACGTCTACCTCTCCTATGGGATCCACAGCCTGCTCAACTTCGTCGCCGAACCGGAGGGCGATGCGGCGGCGGTGCTGATCCGTGCGCTGGAGCCCACTGCCGGGGTCGAGGCGATGCGCGCGCGTCGCGGCGAGCGCCCCGACCGCGAGCTCTGCTCCGGTCCCGGCAAGCTGACCGAGGCGCTCGGCATCGGCCTCGAGCAGAACGAAGCGGACCTCGCCCGCGACCCGTTTCTTCTGCTGCCACCCGTGGGCGACTGGCAGGCGGACGTCTTGACCGGGCCGCGGATCGGCATCACCAAAGCCGTCGAGCGCCCTTGGCGCTTCTGCGCCGCCGACAACCCGAACGTCTCGAAGCCGAGGCCGGGGGCGGCTATCCGGCGGTGACGCCGCCGCCCGTGGAGGGGGCGGTGGGTTCGCTCGGCGCGGGTTCCGCCGGTTCGGCCGATTCCGGTGCTTCTTCGGGTTCCGCCGGTTCGCTCGGTTCGCTTTCTTCGGGCGCGGCTTCGGTTTCCGTTTCGCCTGACGATTCGGGCGCGGTGTAGGAGGGGGAGGGCGTCGAGGCGCTGGAATCCCGGTCGCTCTCCTTGTCTTCCCTGGCTTCGGCGGCGCGTTCGTCCTTGATCTCTTCCCAGGCCGAGACGACGCTGGCCCAGATCAGGGCCGGGAAGGTGCCGCCCATCACGGGGCCGCCGTTGTAGAGGGTCGTCATCGGCGTCACGGTGTCGGCATAGCCGACCCAGACGCAGGCGGTGACTTCTTCGGTGGCGCCGCAGAACCAGGCGTCGCCGTTTTCCTCGGTGGTCCCGGTCTTGCCCCACTGGCCGGGGGCGCCGATGTCGGCGTTGACCCCGGTGCCGCAGCAGACCACCGTTTCGAGGATGCTCTTCGCTTCTTCGGCCACCCCCTCGGGGATCACCTGCTTGTGCTTCGAGTCGTTGTCGCCGTCCTTGATCGTGTGGTCGTCCTGGTCGGTGACCTGGGTGTAGGCGACCGGGCTGTCGCCCGGCCGCGCCGCCAGCGTGCCGCTGACCCGGTCGCCGCCGTTGGCGAGGGTGGTGTAGGCGTAGGTCCAGCCCAGCGGCGTCACTCCGGGGTCGATTCCTCCCAGGACCATCGCCGGATTGGTCGAGATCGGATCGCCGTAGCCCATCTTGTGGATCGTCGCCGCGATCGAGCGAGTGCGGTCCTCCACGGTCTTGCCTTTCAACCCTTCCAGCGCCAGCTGGGCGTAGACCGAGTTGTCGGAGTTGGTCGTCGCCGAGATCAGGTCGCTGACGCCCGCGTAGGAGCCCTCGTCGTTGGTGACGACGAAGGTTTCCTGGCCGTTCTTGCCGTAGCTGAATTCCTGCTGCGCCGATTCGTAGGTGGTGTACGGGGAGATCCCCTCTTCCAGCGCTGTGAGCAGGATGAACGGCTTGATCGAGGACCCCGGCTGCCGGTGCCCCTGGGTCGCCAGGTTGAAGGGCTTGGTATCGAAGTCGGGGCCGCCGACCATCGCCTTGACGCCGGCGTTCTGGTTGTCGATCACGACCACCGAGGCGGTCGCCGGCGAGTAGCCGAGGTAGGAGTTGACCGCTTCTTCGGCCGCGCCCTGCAGGCGCAGGTCGAGTGTCGACTTCACTTTGAGGCCGCCGAAGAAGGCCTTGGCGGCGCCATAGCGTTCGACCAGCTGCTGGCGCAGCCAGGCGGTGAAGTAGGGAGCCCTCGAGTCGAGCGTGGGTGGCTCGATGTCGTCGGGCGGCGGCAGCGCCTGCTCGCTGCCTTCTTCGAACTGCTCGCGGGTGATGTATTCCTGTTCGTACATCCTTTCGAGCACGAGATTGCGCCGCGAGAGCGAGTTTTCGGGATAGACCTTGGGGTCGTAGGCGGAGGGCGAGGCGATCACTCCGGCCAGGGTCGCCGCCTCCCAGGGCTCCAGGACCGAGGCGCAGGGCTCGTTCGGCGTGCCGCAGCCGGGGTGGGCCTCGCCGAAGTAGGTGCGCGCCGCCGCCTCGATTCCGTAGGCCCCCTCGCCGAAGTAGATCGTGTTGAGGTACTGGGTGAGGATTTCGTCCTTGCTCCAGTGGCGCTCCAGCCGGTAGGCAAGCGCCGCCTCGCGGAACTTGACGAAGAGCGTGCGGCTGTTCTGCGCTTCCAGCGCGTTCTTGACGAACTGCTCGGTGATCGTCGAGGCGCCCTGGGCGGCGCTCTGGCTGAGGATGTCCTTGACCAGGGCCCTGCCGATGCCCTGGAAGTCGACCCCGTTGTGCTCGTAGAAGCGCGTGTCCTCGATCGAGACCACCGCGTTCTTGACGTTTGGCGAGATCTGGCCGGAGGTGAGCAGGATCTTGTTCTGATCGCTGGTCAGCGTCCCGATCGGCTCTCCGGATGCGTCGAAGACCTCGCTGTTCTTCGACGCCTTGTACTGGGCGAAGTCGTAGATCGCGGGTAGGTCTCGTGAGACAGCGGCCATCATCCCGAAGACCATCGAGACAAGCCCCAGCACGCCTAGCCCCATTACGACGAAGAGGATGCGTAGCTTCTTGAGGCGCGGCTTGCTGCGTTCGCCCGCCAAGAGAGTGCGGCAGTCTAGCATTGGGGCCGTGGCGGACCTGACGCGCAACGCGGTCGACGTGCTGCCGGCGGGAATGCTGCGGGAGCAGCTGGCCGGCAAGCGCCCCCTGCGGGTCAAGCTGGGGATCGACCCGACCACGCCGGACATCCACCTCGGCCATACCGTCGTGCTGGAGAAGCTGCGCGAGTTCCAGCAGGAGGGCCACCAGGTCGTGCTGATCGTCGGCGACTTCACCGCCCGGGTCGGCGATCCCAGCGGGCGCTCGGCACAGCGGCCGATGCCTTCCCCCGAGGAGATCGAGGCCAACGCGGCGACCTATCAGGAGCAGGCCTTCAAGCTGCTCGACCGCGAGCGCACCGAGGTCCGCTTCAACAGCGAGTGGCTGCGGATGGCACCGGAGGAGCTGCTCGGCCTGCTCGCGCAGACGACCGTGGCCCGCCTGATCGAGCGCGACGACTTCCAGAAGCGCCTCGCCGCCGGCGCTCCGATCGCGGCGCTCGAGCTGCTCTACCCGCTGCTGCAGGGCTACGACTCGGTCGCGGTCGAGGCCGACGTCGAGATCGGCGGCACCGATCAGAAGTTCAACCTGCTCTTCGGCCGCGACATCCAGACCGCCTACGGCCAGAAGCCGCAGTCGATCCTGACCCTGCCGATCCTGGTCGGCACCGACGGGACCCAGAAGATGAGCAAGTCGCTCGGCAACTACATCGGCGTCACCGAGGCGCCGGAGGAGATGTTCGGCAAGGCGATGCGGGTGCCCGACGGGGCGATGGGCGACTACTACCGCCTCGTGCTCGGTGTCGAGCCGCCTGCCGATCTGCCGCCCAACGAGGCCAAGCGAGCGCTGGGGCGCGGCATCGTCGAGCGCTTCCACGATGCCGGCGCGGCGCGGGCGGCCGAGCAGCACTTCAACCGCCTCTTCGTCGAGCGCGGCGCGCCGGACGACGTCGAGGAGCTCGACTTGGGCGCCTATGCGGGGGGGAACGGCGGCGAGATCCACCTGCCGGCGCTGATGGCGGGGGCCTTCGAGATCAGCTCCAGCGAGGCCCGCCGCCTGATCCGCCAGGGCGGCGCAAAGCTCGACGGGGAGCCGATCCCATCCGATACCCTGGACCTGGCCGCGAGCGAGCTCGAGGGCCGCGTGCTGCAGGCCGGCAAGCGCCGTTTCCGCCGGCTTCGCTAGGCGGCTAGGCAAAGCGCCGCCGCAGCGCTATACTCCTTCGTCCCTCTGGGCAAGGCCCTGTGCCTGGCCCGTGCGTAATGAGCGGCGAGTCCCGCCGCAAAGGCGCAGCGGTCTTTGAAAACTGAGCAGCGTGCACCCCGCGGACACTCGTGTCCGTGGGATGTTTGAGCCCGATCCACTCGGTGCGCCAGCGCGCCGGGTGGTCTGATTTACCCGTCATGCCGGTCGCCGAGTATGTGTACCCGGCGATTTGCAATTTGCCAGGCATGACAGCTCTCTGTAAGAAGTACCTTTCACGGAGAGTTTGATCCTGGCTCAGGACGAACGCTGGCGGCGTGCTTAACACATGCAAGTGGTGCGACGAACCAGGGCTTGCCCTGGGGCAAAGCCGCGAACGGGTGAGTAACACGTGAGTAAC
>JBIOVV010000035.1:0-17308 GCA_044867925.1 Solirubrobacterales bacterium | reverse complement strand
CGCGAAAAGGAGCCACCGATCAGCGTTCTACGTAACCTCGAGAGTCGGATCGAAGGCCTCGTCGAGGGGGTCTTCAGCCGCGCCTTCAGCTCCGAGGTGCAGCCGGTCGAGCTGGCCCGCAAGCTGGCCAAGGAGATGGACGCTCACAAGACCGCCGGGGTGGCGCGCGTCTACGTCCCCAACGAGTACACGGTCTTCCTCTCCAGCAAGGACCGGGCCAAGCTCGAAGGCTATGAGCGCTCGTTGGAGCAGGAGCTCTCGGGCTACCTGCTCGAGCACGCCCGGCGGCGCAGCTACGACCTGCTGACCCGTCCCGCGGTCGAGTTCAAGACGGACGAGCGGCTGCGCCTCGGCGAGTTCGGCATCCAGACGCGGCTGGTCAAGCCGCCCGCCCACGAGGGCGAGGCGCCGGTTCAGGGGGAGGAGGGCCACACGATGGTCTACTCCGCGGTCAAGGACCGCGACGCTCCCCAGGCGAGCCCCGAGCAGCGAGCGGAAGCGATGGTGGCGACCCGCGCCGTCGTCTCCCTCGACGACCGTCGCTACGTGCTGGAAGGCCCGCGGGCGACGATCGGCCGTTCGAAGGGAGCCGAGTGCGTGGTCAGCGATCCCAACGTCTCGCGCCGCCACGCCGAGCTGCGCCGCACCCAGACCGGCGACTGGACGATCGCCGATCTCGGCTCGACCAACGGCATCAAGGTGAACGGCCGGCGGGTCTCCTCCTCGCGGCTCAGTCCCGGCGACCAGGTGACTCTCGGCACGACGACCTTCCTGTTCGACATCGAGCAGTGAGGGTCCGGCGCTAGTGGACTACGAGCCCATCTCCGTCTTCCTCAAGTTCGGCTTCCTCGCCGTCCTCTACCTCTTCCTGCTCTGGATCGCCCTCAGCGCCCTCAAGGACCTCCGCCGCACGGTCTCGCCCGCGCCCGACGCGACCGGCTTCCACCAGGCCCCCGGCTTCGCCCCTCAGCCGAGTGCGACCGACGCCTGGCTGGTCGCCGAGCGCGGCGGCGGCCTCGATCCGGGCGAGCGCTTCGATCTGATCGGCGGCCTCTCGATCGGCCGCTCGGCGGAAGCCGACGTGCGGATCGAGGACCGCTACGCCTCCGGCGTGCACGCCAGGATCTTCAGTCGCGATGGCCACACCTACGTCGAGGACATGAACTCCACCAACGGCACCTTGCTCAACGACGCCACCCTCCACGGCGAGGCGGAGCTGATCGACGGCGACGTGGTGCGGATCGGCGACACCGAGTTCAGATACGAGGCGGGGATCTAGGCGTGCTGAGGATCGACGACCAGGCCTTCCGCACCGACACGGGGCGCCAGCGCAACGCCAACGAGGACTCCTACTTCGTGCGCGCGCCGATCTTCGTCGTCGCCGACGGGATGGGCGGCGCCCAGGCCGGCGAGGTCGCCTCGAAAGCGGCCGCCGACGCCTTCGACGTCGACCTGCCGGAGGGCCCTCCCGAGCGCGTCCTGCGCGAGACGATCCTGACCGCCAACCGCACGATCCACGACCTCGCGCGCGCCGATCCCTCGCGCGCCGGCATGGGGACGACGCTGACCGCCGCGATCGTCGACGCCGGCGCCGAAGAGGTGGCGATCGGCCACGTCGGCGACAGCCGCGCCTACCGCCTGCGCGGCGGCAAGCTTGAGCAGCTCACCCGCGATCACTCGCTGGTCGAGGAGATGCGGCGCAAGGGCCAGCTCACCGACGCCCAGGCCGAGGACCACCCGCAGCGCTCGATCATCACCCGTGCGCTCGGTCCCGAGCCGGAGGTCGAGCCCGACGTGCAGACGGTCTCCGCCGCGCCCGGGGACGTCTTCCTGATCTGCTCGGACGGGCTGACGACGATGCTGGGAGAGGAGCAGATCGCCAAGCTGCTGCGCGGCGCCACCTCGATGAGCGCCGCGGTGCGCGCCCTCGTCGACGAAGCGAACCGGGCGGGTGGCCGCGACAACATCACCACCCTTGCCTTCCGACTCGAAGATGCAGCCGCGCCCCAGCAGAGCCACGAGAACGCGACGCTGATCGGCAGCACCGCGGCGGCGGAGGGCCTGACCGCGACCGAGGTGCGCCGCCGCGCCGCCGCGGCCGCCGCCCAGGACCGTCGCGAACAGCTGGCGGCAAAGCAGCCGCGCCGCGGCCTGCGCCGTGCGCTCACGGCCCTGGCTGTCCTCGTCGTGCTCGCCGCTCTCGCCTTCGGCGCCTGGTACGGCAACCGCCAGGTCTGGTTTCTTGGCACCGACGAGGGCGGCCGCGTCGCCCTCTACCGCGGCCTTCCCTACGAGCTGCCCTTCGGGATCGAGCTCTACGAAGAGCGCTACGCCGGCCCGATCCAGACTTCCTCGCTGTCGCCGCGACGCGCCGAAGCAGTCAGCGGCCACGACCTGCGCTCCCGCGACGACGCGGTCTCGCTGGTCGAGGACATCGAAGAATCGCAAGGGGTTCGATGAGCTTCCGCTGTTCGCTTTCCTCGGCCTACATAGAAAAGGCACAGCGGAAGCGGTGAGCGCACGCAACCGGGAGCTGATGGCGCTTGTGCCGGTGGCCCTTCTCCTCACCGCCGGCTTCACCGCCGTCTTCGCCCAGGAGAGCGCCCGCCTCGACGACGCCAGCCTGATCTACGGCGCCTACTTCTTCGCCGTCTGCCTCGCCACCCACATCTACCTGCGCATCCGGCTGCCCAGCGCCGACCCCTACCTCTTTCCGCTGGTGGCGCTGCTGATGGCCTTCGGCCTGGTGATGATCTACCGGATCGACTCCGACCTGGCCCGCGACCAGGCCAACTGGTTCGTGCTCGGCATCGTGCTCTTCGTCCTGACGATCCAGTTCCTGCGCGACTACGACGTGCTCGAGCGCTACCGCTACACGATCGCCGTGGTCGGGCTGCTGCTGCTGCTGGCGCCGCGCCTGCCCGGCATCGGCCAGCAGGTCAACGGCGCCTACCTGGGCGTGAAGATCGGTCCGCTGGCCTTCCAGCCGGCCGAGTTCTCGAAGATCTGCCTGGTCGTCTTCCTCGCCAGCTACCTGCGCGAGCACCGCGAGGTCCTGATCGTCGGCGCCCGCCGCGTGCTCGGGGTGACCCTGCCGCCGCTCAAGCACTTCGGGCCGATGCTGGTCGTCTGGGGCGCCTCGATGTTCATGCTCGTCTTCATCCGCGACCTCGGCAGCTCGCTGATGTTCTTCGCCGCCTTCCTCGCCCTGCTCTACGTCGCCACCGGCCGCTTCTCCTTCGTCGCGATCGGCATGGCGATGTTCCTGGTCGGCGCCTGGTTCTTCGCCTCGACCGTGCCCCATGTGCACGACCGCGTGGAGATCTGGCTCGACCCCTATGCGCACCCAGAAGAAAGCGGGTACCAGATCCTGCAATCGATCTTCGCCCAGGCCGACGGCGGGCTCTTCGGCAAGGGCTTCGGCCAGTCCCTGATCACGATCCCGGGCACCGACGCGGCGCTGCTGCCGGCGGCGCAGACCGACACGATCTACTCGCTGATCGTCAACGAGCTGGGACTCTTCGGCGCCTGCGGCGTCGTCCTGACCTACCTGCTGATCTCGGCCCGCGGCTTCAAGATCGCCCTGCTCGCCGATGACGGCTTCTCGAAGCTGCTCGCCACCGGCCTCACCGCGGTCTTCGCGATCCAGGCCTTCGTGATCATCGGCGGCGTCACCCGGGTGATCCCGCTGACCGGCGTCACCCTGCCCTTCATCAGCTACGGCGGCAGCTCGATCGTCGCCAACTTCGTCCTGCTGGCGCTCCTCCTGTTGGTCTCGGATCGTGCCCGCAAGGAGGCGACGTGAGAGTGCCGGCCGTCACGGTGATCTCCGGGCGTTCGAATCCGGGGCGGCCGGCACTCTCACGGGTCGTGTCGTGAACCGCCAGATCGTCAAGCTCTTCGGCCTCGTCGTCGCTCTCTTCGCGGTGCTGATCGGCTTCACCTCGTACTGGGCCGTCTTCGACGCCAAGGCGCTGAAGGAGAAGACCGCCAACAAGCGACCGTTGCTCGAGCAGCAGCAGATCCAGCGCGGCCGCATCCTCGCCGCCGACGGGACCGTGATCGCCCGCTCGGTCGCCAAGGGGCGCGGCGACGCCCTGCGCTACGTGCGCCGCTACCCGGAGGGCTCGCTCTACGGCCACCCGATCGGCTACAGCTTCGTCCAGCAGGGCGACAGCGAGTTCGAGCGGTTCCACAACGACGAGCTGGTCGGCAACGACTCCGAATTCACCTCGATCCTCGACGAGCTGCGCGGCCTGCGGCAGGAGGGCAACGACATCGTCACCAACCTCGACCCGGCGGCGCAGGCGACGGCGCTGGCCGACCTCGAAGCAGCCGGCTTCGGCGCGGTGGTGGCGATCGAGCCGCAGAGTGGCCGCGTGCGGGTGCTGGCCTCGAACCCGCCCTACGACCCGAACCGCGTGCCCTACGAACTCTCGAAGCTGAACGCGAACGAAGTCGAAACACCGCTGTTCAACCGCGCCACCCAGGGTCAGTACCCGCCGGGCTCCACTTTCAAGGTGGTCACCGCCGCGGCCGGTCTGGAAAGCGGCACGATCACGCCGGAGACGCCGATCGACGCGCCGGGCTCGCTCGAAGTCGAAGGCACGCCGCTCGAAAACGACTTCGGCGAGGACTTCTTTGGGGCGACCCTCGACGAAGCTTTGACCAACTCGGTCAACACCTGGTTCGGCCAGCTCGGCCAGCAGCTCGGCAACGACACCCTCTTCGAGTACATGGAACGGTTCGGCTTCAACTCGACCCCGGCGATCGACCTTCCCGCCGAAGAGGTGTCGAAGAGCGGTGTCTACAACGAAGAGGAAGAACTGCTCGGCGCCGACGATCCGGTCGACCTGGCGCGACTGGCGATCGGCCAGGAGCGCTTGGTGGTCACGCCGCTGCAGATGGCGCAGGTCGCCGCCGCGGTCGCCAACGGCGGCAAGCTGATGAAGCCGCAGATCTGGAGCCGAGTGATCGACCCCGATGGCCGCGTGACCAAGCGCCTCGATCCGGCCGAGTACAGCCAGCCGATCAGCGCCGATACCGCCGCCGAGCTGACCACGGCGATGGAAGGCGTGGTCAGCGAAGGCACCGGGACCAACGCCAGGATCGAAGGCGTGCCGGTCGCGGGCAAGACGGGTACAGCGGAAACTCCCGGCAACCTGGCCTGCGGCGGCGGCGAAGAAGAGAACCAGGCCTGGTTCATCGGCTTCGCGCCAGCCGACGACCCGAAAATCGCGATCGCGGCGACGGTCGAGTGCACCGAAGAATTCGGCAACGACGTCGCCGCGCCGATCTTCCGCGATGTGGCGGAAACGATTCTCAACGGTGAATGAGGTAGAACAGCCGCGTGGCTGAGGTGACACAGGGGTCCGTGGTCGACGGGCGATACACGGTGCTCCAGCGGATCGGGTCGGGGGGGATGGCGGACGTCTGGCTCGCCGAGGACTCTCACCTGCAGCGCCGCGTCGCGCTCAAGGTCCTGCACGCGCGCTTTGCCCAAGACCAGGAGTTCGTCGAGCGCTTCCGCCGCGAGGCGGAGTCGGCGGCCGGCCTGCAGCACCCCAACGTCGTCGCCGTCTTCGATCGCGGCGAGGTCGACGGGACCTACTACATCGCGATGCAGTACCTCGAGGGGCGCACGCTGAAGCAGCTGATCGACGCCGGGCTCACACCCGAGCAGGCCGCCGGGCTGATTCGCCAGGTGCTCGAGGGAGCCCGCTTCGCCCACCGCCACGGCGTCGTCCATCGCGACCTGAAGCCGCAAAACGTGATCGTCGACGACGAGGGCAAGGCGACGGTGACCGACTTCGGCATCGCCCGCGCCGGCGTCTCGGAGATCACCCAGGCCGGCTCGGTGATGGGCACGCCGCACTACCTCTCGCCCGAGCAGGCGCAGGGCTTCGACGTCACCGCCGTCTCCGACCTCTACTCGATCGGCGTGATGCTCTACGAGGCGCTGACCGGGCGGGTCCCGTTCGAGGGCGACTCCGCGGTCGCGGTGGCGATGAAACAGGTCTCGCAGGCGCCCCAGCGCCCCAGCTCGATCAATCCGCAGGTCTCACCGGCGCTCGACGCCGTGGTGATGCGAGCGCTGGAAAAGGAGCCGGGGCAGCGCTTCCAGAGCGCCGACGCGTTCATCGCCGCGATCGACGCCGCCCTCAGGGACCCGGGCGGCGGCGCCGACAACACGGCCGCTTTCGCCCCCCTGCCACCGGTGGTCGCAATCCCGGAGGAGCCGGTGGCGGAGGGGACGATGGCCGAGGAGGAGAGGCGCCGCCGTCGCATCTGGGCGTTGGTCGCCGCCGCGATCCTGATCGGGCTGTTGGTCGGCTTCGCGCTGACCCGAGACACCACCACCGAGGTGCCGGACGTGACCGGCAACGAGCTCAACGTGGCGATCGCCCTGTTGCAGCAGAACGACTTCAGCGTCGGCGACGTCAAGCGGGTCGAGCGCGAAGCGCCGGCGAACGAAGTGCTCGAGCAGGACCCGGCCGCCTCGCCGCCGGCCAACCAGGCGTCGCTCGATTGCTCGTTCCTGACCTTCTTCTGCTCGAAGCCGAAGGTGACGCTGACGGTGAGCGCCGGCCCCGGCAGCGCCAAGGTTCCCGCGACAGCGGGCCTGCCCGCCGCGGAAGCCGAAGAAAAGCTGCGAGGCGCCGGCTTCGACTCCAGGGCGGAATCGGTGCACTCGAAAGACGTCGAGGAAGGCCTGGTGATCAAGTCAGAGCCTTCCGGCGGCCAAACCGTGACCAAGGGCAGCGAGGTGGTGCTCAAGGTCTCCAGTGGGCCGAAGCTGGCCAAGGTGCCGGTGCTGGTCGGCTCGCAGCGCTCGCTTGCCGTGCAGCAGATCCGCGGCCGCGGCTTCACCCCCAACGTCGAAGAAGTCGAAGACACCGCTCCCGAGGGACAGGTGATCCGCCAGGCGCCGAGCGCGGGCTCGCAGCTGCCGCCCGGCTCTTCCGTCTCGATCGCGGTCTCCAAGGGCGAAGAAACGGCGTCGGTGCCGAACGTGATCGGCAAGGAGCGCGCCGAGGCGGTCGAAGCGGTGCGGGCCGCCGGCCTCAAACCGGTGGTGCAGGAACAGGAGACGGAAGTGCCTTCGCAGGTCGGCCGCGTCACCGACCAGTTCCCGCCGCCCGGATCCGAACCGGAGCCGGGCAGCACGGTGACGCTCGTCGTCGGCAAGGCGGCCGCCGGCTCGGCCGAACCGGAAGTGGAAGCAGAAGAATGAGGGTCGCGGTCCTCGCCGGCGGCCGCTCCTCCGAGCACGATGTCTCGCTGCGCTCGGGAGAGGCGGTGGCCGCCGGCCTCGAGGAGGCGGGCCACGAGGCGCTGCGGGTGACGATCTCCCGAGCGGGGGTGTGGAGCCGCGACGAGGAGGCGGTCCGGCTCGTCCCGGGCGAGGGCCTGCTCGGCGCCGATGTCGCCTTCCCAGCTCTGCACGGCCCTTTCGGCGAGGACGGCAGCGTCCAGGGCCTGCTCGAGTGGCTCGACCTTCCCTACGTCGGCTCCGACGTCCTCGCCTCGGCCGCCTGCATGGACAAGCTGACGCTGAAGCGGCTCTTCGCCCAGGCCGGCATTCCCCAGGTCGATTTCGTCGACGCTGGCGAGCCGGGCTGGCGCGAGCGCTGCGCGCGGCTGGGCTCGCCGCTCTGGGTCAAGCCCTCGCGGCTTGGATCGAGCGTCGGGATCAGCAGGGTCGCCGGCGCCGGGCCTGAGCTGGACGAGGCCGTCGAGCTGGCGCGCCGCCACGACCCACGGGTGATCGTCGAGGCCCCGGCCTCGGGCCGGGAGGTCGAGTGCTCGCTGCTCGGCAACGAGGAGGTCGACGCCTCGCAGCCGGGCGAGGTCGTCGCCAAAGGCGAGTGGTACGACTACGAGAACAAGTACCGCGAGGGCGGCATGGAGCTGGTCGTGCCGCCGCCGATCCCGCCCGACCAGATCGCCCGGGTGCGCGAGCTGGCGGTGACGGCCTTCAAGCTCGGCGGCTGCGCCGGACTCGCCCGCTGCGACTTCTTCGTCGAGCCCGACGGGGCCGTCCTGGTCAACGAGATCAACACCATGCCCGGCTTCACCGAAACGAGCGTCTACGCCAAGCTCTGGAAGGCCTCCGGCCTCGACTACCCGGCCCTATGCGACCGCCTGATCGCGCTGGCGATCGAGCGCCACCGGCGCGCCCGCTCCTACGAGTTCTAGCCCCTCGAGAAAGACCGCCGGCGGCCACTCATCGTGGCCCCGCCTTTCAGCGCAGCAGCTCGATGTCGCTGATCTCGACCTGGTAGCCGCCGTACTGGTCGTTGGCTTCGGAGGCCTTGTTGAACCAGAGCAGGAAGTAGCGGGCGGAGGAGGGGAGGGTGAGGTCGATCTCCTCGGTCGAGGAGGCGTCGACGGCGATGCCGACCGGTTCGCCCCACTCGGAGAGCTCTTCGGGGGGTCCCGACGCGGCGGTGAAGACCTGGGCGTCCCAGCCAGGGGTGGGCGTGCGCACGAGCATCTTCGAGGGTGTCACGGGACCACTGGTCGTCACGTAGATGCCGACGCCCGGGTTCGGCCCGGACTTGGTGCCGGCGAAGGTGTCGGATTCGTAGTGCTCCGTTTCCCAGGCGGTCCCGGTCGGATCGCCGTCTCTTGCCAGCTCGACCTTGCTGCCGACCTCCTCACCGTCCCCCTGCGGGTCGTAGTCGGTCGCTGAGCCGATCGAGACCGGGTTGCCCTTGCCCTTGTTGGCGCCGCCGCCGCCCAGGTTGCCGTTCGAGATCAGCAGCACCGCGAGCAGGACGGCGCCGGCGGCGAGCAGGACGGCGCCGATCGCCGCCCAGCTCCAGCGCCTGCGCCCGGAGAGCTTGCGCTTGGGCGGCGGCACCGCGTCGAGCACGCTGGTCGCCTCGCCCGTGGTCGAGCCTGCCCGCGCCGCCTCGACCTCCAGCGCCGTCGAGAGGTCGTCGATCATCTCGCTGACCTGCTGGTAGCGCTCGGCCGGGTCCTTGGCGGTCGAGCGCTCGACCACGAGCGCCACGGCGGCAGAGACCTCGGGACGGCGGCGCTGCACGTCTGGCAGCTCCTCGTTGACGTGCTTCATCGCCACGCCGACCTGGCTGTCGGCCGAGAAGGGGACCTGGCCGATCAGCATCTCGTAGAGCACGACCCCAAGCGAGTAGATGTCGGTGCGGGGGTCGACCTTGCGGCCCATCGCCTGCTCGGGGGCGACGTAGTCGGTGGTGCCGAGCACGCGACCGGTGGCGGTCATCCCGTCCTGCTCGAGCTGGCGGGAGATGCCGAAGTCGGTCAGCTTCGCCCGGCCCTCGGCGTCGATCAGGATGTTCTGCGGCTTGATGTCGCGGTGGACCATGTTGCGGGCATGGGCCATCGAGAGGCCGCGGGCGATCTCGATCGCGTAGGCGATCGCCTCCTGGGGCGCGAGGGCGCCGTCGCGGACGATCCGCTGCTTCAGCGTTTCCCCCTCGACGTACTCGAAGACGATGTAGGGGTGACCGCCGTCCTCGCCGGCGTCGATCACCGCGACGACGTTGGGGTGGGAGAGCTTGGCGACCGAGCGGGCCTCCTGGCGGAAGCGCTCCAGCTGGTCGGCCTGCTCGGACATCTCGCCGTGCATCACCTTGACCGCCACCTGCCGGTCGAGCGTCTGGTCGCGGGCCAGGTAGACGGTCGACATGCCGCCGCTGCCGAGCTTCGCCTCCAGCCGATAGCGGCCGGAGAGCACAGTCCCGATCATCGCGCTGCTTGGGCGAGCTTCCATTCAGTGGCGGCGGATCTCGCGCGGGCCTTCCGCCGCCGAGCCGATCCGCTGTGCCCCAGGGTAGTGGGAGCGAAGGAGATCGAGCGCTCGCTCTTCGTCATCGGCAGCGACTATGCAGCAGAAGCCGCACCCCATGTTGAAGACGTCGCGCATCTCTTCGTCGGAGGCGGCCGAGCGCTCCTGGATCAGCTCGAAGATCGGCGGTACCGGCAGCGGCTTCTCGATCTCGTAGCTGAGCTCGACCGCGAGCCGGGTCAGGTTGCCGAGGCCGCCGGAGGTGATGTGGGCTAGGCCCCGCACCGCGGTCGTGGAGCGCAGCAGCTCCAGCACCGGCTTGACGTAGATCTCGGTCGGCTCGAGCAGCTCGTCGCCGAGCGGGCGCCCGAGGCGCCCCTCGGGGTCCTCGTCGAGCGAGATTCCCTCCAGCGCCGAGCGGGCGAGGCTGTAGCCGTTGGAGTGCAGCCCGGAAGAGGGGAGGCCGAGGATCGCGTCGCCGGGCCGCACGGCCGAGCCGTCGACGATCTCGTCCAAGGCCACGGTGCCGAAGCAGGCGCCGGAGACGTCGACGCCGCGGACCATCTCGCCGAGCTGGGCCAGCTCGCCGCCGGGGATCTCGACCCCCGCCAGTTCCGCGCCCCGCGCCAGGCCGGCGCCGACTTCGGCGCAGACGGCGGGATCGGCCCGGTCGATCGCGATGTAGTCGAGCATCGCCAGCGGCTCGGCGCCGACGCAGATCACGTCGTTGACGTTCATCGCCACGCAGTCGATCCCGATCGTGTCGAAGCGCCCCAGCTGCTCGGCGACGATCAGCTTGGTGCCGACGCCATCGGTGGAGAGCGCGATCCCGCTGCGCTCGTCGAGCTTGATCACGCTGGCGTAGTGGCCGGGCAGCGCCACCTGGCGCGAGGGCCGGCCGAGCTGGATCGCCCCCAGCGCCTTGACCAGGCCGCCGACCGCCGAGTCGGCGGCCCCCTGGTCCACTCCGGCCTTGGCGTACGCGTCGCTCACGCGGTCGATTCTCTCAGGCGTTCCGGCAGGTCGGCAGGAGCTTCGAAAACGTACTCCCGCCCGACCTTGCGGCTGTTCAGCAGGCCGCTGTCTCGCAGCCGGACCAGGTCGGCCCGGGCGGTCTCGTGAGTGACGCGGTGAATCTCAGCATGGCCGCCGAAGGAGTAAGGGCGATCGGGATGCCTCAGCGCGTCCGAGAGGAGGGACAGCTGCCGGTGGTTGAAGCCGTTCCCGCCTTGAAGCAGTTCCTCGACTTCCTTGACCTCCCCCGTCTTTCGAGCCAGGTATTCGTGCAGCTCTTCGATTGCCTGCTCGACCACCTGCAGCTGGTGAATGAGGAAGTACGTCGTGTCGCTTTCGTCGGTCTCCGTCTCGAGAAAGGCGCGTTCGTACTGCGCGGGAGCCTCTCTCAAGATCTTGGAGATGGGCAGGTACTCGACGAGCCAGTAGTTGTGCACGCGCATCGACCAGAAGAAGAGAATCCGAGCGATCCTGCCGTTGCCATCTTCAAACGGGTGGTCGTAAGCCAGGCAAAAGTGCAGCAAGATGGCGCGAATCACCGGGTGTACGAACTGCTCGCTGTCCTCGGTTTCGTTGGCGAAGTCGCAGAGGCGGGCCAGCCGCCCGGGGAGTTCCTCGGCGGGGGGAGGAGTGTGAATCCGCCGCCCGTCATCGCGGTCATACACGGCGACACGCTCTTCACCGGCCTGCTGAAGCCGGCCGGCAGCGGCGGGATCGTCGAGCGTGCCCTCGGTGACGATGCGATGAAGCTCCAGAACGGTCTCGGGCGTCAGCTCGTCGCGCATCTCGTCGCGCATGAACTGAAGCGCACGGAAGTTGTTGAGGATCATCCGCTCGCTCCGGTCCTTGGGCTCCCGTCCGCTTCTCAGGAGCTCCTTCGCGACTCGCCGCGACGTCGTCGCGCCCTCCAGCTGGCTCGAGCGGATCGCCTCCTCCATCAGCGAGTTGACCAGGTAGCGGTTGCGGGCTTGCCGGTCGTTGGTCACCGCCTCATCCATCGCCACCTCGCCAGCACAGCGCTGGTCCACGTGGTGAAGGCTGCGCAGCAGCAGGTCCGGGAGGCCGTATTGGAACGGCTCGCCGTTCTTGTCCAGCAGGTCCAGCCTGCGCATCCCGGGGGCCCTCTCGAAGAGCTTGACCTTCCACCACCACTCTTTGGAGTCGAGGCCCTCGGGCGGCTTCAGCCGGCGCAGCTTGTCCCAGTGCAGGTATTTCTCGCTGGACCGAGGATCGGTCGGCGCCTTCATCAGGTTTGCCAGGCGCGCTACATCCAGCGGCCCATCTCCACTCTCAAATATTGGCGGCGCCTCAACGTGCATCCCAATTCCAAATCTGTCCAAATCTGTTCAAGGATTTGGAAGTATATCCCAATAAATATGAGAATTGGAAATTACAGGCGACGCAATTTGGCAAGCACAACGAACGCCAGCGCCGCTCTGTAGGCCGCATACGGCCATAGTGCCCGGTCGCGCTCGACTAGCTTGATCAGGCGCTGAGAGGCGAGGGTCGAGGCGAAGGAGGCTGCGACGCCCAGCGCCATCGAGCGGCGCAGGGCCGGGGAAGAGCCGCGGCGGACGAGCCGGGCACCCTTGAGGCCGGTGGCGCCGACGATGATCGGCAGGGCGATCGTGCGCGAGAGCAGGTTGGCCTGGTCGCGCGAGAAACGGCGCCAGCGGGCGGCGGCCAAGGTGATGCCGTTGCGCGAGACGCCCGGGGCGAGGGCGGCGGCCTGGGCGACGCCGAGCGCGAGGCCGTCGGCGGCACCCGCCTCGCCGCGGCCGCGCAGCTGCGGCCGGGTGTCTCCCGCCACCATCGCCGCCCCGCCGGCGAGCAGGCCGTAGGCGGTCGCCCGCGGCCCGCCCAGCCGCCGCTCGATCACCCGCTCCAGCTTGTAGCCGACCACCGCGGCGGGCAGGAAGGAGAGCGCCAGCACGACCGCGCCGCGGCGGTCGAAGGCGCGCAGCTCTTCGGCGATCAGCCGGCGCTGGCCGACGATCAGGGCCGCCGCCGCGCCGGCGTGCAGCGCCACCTCGAAGCTCTTGCGCACCTCCGGGTCGATCTCCTCCCAGTCCCAGCCGGCCAGCCAGGGGACGAGGACGATGTGGGCCGAGCTGGAGACCGGCAGCAGCTCGGCCGGGCCCTGCACCACCCCAAGCGCCAGCGCGCGCCCCGGCGGGATCCGCCCGTCCGCAGCTGCGCTCAAGCGCTCGGCGAGCGCGCCGGCTCGGCCGGCGGTCCCGGCTCGGCCTGTTTTTCGGCGGGCGGGCCACCGCCCCCGCGCCGGCGCTTGATCAGCAGGTAGGCGGCGCCGAGAACGACCGCGGCTACCACCGCGTAGTCGAGGTAGTGGAGGTGGCCGCGCCACTCCTCCCAGTTATCGCCGACGCTCTGCCCGATCAGGGCCAGCATCAGCACCCAGGGGATGCAGCCGGCGAGGGTGTAGATCGTGAAGCGCCAGAACGGCATCTTCGCGATGCCGGCGGGGAGCGAGATGAAGGTGCGGACGATCGGCAGCATCCGCGAGAAGAAGACGGTCGCGGCGCCGTAGCGCTCGAACCAGTCGTCGGCCCATTTGAGGTGCTTGGGGCTGATGTGGATCAGCTTGTTCTTTTCCAGCAGGTCGAGCCGGCCGTAGTAGCCGACCGCGTAGGCGATCCAGGAGCCGACCAGGTTGCCGAGCACGCCGGCGGCGACGACGCCGAACATGGTCAGGTCCCCGGCGGCGACGCTGGAGCCGGCGAAGAGCATGATCGCCTCGCTGGGCACCGGCAGGCAGGCCGACTCGAGCGCCATCAGGATGAAGACCGCCGGCAGCCCGGTGCTGCTGATGAAATCCGTGCCCGCGTTGACGATCGGGTCGAGGAAGAAGTCTGTGACGCTGGCGAGAAGGAGCATGCGCGAAGCGGGGATTGTAGGGGTGGAGCCGAGCAGCGACTAAACTCGCCAGGTTCCATGCGCCGGTTGAACCATCCCGTCTACCGCAACCGGGTCCTCCAGGTCTGCGCCGACGGCGCCCTCGTCGCGCTCGCCTTCTACCTGGCGTTTCGGCTGCGCTTCCTCGACGACCCGCACGGCCTGCCCCACCGCTACGCGGTCCTCTTCGCCCAGTCGGTCGGCTTCGTCGTCGTCGGCAAGCTGGTCGTCTTCGCCGCCTTCGGGATGTACCAGAAGTGGTGGCGCTACGTCAGCGGCCGCGACTTCCTGCTGATCGTCCGCGCCGTCACCGTCGCCAGCGCGATCCTCGTCGTCGCCTTCACGGTGCTGCGGCCCTTCGCCCACAACCTGCCCCGCTCGGTGGCGGTGATGGACTTCCTGCTCACCCTGATGCTGCTCACCGGGGCCCGCCTGGCGGTGCGGCTGATCGTCGAACGGCCCTCGCGTTCCGGCCGCCTCCCCAAGCACGAGGTGCTGGTGGTCGGCGCCGGCTCGGGCGGGCAGATGGTCGTCCGCGAGCTGCAGCTCAATCCCGACCTCGGTGCGACCGCGATCGGCTTCCTCGACGACGATCCGCGCAAGCGCGGCATGCGGATGCTCGGCCTCAAGGTTCTCGGCTCGACCAAGCAGATCGACAAGGTGCTCGACGAGACCCAGCCCGACGAGGTCGTGATCGCGATCCCATCGGCGCCGGGGACGGTCCGCGCCAAGGTCGTGGCGGCCTGCCGCGACCGCGAGATCCGCGTCCGCACCCTGCCCACCGTCTTCGAGCTGCTGCGCGGCGGCGTCCAGCTCAACAAGCAGCTGCGCGAGGTGCGGGTCGAGGACGTGCTCGGCCGCGACCCGATCGTGCGCGAGCTCGACCGGGTCGGCGCCTACCTGCGCGACCGCATCGTCCTCGTCACCGGGGCGGGCGGCTCGATCGGCTCCGAGCTCTGCCGTCAGATCGCCCAGGTCAAACCGCGGCTGCTGGTGATGCTCGACCACGCCGAGGACAACCTCTTCCAGATCGACCGCGAGATGGTCGAGGAGCGCCACTTCAGCAACGTCGAGTCGGTGCTCGCCGACTGCAAGGAGCCGGGCCGGATGCTGGAGGTGATGCAGCGCTTCAAGCCCAGCGTCGTCTTCCACGCCGCCGCCTACAAGCACGTGCCGCTGATGGAGGCCAACCCGCTGGAGGCCGTGCGCAACAACGCGATCGCGACCCGGATCACCGCCGAGACCGCCGCCGCCTCCGACGTCGAGCGCTTCGTCCTGATCTCGACCGACAAGGCGGTCAACCCGAAAACCGTGATGGGGGCTTCGAAGGCGATGGCCGAGTGGATCGTCGAGTCGGCGGGGCGCAAGCACCCCGGCACCCGTTTCGCCAGCGTCCGCTTCGGCAACGTGCTCGCCTCCTCGGGCAGCGTCGTGCCGATCTTCCGCAGCCAGATCGAGCGCGGCGGGCCGGTCACGGTCACCCACCCGGAGATGACCCGCTACTTCATGACGATTCCGGAGGCGGTGCAGATGGTGATCCGCGCCGGCGACATCGGCGCCGGCAAGGGCGAGGTCTTCGTCCTCGACATGGGCGAACCGGTGCGGATCGTCGACCTCGCCCACAACATGATCCGCCTCGCCGGCTACGAGCCGGAAACCGACATCGCGATCGAGTTCACCAAACCGCGGCCGGGGGAGAAGCTGCACGAGGAGCTCTTCGGCTTCGCCGAGAGCGGGCAGCCGACGGCGGCAAGGCGGATCCAGCGAGCCGTGCGCGAGACGCCGCTCGACCCCGACTGGATCGACTCGACCCTGAACTCGCT
This sequence comes from Solirubrobacterales bacterium, assembly GCA_044867925.1. GTDB lineage: Bacteria > Actinomycetota > Thermoleophilia > Solirubrobacterales > 70-9 > VRUE01. The sequence goes on along the minus strand of JBIOVV010000035.1, from coordinate 1,783 downwards.
CGAGCACCTGGTGCTGGCCGGCGACGAGGCTAATCTGGCCCAGCGCGTCGTCGAGATGATCACCGCTCCTGGCGGTGACGCGGCGGCAGTCGTCTACGACGAGTAGCCTCTCGCAGCCACTCCGTGGAGTTGATCAAGGAAATCGGCGCCTTCGCAGGCCTGGCTGCGTTTTTGGGCCTCGCTGTCCTCGCCATGCTCGCCTTCTCCCAGGCCCGCGACATCCGCCGCCTGCGCGAGTGGGCCGGCTCGGCCCCGGAGCGCGATTCCGAGCGCAAGGACGCGACTTCGACGGCCGCCGCCAAACGGGCGGAGGAGCTGCGCGCGCTCGAGGAGTCCCGGACCGCGGAGCGTGCCTCGCTCGACCAGCGTGAGGAGCGCCGCCGGCGCCGCGAAGCCGGCCTGCCGGAGCTGACCCGGAGCGAGCGCCTGCGCGCGGGCCTCTCCAGCTTCGGCTCGCGGATCGCCGAGCCGCGCTACCTGATCGCGATCTTCGTCGTCCTCGTCCTGGTGGTCGCCGGCGGTGCCTACCTCGCCACCCAGGGCTCGGATTCCGCCGACGGCAAGGGCGACCAGAAGGCCAAGTCCGCGAAGGCGATCAAGCCGAGCGAAATCGAAGTCACCGTGCTCAACGGCACGGCTGTGCCCGGTCTCGCCGCCGAATACGGCGACAAAGTCGAGGGCAAGGGCTTCCAGCTCGGCGCCGTCACCAACAGCAGCACCAGCTTCACCGGCAGCGTCGTCATGTTTGCCCGCGGCAACGCGCCGGAGGCCCGCAAGGTGGCCAAGGCGCTGGGGATCTCGCAGGTGCAGCTGATGAGCGCGGACATCGAATCGGTGTCCGGCGACGCGCCGGTCTCGGTGATCGTCGGCGAGGACAATGCCGCGGCCGAAGGCTGAGGCCTGGGCCGGCCTGGTCTTCGCCCTCCTCGTCCTCACCACACTCGCCGCCTTCGCCTGGTCGCAGCGGCTCAAGCGCGACCCGCTCGTCCTCGACCACGTCACCTTCGTCGGCGCCCCCGTCCTCCACCCCAAGAACCCGGTGCACAGCTTCACTCCCAACGGCGACTGTCGCTACGACGAGGTGCGCATCCGCTTCCGCACCACCCGGTCGGACCAGGGAACCGTCCAGGTGGTGAAGCCCGGCGGCAAGCTCGTCGTCACCGTTGCCCGCGACACCTACCTCAAGCGCTACAGGTTCCACACCTTCTACTGGGACGGCCGCAGCCGCAACGACGGCATCGCCCCGCCCGGCCGCTACAAGCTGCGGGTCAAGCTGCTCGGCGAGGACCGCGTGCTGGTGCCGCCAGGTGTAATTCGCCTGCATCGGGCACAGTCCGACCGGGGCCAGTTCTGCGCACACGCCAGCAGGTTTCGGAGCGGTCGGTGAGCGGCGTCTTCGCAGGCCTCGGCCTCATTGCCGCTGCCGCGGGAGGGGTGGGCGCAATCCTTCTCCCGGCTGGCCGCCCCCGCTCACTGGCGGTGCTCGTTGCTCTTGCCCTTTTCCCGGCCCTGATCCTCGGCGACCAGTGGCACTCCAGCCAGATCGTCGACCTGCGCGACCATCCCTCGCGGCTGGTCGCCCTCGGTGTCCTCGCGATTGGGGCCAGCGTTGCGCTCGCCTATGCCTTCAGGCGTTGGCCGATCCTGCTGCCGCTTGCGGTCGTTGCGGCGCTGCCGTTTCGGGTGCCGTTGGAGGCGGGTGGGGATACCGCGAACCTGCTGGTGCCGCTGTATTTGGTGATCGGGGGAGGGGTGCTCTCTTTGGCGTTCAGGGAGTGGCAGG
>JBIOVV010000034.1:0-9756 GCA_044867925.1 Solirubrobacterales bacterium | reverse complement strand
CCTGAAGACCGTTGCGCAGCAGGTCGTTTGTGGTGCTTCGGGGCGGGGTCGCTAAGCCTTCCGGGGAGGGGCACCCGGCCCCTCTTACGCCAGCTCGATCAGCATGCTGAAGTCGAGCGTGGGAGCTGAGTGGGTGAGGGCGCCGACAGAGATCAGGTCGACGCCGGTTTCCGCAATGCCCCGCACCGTCTCCAGATTGACCCCGCCCGATGCCTCCAGCGACGGTCCCCCGCCCGAGGCGTTTTCTTCTCGCAGCTTCACCGCTCCGCGCAGCGTCTCCGGGTCCATGTTGTCGAGCAGCAGAACATCGGCTCCCGTCCCAAGCGCGTAGGCGACCTCGTCGAGGTTTCGACACTCCACCTCGACCGCAAGCTCCGGATGCCTGCTGCGCGCCGCGTGAACCGCCTTGGCCAGGCCGCCGGCGAGGGCGATGTGGTTCTCCTTGATCAGGATCGCGTCGTAGAGCCCCATGCGGTGGTTGCGCCCGCCGCCGGCGAGAACCGCTGCCTTCTCAAGCTCCCGCAACCCCGGCGTCGTCTTGCGGGTATCGAGGATTGCGGCGCCGGTTCCGACGATTGCCTCGACGTAGCGGGCGGTCAGGGTCGCCACGCCTGAAAGGTGACCGAGGAAGTTGAGCGCCGTCCGCTCCGCCGCCAGCAATGCCGCCGCAGGTCCGCTGGCAAAAAGCACGTCCGCCGGCACCTCCTCCCGCCATTGCCCCTCGACCACGAGGTTGTCGACGTCCTCCACCCCACACTGCCGCATGACCTCGGCAACCACCCCTAGCCCATAGACGACCCCCGCCTGCTTCTGCGCGATCCGCGCCCGCCCCCGGGCCTCCGCTGGCACAGTGGCCCCCGACGTCACGTCCCCGGAGCCCACATCCTCCGCCAGCGCCACCGCCACCAGCTCGTGAAGATCGGCCATTTGGCGCACCCTAGATCAAGTGCCAGCCTCGGACCGGAATGAGGGACGGGTGCCCCTCCCCGGAAGGCTTGGCGACCCCGCCCCGAAGCACCGCAAGCGACCTGCTGCGCAACGGCCTTCCGGGGAGGGGCACCCGTCCCTCACATCCGCCCGCGCTGCAGCGTTTAATCCACGAGTGACCAAGTTGCCCCCGTTCCAGACACTGCTAGACGAGCACGCCGCCGACGTCATGGGAGTCCTGCGCGGTGCCGTCGGCCGCGCCGACGCCGACGACTGCTTTCAGGAGACCTTCCTCGCAGCCCTGCGCGCCTATCCCAAGCTGAGAGACACGTCCAACCTGCGCGGCTGGCTCTTGACGATCGCGCACCGAAAGGCGATCGACCACCACCGGGCCAACGGCCGCCGGCCGCTGCCGGTCGCCGAGCTGGCCGAGATCGAGACCAGCGATCCCGAGCCTCCCGACGAGGGAATCTGGCAGCTGGTCTGCGCGCTGCCACCCAAGCAGCGCGCGGCCGTGGCGCTTCGCTACGGCAGCGACCTCCCCCACGCCGAGATCGCCGCCGCCCTCGGCTGCTCGCCGGAGGCGGCGCGCCGCAGCCTGCACGAGGGGATCAAGCGACTGAGAAAGGAGCTGGCATGAAGACCTCCCTGCAACGCCTCGCCGAGCGTGCCGATTCCGAGGGCCTGCTCGACGTCGCCTACGCGACCTTCGACTCCCCCTTCGGCCCACTGCTGCTCGCGGCCACGCCCAAGGGGCTGGTCAAGGTGAGCCTGCCCGGCCACGATCCCGACGCGGCGCTGGAGGATCTCGCCGCGCGGATCTCGCCGCGCCTGCTCGAGGCGCCCGCCCGCCTCGACGAGACCCGCCGCGAGCTCGACCTCTACTTCGAGGGCAAGCTGACGGAGTTCGGCCTGCCGCTCGACTGGCGGCTCAGCCGGGACTTCCGCCGCCGCGCCCTGCGCGCGATCGACCGCATCCCCTACGGCAAGACCCGCAGCTACACCGAGATCGCCCGCAGCGCCGGCAACGAGCGCGCCGTGCGAGCGGCGGGGACCGCCTGCGGCTCCAACCCGATCCCGATCGTCGTCCCCTGCCACCGCGTCCTGCGCAGCAGCGGCAGCCTCGGCGGCTATGGCGGCGGCCTGCCGATGAAGGAGGCGCTGCTGAAGCTGGAGGGCGTGCTCTAGCTGGAGCTGGAGGCCGCGCCGAAGAGCTGGCGCGCCCGCTCGATCACGAGGTCAGGCCGCTCCTCGGCGATGAAGTGCCCGCAGCCCGCGATCTCCTCGACGCTCATCTCGTCGGCGTAGGGCTCGTAGCCGACGAGGATGTCCGCCCTGATCACCGGGTCGGCTTCGCCGGCAAGGATGCGAGTGGGCACTGAGCTGCGCCGCGAGCGGTAGTGGCCCTTTTTCAAGCGGGGAAGCTCACGAAGCAGGAAGCTGCGGTAGAGGTGGGAGGAGGCGAGCGCACGGTCGCGGGAGCGGAAGCTCTCCGCATAGCAATCGAGCTCCTCCCTGCTCCACCTCATGTCCGGATGGGCGCCGCGGCGCAGGGCCAGCCTGACGAAGCCCGGCACGAAGCGCATGACGCTCCCGCCCAGCAGCGGGCTGGCGAGCACGAATTGGTAGGCGGTCCGCTGCAGTGCCGCCGGCGAGGGTTTCGGCGGCTCGAACCAGGGATGGACGATTCCCAGGGCGAGGTAGTTGCGGATGCGCTCCGGCGCGTCGAGGCAAAGCAGGAAGCCTGCGTAGCCGCCCCAGTCGTGACCGATCAGGTCGACCTCGTCGAGCTCCAGCGCATCGAGCAGGGCCACCATGTCGGCGGCGAGACCGGAGATCTCGTAGCGCCCGGCAGGCGCCTCGCTCCAGCCGAATCCGCGCAGGTCGGGGCAGATGACGCGGCGGTCCTCGGCAAGCGCCGGGATCACCTTGCGCCATGTCCACCAATGCTGGGGCCAGCCGTGAAGGAGAAGGACCGGTGGCCCCTCCCCCGCTTCCGCGACGTGCAGCCGAGCACCGGGAACGTCGACGTAGCGGTGCGTGACTCCGTCGATCTCCGGGGGCGATCCGTACATCGCCGAGGAATCTAGCGGGGAACCCGCAGACCCGCGCGGCGCCGCCTTCAGCGTTAAAGGGATCAGCGACGGCGACCGATCAAAGGGGCGATGAGACCGGTCTGGCTGGTGACACCGCTGATTCTTCTCGCGATACTCGCGACAGCCGGGTCGGCCTACGCTCTCGACGAGGCCGAAGTGACTTCGGATCCCGTTGCCGAGATCGAAGAAGAAGTCGAGTCCGAAGACGAATGCGTCGAAGAAGACACAGGCGAAGAGACATCCGAAGCCACGGAAGAAGAATGCGAAGCCGCAGCCGAGGGCACCAGCTTCTCACCCGCTGAAGGCTGTTACCTGCGGACCGCCACGGCGCGCATGGTCGCCTACCCCGGGCGGGGGACGATGCGCTTGACCGTCGGCTACACGACCTACGCCCCAGCCCGGGCCACGGTCGAATACGGCACCAAGAGCGACCCTCGCCTCGGCACCGTCAGCCGCCGGCTGGGACGCAGCGGCGTGGTCCGGCTGAGCAAGCACCTCAGCGGCAAGGCGATGGAGGAGCTGCAGAGCTCACGCAGCTTCACCGTCACGGTGCACGTGCCCGAGGCGCCGCGCGATTGCGAGCGCTTCGAGGTCCAGCGCCTGCGGATCGAGCGCAGCAGCGATTCCCGGGTCACCTGGTCCGAGAACCGCTAGGGCACCGCGGGAAGCGTCTCGCCCAGCCAGGCGGCCGCGGCCGAGAGGTGCGCCGGGTCGATCTGGTGACCGAGGTCGGACTCGTGGTGCTCGACCGCCAGCCCCCCGGCCCCGAGCATCTCGCGAGCCCGCTCGGCGAACTCGACCCCGATCACGGGGTCGCGGCGACCGTGCGAGATGAAGGCCTTGGTCCCCAGGCGATCGTCGAAGCGAGGGGCCCAGTCCGCGACGGTCGGGACGAAGCCGCTGAAGGCGAGGATTCCCGCGACCGCCGGGCGCTCCTCGCTCAGCGCTGTGGCGTAGCTCATCACCGCGCCCATCGAGAAGCCGCCCAGCACCGTGCGTGCCGGCTCGACCCCGGTCTCCGCCCAGAGCCCGTCGTGAAGCTCGGCCAGCGCCCGGCGAGCGGCGTGGAAGCTGTCGGGGTCCGGGTGGCCGACCCGCGGCACCAGGTACCAGTGGTATCCGGCTGAGCCCGGGAGGACCAACGGCGCCCGCGGAGTGACCACCTGCAACCGCCCCCGCGGATCGAGCAGGTCGGCGAGCCCGCGCAGGTCCCGCTCGTCGGTCCCGCGGCCGTGGTGAAGCACCAGCAGGCCCTCCGGCTGGCCGGCGGCGGGACGCTCCAGGTAGGCGAGCGAGCCGGCGATGGCCGCCTCAGCTCGCCGCTGAGGCGGCGGTTTTGTTCAGGTAGTCGCGGATGAAGTCGTCGAGGTCGCCGTCGAGGACGCGCTGGGCATCGCCGGCCTCGTGGCCCGTGCGATGGTCCTTGACCCGCTGGTCGGGGTGGAGGAAGTAGCTGCGGATCTGCGAGCCCCAGGCGACGTCCTTGACTTCGCCGCGCACCTTGGCCAGCTCTTCGGCCCGCTTGCGCTCCTCCAGCTCGATCAGCTTCGAGCGCAGGAACTGCATCGCCATCGCCTTGTTCTGAGTCTGCGAGCGCTCGTTCTGGCACTGCACGACGACGCCGGTGGGAATGTGGGTGATGCGGACGGCCGAGTCGGTCTTGTTGACGTGCTGACCGCCGGCACCGGAGGCGCGGTAGGTGTCGATGCGCAGGTCGTCTTCGACGATCTCGACCTCAACGCTTTCGTCGACCAGCGGCCCGGCGTCGAGCTGGGCGAAGCTGGTGTGGCGGCGGGCGGAGGAGTCGAAGGGCGAGATCCGCACCAGCCGGTGCACGCCGCGCTCGGCGGCGAAGAGCCCGTAGGCGTTCTCGCCGCGGGCGATGAAGGTGGCTGACTTCAAGCCGGCCTCCTCCCCCGGCGAGGCCTCCTTCATCTCGACCTCGAAGCCGCGCCCCTCCGCCCAGCGCAGGTACATGCGCAGCAGCATCTCCGCCCAGTCCTGGGAGTCGGTTCCGCCGGCGCCGGCGTGGACGGTGACGACGGCGTCGCCGGCGTCGTACTCGCCGGAGAAGAGGCGCGCCTCTTCGAGCTCGTCGAGGCGCCGCGCGACCGAGGCCAGCTGGGTCGTCAGCTCGCCCGCCATCTCCTCGTCCTCGGCCGCCATCTCGGCCAGCTCGTCGAGGTCCCCCGCCTCGGACTCGAGCTCGCGGAACGTCTTCAGCTTGCGCTGGGCGCGAGCGTGTGCGGCGGAGGTACGGGCCGCCGCATCCTGGTCGTCCCAGAAGCCGGGGCGCTGCATCTCGGCCTCGCGCCTCTCGACCTCCCCTTCCAGCGCAGCGGGGTCAAAGGTAGTCCGCGAGCAGGGACAGCTGCTCACGGATCTCGGCAAGCCGCGCCGGCACCGACTCGGTTGGCGCGCTCTCGGCCATGGGCGACAGGTTACTGCGGGGCTCTGGCGGAGACGATCCAGGTCGAGGCCGGCGCGTAGACGCCGTCGGGACCATCGAACTCGGCCAGGGCCTTGCGCAGCTCGGCGGCGATCTTGGGCCGGATCTCGTCGATGCGGTCTTCCCAGAGCCGCAGCACCTCGCCGGCCGGGCCGAGGGCCATGTTGAACTCGACCGCGTGGTCGAGGTCGTCGCCGATCTTCAGCGGCAGGTCGCAACGCTGCAGGGCGACCTGCTCGAAGCCGGCGATCTTGAGCTGCTCGCTGACGGTGTCGGCGTTGGCCATCGAGAAGGGGCCGGGACCGCAGGTCGGCTGGTCGGTCTCCTCCGGGTGATCGAGGTACTGCTCGACCACGGCCTCGGCGCGGCTGACCCAGTCGTTGTCGAGCTTACGGCGCCAGACCACGGCACACAGCTGTCCGCCGGGAACGAGCGCCTCACGCACGTTGCGCAGGGCCTGCACCGGGTTGGCGAAGAACATGATCCCCATCCGCGAGAAGGCGTAGTCGAAGGTCTGCTCGAACTTGCTCACCTGTACGTCGCCGACCGTGAAGCGGGTGTTCGCCACGCCCGCCTCGTCGGCCTCCTTGCGAGCCAGCTCGATGAACGGCTCGGAGACGTCGATGCCGAGCGCCTCGCCGTCGGCGCCGACCAACTCGGCCAGCCGTTGGGTCGTGTCGCCGAAGCCGCAGCCGAGGTCGACCACGCGGTCCCCCACCCGGGGCGGGTGAGCCGCCAGCGCCGCCTCCCCGTGCGCGCCGAGCCCGCCGGCGACGAGATCGCGGTACTGCACGAAGCATTCGAACAGCGGCCCGCTCCAGGCTTCAGTCGCCTCGCGATTCTCTGCGGCCGGGGCTCCCATCTTCACCATGGTACGCCCGCCAAGCGGTCTCGCGGTCCTCGAACGGCCGCCAGCTGCAAATCCGCTGCCCGCGCAGCTCGAACAACCAAGCCATCTCGTCCCGCCCAGCCGCCGAACCGTCCTCGTCCCAGTGCCAAGTCCGTTTGATCAATGCCAGCGCCCTTCCCCCGCCCGACTCGGTGTCGTCCTCGAACAGCTCCTCCACCTCGATCGTCTGCTGCACCCCCCCAGGCGCCCGCGTAGCCCACGCTCTCGCGGCATCCCTGCCCTTGCGCAGACCCTTCATCGAGTGCAGCTCAACCTCCGGATCGAGAGTGCTCACGAACCCATCGAGGTCCCGCTGGTTGAAAGCTCGAATGAACTCCCGAACCGGATCGTGGGTCATGAGGCGCTAGCCCTTCGTGAGGGCGGTCCCGGCGGGGGTGGAGCGTCTTGTGCTTTTTTCGCGCCCAGCTCCGGGCGCCAGCCCCTGCGGTCCCTTCGAAAAAAGTTAAGCGGAACCCCCGCCGGGACCGCCCTCACGCCCCATGGCACTTCTTGAACTTCTTGCCGCTGCCGCACCAGCAGGGATCGTTTCTCCCGATGTTTTCGTGCTCGTCCTTGACCACGGTCTCGACCACCTCGGAGGCGCCGTTGCCGGCCGCGGTCCCGGCAACCGCTTCGATCGGTCCGGCCCCGGCCGCCACCTGCTGCAGGGCAGAGGGCTGGCCGTCGGGGGTGCCACCCGAGTAATTCAGCGCCGCCGGGGCGTTGCCGCCGTTGGGGCCGAAGGCCCGCTGCGCCTGGCTCTGGTCGACCTCGACCTCGACGTGGAAGATCAGCTTGCTGAACTCCTCCCAGATCGAGTGCATCAGCTCCTCGAACATGGCGAAGCCCTCGTTCTTGTAGGCGACCAGCGGGTCGATCTGGGCAAAGCCGCGCAGGTGGATGCCCTCCCGCAGGTAGTCCATGTCGAAGAGGTGCTCGCGCCAGCGGTTGTCGATCACCTGCAGCAGGATCGAGCGCTCCAGGTAGCGCATCAGCTCGTCCCCGAAGATCTCTTCGCGCTCGTCGTAGGCGCTCATCGCGTCGTCGTCCAACTCGTCCTTGAGCTTCTCGCGGTCGACCGACTCCGGCGCCATCCCGCCGACCTCGACGCTGAGCGGCCAGATCTGGCGCAGCTGCGTCTCCATCTCGGCCATGTCCCATTCCTCGAGCACGTCACCGGGCGTGTACTCGTCGACGAGCCGCTCGATCACGCCCTCCATCTCGTCACGGGCGATCTCCGACATGTCGCGGCCCTCGAGGATCTCGCGGCGGTATTTGTAGACGATGCGCCGCTGCTCGTTCATCACGTCGTCGTACTCGAGCACGCGTTTGCGGATCAGGAAGTTCTGCTCCTCGACCTTCTTCTGGGCGTTCTCGACGGTCTTGGTCAGCATGCTCGCCTCGAGCGGCATCTCCTCGCCCTCGTCGTCGACCGGGCCGAGCCGGTCGAGGATCTTGTAGATGCGATCGCCGGCGAAGAGGCGGATCACGTCGTCTTCGGCGGAGAGGAAGAAGCGGGTCTCGCCGGGGTCCCCTTGGCGGCCCGAGCGACCGCGCAGCTGGTTGTCGATACGGCGCGACTCGTGCCGCTCGGTGCCGCAGATGAAGAGTCCGCCGAGCTCGCGCACTTCCTCCGCCTCGGCTGCGCAGAGCGGCTCCAGCTCGGCGACCTTCTCCGCAAGCGCCTGCTCGTAGCCCTCGTCCCCGGGCGTGATCCCCTTTTTCTTCAGCTCGTGGACCGCCGACTGCTCGGGGTCGCCGCCGAGCTTGATGTCGACGCCGCGGCCGGCCATGTTGGTCGCGATCATCACCGCCCCCTTGCGGCCGGCCTGGGCGATCCGCTCGCCCTCTCGCTCGGCGTGCTCGGGCTTTGCGTTCAGCACCGCGTGCTCGATCCCGCGTCGCTTCAGCTCGCCGGAGATCATCTCGGAGACCTCGACCGAGACCGTCCCGACCAGGATCGGCTGGCCCTTCTCGTGGCGCGCCGCGATTTCCTCCAGCACCGCCTTCCACTTGCCGTCCTTGGTCTTGAAGATCTGGTCGTTCTGGTCGGCGCGGACCATCTGGCGGTGGGTCGGAACCTCGACCACCGGCACCTTGTAGATCTTCATGAACTCGGTCGCCTCGGTCAGCGCCGTGCCGGTCATCCCGGAGAGCTTGTCGTAGAGCCGGAAGTAGTTCTGCAGGGTGATCGTGGCGAGCGTCTGGTTCTCCTCGCCGATCGCCACCCCCTCCTTCGCCTCGACCGCCTGGTGCAGGCCCTCCGACCAGCGCCGCCCCTCGAGGATGCGGCCGGTGAACTCGTCGATGATCATCACCTGGCCGTCGACCACGGCGTAGTCCTTGTCCTTGCGGTAGAGCGCCTCCGCCTTCAGCGCCTGGACCAGGTGGTTGACGAGGCTGCCGTGCTCACCGAGGTAGAGGTTGTCGACGCCGAGGAACTCCTCGGCTCGTTTCACCCCGCGCTCGGTCGGCGAGACGGTCTTGTGCTTCTCGTCGAACTCGTAGTCGTGCTCGGCCTCGGAGGTGTCCTTCGACTCGCCCAATGAGCGCAGCTTGTCTTTGGCCTGCACGCCGTCCATCTGCTTGGCCAGACGGGCAAAGGTGTAATAGGTCTGTGCCGCCTGTTCGGGGGCGCCGGAGATGATCAGCGGCGTTCGCGCCTCGTCGATCAGGATGTTGTCGACCTCGTCGACGATCGCGAAGCTGTGGCCGGGCTGGACGCAGTGCTCGAGCGCATCGGCCATGTTGTCGCGGAGGTAGTCGAAGCCGAACTCGGAGTTGGTGCCGTAGACGACGTCGCAGGCGTACTTGCGCTGCCGCGTCGCGTGATCGTCGCCCTCCTGGATCGCCGCGACGCTGATGCCGAGGAAGTCGTAGACGGGCTTCATCCATTCCGAGTCGCGGCGGGCGAGGTAGTCGTTGACGGTGACGAGGTGGACGCTGTGGCCGCCCAGCGTGTTGAGGAAGACGGGAAGCGTCGCGGTCAGCGTCTTGCCCTCTCCCGTCTTCATCTCGGCGATCGCCCCCTCGTGCAGGACCATGCCGCCGATCAGCTGCACGTCGTAGTGGCGCTGACCGATCGCGCGGCGCGCCGCCTCGCGGGTCAGCGCAAAGGCCTCGGGCAGCAGATCGTCGAGCGACTCCCCATCCGCCGCTCGCCCGCGCAGCGCGTCGGCCTCCTCGCGCAGCTCGACGTCGGCGAGCAGCTCCATCTCGGGCTCGATCCGGTTGATCGCCTCGGCGCGCTTCTCATAACCCTTGAACTTCCTTCCCTCTCCCACGCGAAGCGCACGCGTAACCATGTCCCTAGCGGCGGGCATGGCTCAAGGGTAGCTGTCTATCCGATGCGCCTCTCTGCGGGTGGCGTGGGGTGAGGGGGTCGAGGACAGCCC
>JBIOVV010000033.1:0-17119 GCA_044867925.1 Solirubrobacterales bacterium | reverse complement strand
CGAACTTGGCACTGGCAGTCTCTTTGACCAGGGCGACGGCCTCGGCCGGCGGGTAGGCGTGGTCGCGATCGACCTTGTCGTACTGCTGGCGGTATCGCTTGCCGTGGGCCACGAAATCTCCTATTTGACGTCGACGCCCATCGAGCGGGCGGTGCCGGCGATGATCTTCGAGGCGGCGTCGATGTCGTTGGCGTTGAGGTCGGGCATCTTGCGTTCGGCGATCGCTCGGATCTGGTCCTGGGAGATCGTCCCGACTTTGTTGACGTGGGGCTCGCCGGAGCCCTTGGGGATCCGGATCGCCTCCTTGATCAGGACCGCGGCCGGCGGCGTCTTGGTGATGAAGGTGAAGGAGCGGTCCTCGTAGACCGTGATCTCGACCGGGATGATCGTCCCGCCTTCGGACTGGGTCTGGGCGTTGAACGCCTTGCAGAACTCCATGATGTTGACGCCGTGCTGACCCAGCGCGGGGCCGACCGGCGGGGCCGGGTTGGCCGAGCCGGCCGAGATCTGCAGCTTGATCTGAGTGAGGACTTTCTTTGCCATCGGGATCGGAGAGGGTAGCGGTCGCCGGGCTAAATCTTCTTTACCTGGTCGTATCCGACCTCGACCGGCGTCTCGCGGCCGAAGATGGAGACCAGGACCTTGAGTTTGGCGGCGTCCTCGTTGATCTCGGCGATCTCGCCGGAGAAGTCCGAGAGCGGACCGGAAACGACCTTGACCGACTCGCCGATCGAGAACTGGGCCTGGGTGCGGGGCCGCTCAGCGGTCTCGCGGTGCAGCAGGCGGTCGACCTCCGGTTTGGAGAGCGGCACCGGCTTGTTGCGCGAGCCGACGAAGCCGGTGACGCCGGGGGTGTTCTTGACCAAGCCCCAGGCGTCGTCGGTCATCTCCATGTTGACCAGGACGTAGCCCGGCATCGTGCGCTTCTCCTTCGATTCTTTCTGACCGTCTTTGCCAAGCTCCATCACCTGCTCGGTGGGGACGACGACCTGCCGCACGTTGCGGTTCTGGCTCATCGTCTGAACCCGGTGCTCGAGGTTGTGCTTGACCTTGTTCTCGTGCCCCGAGTAGGTGTTGATCACGTACCAGCGATACATCAGTAGTCAGTGCCTTTGTTCGGAGATCCGCTAGAGGATCTGCTTGACCAGGAAATTGAAGGCCGCGTCGAGCGCGCCGAGGTAGGTGGCGGCAATGGCGACGAAGATGATCGTGACGGCGGTCGCCTGGACCAGGGTGTCGCGGTCTGGCCACTGGACCTTCTTCAGCTCGGCCCAACAGGAGGCGATGAAGCCGATGACGCCGCCGCGCTGGCGCTGCGCCTGTGCCTGCTTCTGCTTCTTGGCCAGCTGCTCGCTCTCGCGGCGCTTCTGCTCGGCGCGCTTGCGCTTTTCGCTGTCCTTCAGCGCCTTCGCCTCGGCACGCTTTTCGGCGCGGGAGGAAGTCTTGGGCGCGTCCGGTGTCTCGAGGGCAGCCTCGGGAGCGCCGGCGCCCATGCCCCTCTCCATCGCCTCGACCTCGGCAACCTCGCCGGAGACCGGGACCTGGGTGTCGCGCTGAGCGTGCGACTCTGCCGTGCGCTCGGCGCCGACGCGTTTGCGTTCCTGCTCTTCGCGAGCGCGGCGCTCGGCCTTGCGCTGTGCGCGCGTCTTCGCCATCGGGGCTAGCGCGTCTCCTTGTGCGCCGTGTGCTTGCCGCACCAGCGGCAGAACTTGCGCAGCTCGATCCGGTCCGGCGAGTTTCGCCGCGACTTGTTCGTCTGGTAGTTGCGTCGCTTGCAGTCTTCGCAAGCCATCGTCACCGCGATGCGGACATCTCCGCGAGCCATTTACTCCCTCGATTACTTACGCGCCATTACAAGGAAAAACCCCGGGCCGAGGCACGAGGCTGAAGCGAAGGATAGCGCTCTGGGATCAGCGATGATCCAACGCTCAAGCAGTCGCGAGACGACTGAGACCCCAGGCTAGAGTTGGGGCTGTGAGCGTAGTGCCATACGACCGTCTCGGGCGAGCGCACAGCCGGGTGGATGGATCGCCGGGGCGTCCTCCGGGGGCGCCCGCTCGACTCGTCGACGAGTACTCCGAGGAGGAACCGGATGAAGATGCCGCCGATCGTCTCGCCGCAGGAGTGGGAGTCCGCCCGCGAGGAGCTGTTGGTCAAGGAGAAGGAGCTGACCCGCGCCCGTGACGCGCTGGCCGCCGAGCGCCGCCGCATGCCGCGGATGGCCGTGGAGAAGGACTACCGCTTCGAGGGACCGAACGGGCCGGCGAGCCTGCTCGACCTGTTCGAGGGCCGCCGCCAGCTGATCGCCTACCGCTTCTTCTTCGAGCCCGGCGTCGCCGACTGGCCCGAGAGCGGCTGCCGCGGTTGCTCCTTCCTGGCCGACCAGGTTGCGCACCTTGCCCACCTGAACTCGCGTGAGACCACGTTCGTGAACGTCTCGCGCGCCCCGCAGGCCGATATCGATCGCTACAAGGCGCGGATGGGCTGGGAGATGCCCTGGTACACGATCACCGACGACTTCGACGCCGACTTCGACGTCGACGAATGGCACGGCACCAACGTCTTTTACCGCGACGAGGACGACCGGATCTTCCGCACCTACTTCATCGACAAGCGTGGCGACGAGGCGCTGGGCACCACCTGGGCTCACCTCGACATCACCGCGCTCGGCCGCCAGGAGAAGTGGGAGGACTCACCCGAGGGTTACCCGCAGACCGAGCCCTACGTGTGGTGGAACCTCCACGACGAATACGACAAGCCCGCCCCCGAGGCCTAGTAGAGGCGCTTTTCGAAGAAGACCCGTTCGAAGCCGTCGTCGGTGCGACGCTCGGTTTCGACGTAGCCGAGACGAGGATAGAAGGCGAGGTTCTCGATCATCAGCGCATGGGTGTAGAGGCGAAGGGTCGTGAGATCGGCTCCCATGGCGACCTCCTCGGCGAAGGCGAGCAGCGCCCGACCGATCCCCCGGCTTTGACGCCCCGGCTCAACAGCGACGTTCTCGACCAGCAAATGGTCAGGTTCCTTCGCGAGAACGATCAGGCCGACGATCTCGTCGACCTCGACGGCGACCGAGACCTTGCCATCGGCGACCTCCCGACGATAGTCCTCGTCCATCGGCCCAGGCCGCCGACCGATGCGGTCGACGTAATGGGCGTAGGCCCGCTGGACCAGGTCGTCGACCGCGGCTGCATCATCTGGGGTTGCATGTCGGATCTGCACCTTCGCATCATCCCGGCGCTGACGGGAGCGACGAAATAGGCCGGAGAGGATCGACTCTCGACCTTCGGCTTGAAAGGCTGAGGGTGGGCCGCGCGGCAGCGGACTTGCGAAGACCATGTGACCGAGATGAAACTCGCCCACGAGCGCGCTCCGCACTAGGCTTGCCGGAGCGCTCTATGAATTCAAAGAAATCGGCCAAGACATACGTCACCGAGTGGATCGACAGAGCCTACGCGCTGGGCGTGACCTTCCTCGCCCTTGGGGTGATCGGCCTACTGCTTTCGGCAATCCTGCCCGCGGGAATCCTCACCACCGCGCTCGAGAACATCGCGGCCGTCACCTTCGGGATCGGCCTGATCAGCTTTCCCTACGAGATCTTCCTGCGCCGAAAGCTAAGCGATGAGATCTTGTCTGCAGTTGCAGATCAGGCCAGACCGATCCTAGAGGCGGTCCAGCTTGATGCGACTCTGCGGGCTTCCGGTCTCACCGGGGTCAGGGACCATCCGGTGGATTGGGACGGCTTTTTCGCGGGGACGAAAACAATCCGCTTCGTCCCCGACAGCCCCACCGACGCTTGGCTCAACTCGACCGAGTGGAAAGCCGCCCTTGAGGCGGGGAAGCGGGGTCCCACCGAGATCGAGGTATTCATCCCGAAACCGGCCGGCGCCGGAATTCCGGCGCTCGCCAAGCGCCTCGAACTGACCGAGGCCGAGACCGGGAAGCGGCTCGAGGAGCTACAGCTGAAGATCAGCGAGGCCTGGGACAACGCGCAACGGACCACTCCCTCGCTTTCCTCCGGCTGCCGTCTGCGGGTCTCCCACTACGAGGGATTCCCGTCAGTCGGACTCGTCTACTGCGATCACCGCTGGGTGATCCAAATGAGTTCGATCGTCGGCGCCCCCAATTCAGTTCGCCCCATTGTCTTCGAGGTCGGTGAAGGCACTGACCCCTTTCTCTCCAACTGGCTTACCACCCAGCTGAACCTTGACGGCCTCGGCCCCATTGATGAGAGGGCGGTCGAATGAAGACCGGGCTGCGCACCGAGGAGCTCTCGCTAATCGAGCTGGGGCAGATGATTGACAAGGGGACGATGGTGTTGGCCGACTTCCAGCGCGACTTCGACTGGACGGAGCCCGACATCAGGTCGTTTCTCGCGACCCTGCTGATGGGCTGGCCGGCAGGCAGCCTCCTCCTGGTTGAGGAGGAGCCCGAACATGTTGAGATCAGATCCTTCGTCGAAGGCCCCGAAATCAGCAGACCGATCCGTTACACCGTGCTCGACGGTCAGCAACGGCTGACCTCGCTCTATTTCGCCCTGCACGACAAGGGGCCGACCGTCTACGCCGCGCAAGCGTCGCAGCTCGGATCAGGCGACATCGATGTCCTTGAGCAGGGGCTGCGCAGTTTCCCCAGGGAGACGTGGGACGAGAAATACCGCGACAAGCCTTGGGAGGGAGTCGACGAGTGGGTACCTCTCTACGCCCTGCGCTCGGCGGAGGACTACTTTGCCTGGCGGGACAGGGTGATCGCGGCAGCCGATGAGTCGATACGACGCGAGCTGACTCTTTCGCTCGCCTCGCTCTACGCCGACCATCTTTCGATCATCCATGAGTACCCATTGGCGGCGGTCCTGATTGGATCCGACCTCGAGGAAGGGGTCGTCGCACGGATCTTCGAGCGCCTCAACCGAGAAGGCGAGACCCTCGGCTCCTTCGATCTCGTCGTCGCCCGCGTCTACGAACCGCAATGGAACCTCCGCACCTACTGGGACGACGCTCGCTTGGAAGCGGGCTTGCTCGAGCGCTTCCTCGGAGAGAACGGGCTTCCGGTCCTACAAGCGATCGCCCTGCGGCGCGACAAGAACGTGCGCCAGGAGGCGATCTTGAAAATCCCGAAGGAGGCTATCCACGACCGCTGGGAAGCGGCAGTAGAAGGGATGGAATCAGCGATCCACTTCCTTGTCGAAGAGTGCGGAGTGATCAAGCGAGAGTGGCTTCCGTACTCCAACCAGTTGGTGATTCTCGCCGCCCTCGCGGTCGACGTCAAACTCGACAGCCACAAGGACATTCTGCGAACCTGGTTCTTTTCGCGCGCGTTCTCCTTGCGCTTCGACGCCGCAGCCAACACCCGGGCGGTTTCGGAGTATGAAACACTAAGTGAGACCCTTAGCTCCAGCAATGTCCTCTCGGTCGAGCCGGTAAACAAAGACATCCTCTTGGGAGCAACTCGTCGCAAGCAGGGGGCTCTGTGGAAGGTGTTTATCTGCCTTCTCGCCGCTCATCGGGCAAGAGATCCGCTTGGGGATGAGCTCGACCTTGACCCGTGGAGCGAGGGCGTGGTCCCGGTCTCGGTAGCGCCAAAGCCCGAGGACGACGATACACCCGAGGCAGAGCGCCCACATCTCCGAGTTCTTACTCACATACTCGCCACCCGCAAGACGGCGGGCAAGATCCGTCGGCTCGGCATCGAGCAAGTCTTGTCCGAGGCCGAACTCGAGGGCTTTCCTGAGTCACAGTTCTTTCCCCCACTGCAACACACCAGTGGACTCGGGATTAACTGGCAGCAATTCATGCAGCTACGGCTTGAACTGCTTGAACCGTACCTTCTCAACCAGTTTCAACAAACGGTCGAGAAACGCGAGATCATCTCAATATTCTCCGAATAGCAATCCGACGTCGGCAGCTTCATACCACGGCGCCAAGCTGCCAGTGGTCAATGTCTTCCATCCTTCGATCATCTCGCTCGAACTCAGCGATTGCAGCGCATCAGCCAGCTTGCAGATACTGGCGAAGCGCCTTGCGGATGACAGAAGACGCAGGCTCATGGTCGCGCTTGGCGCGCACATCAAGCGCCTCGCGCAACTCCGGGTCAAGGCGGACAGACTCCACCCGAGCCGGAGCCGAACCGATCGTCGGCCGACCAGGGCGACGGCGAAGCGTCTCCTCCACGTCGTAGCCAGCCTCGGCCTTCTTGGCCAACTTGTCGATCAAGTCATCGGTGATCGGTTTGCCGCTGGCAGTCTTGCCATGAGTTTTCTTTCTCGCCATCGTCAATCCCCCGGTAGGAGTCGCCGATACTTCGGCCTCATCTTCATCGCGTGAATCACCAGCTCAGACCCGTCGTCACGAACGATCGTGACGACCTCAAGAAGATCGGCATTCCGAGCCGGCCCGAGATACAGCCGCGTGTCGTCGTCCTGGTCGTCAATGCTCATTACGTTCTCGATCACGTGTTCGATGTCCTCATCGGCCACGCCATGTTTCCGTGCCGACGAATGGACCTCCACAGGAGAATTGTAATACGAAATACGTATCTGGTCGAGACGGCGTTCTCGAAATGGATCTCATATGATCACCATATGGGTACGCCACTGGGATTTTGGAGCTACGTCCATAAGGACAACGACGCGATGCACGGAGCGATCGGGCGTCTCGCGGAGCATGTTCAAGAGGAATACGGGGTGCTCACCGGCGGGATCGAGCTGGACCTCTTCCTCGACAGCGCAAGCCTCAAGTGGGGTAATCAATGGGGTACCCAGCTAAAGGGGGCAATTCAGGGCACCACTTTCTTCATCCCGATCATCACACCTCGTTACTTCGCGAGCGAGGAATGCAGAAACGAGCTTTTGGGATTTGCGGAGCAGGCGGGCGAGCTTGGTGTCGAAGGGTTGATCATGCCCCTCTACCTCGTAGACGTGCCCGCCATAGAGACTGGCGACCTGACGGATCCTGCGGTCAGACTAGTCGCAGACAGCCAGATGGAAGACTGGCGCACGCTTCGCTTTCTCGATGAGACCACTCAGCCCTACCGCCTCGCGGTCAATCGGCTTGCAAAAAGGCTGTGGGAAGTTTCACAACAACGGGGGCAAAAGGCAGTGATTTCCGAGTCTTCAGTGGCTCCAGCTGATGGCGAGAAGGACGAGGAACCTGAGCCGGCGTCCCTCGATGACATCAAGACCATGAGCGAGCTCAATGGAAGTGGCTCAGTTTCCGCAGGGGAGATGGGGCTCCTCGAATTGCTGGCGGAGGGCGAAGCTGCCTTTCCTCGCATTACAGAGACACTTCAGGCGATCTCGGCCGAGATTGAGACCGTCGGGACACTGACAACAGAGGCAACCGATGAAATCAAGCAATCCGACGAGCAAGGGAAGGGCTTTAAGGGCCGCTTGGCGGTTGCCAATCGATTGGCCACGCACCTAACAGAACCCGCGGACAAGCTTGAGCAGCTCGCTTCGCAGTACACAGCAGATTTGGTCATTCTCGATCCAGCCGTCACCCAGTTGATTGGCCTGGTCGCAGAGCAAGCGGAGGAAAGCCCGACCGAAAGCGAGGAATTCTTCTCCTCGGTTACTGGATTGGTGAAAAGCACTCGACAAGCGGGAGAGGCAGTCCAAGGCATGATCACGGTCTTTGATGACAGCGCTAGCTTCAGCCGCGAGCTCGAAATCCCCATCAAACAGATGCGAAGTTCGCTTCAAAGCCTGATCGATGGCCAGCACGTCATCGAAACTTGGGAGGGCATGTCGCGCGGGCAGTTGAAGGCTAGGACTTAGTCGATAACGGTTCGTATCGCACTAAAGCTCCCTCTCACCGCGTGCGTATACCGAGCCAGCATCGTCTCGACGCGATGGCCGGCGATCTCGCCTAGATCGGGTCGTTAATGCCAGCAGCGCGGAGGTGGATGAGGTAGGAGTGGCGGCACTCGTGGGGCGGATGTTTAGGCCGGAGGCTTGCTGGGTTGGGTGCCAGAGCTCGCGGTAGAAGTTGCGCTCTCGCCACATGCGGCCGGTTGGGGTCGTGAAGAGGAGATCGCAGTCCTCGGCATTGAGCTGAATCTGGGCTTCGATCATCCAGGCGAGGGTGGCCGGGACGGGGACGGTCCTCCCCGCGTCGTGTCTCCTGGTCGGTCTTGGTGCCGTCTGGGCCGTCGCGACGCCGCCGAAATGAGACTGGAATGAGACAGAGGCCGTCAGGAACGGCCCAGAACGTCGGGGCGACGCGAGAAACGGCGATTCGAGGGAGACCGGCGCAAACGGCTCTGCACCGGGCATAGAACGGCATCGCGAGGAAGGCGACGAAATGCGCCCGGAGAGAATCGAACTCTCGACCTCCGGCTTGAAAGACCGGCGCTCTTTGGGGCTCGTTAAAACCCCGTTGACCACTGAGCTACGGGCGCTCTCACCCTGCTCGGAGAAGTATGCCGGTCTCAGAGCCCGAACGTCTTGGCGATGATGTTGCGCTGGATCTCGGAGGTGCCGCCGTAGATCGTCGAGACGAGGGAGGTGCGGACGAGGCGCTCCATGTCGTACTCGGAGGCGTAGCCGTAGCCGCCCATCATCTGCATGCCTTCGAGCGCGGCGCGCTTGGTCGTCTCGGTGACGAAGAGCTTCACCATCGAGGCCTCGCGGGGGAGCATGCGGTCCGGGTCCTCGTCGGTGAGCGTGGCGACCCAGCGGGTCATCAGGCGGGCCGCCTCGATCTCGGTCGCCATGTCGGCGATGCGGTGCTGCAGCGCCTGGAAGGAGCCGATCGGGCGGCCGAACTGCTCGCGCTCCTTGACGTAGACGATCAGGTCGTCGAAGACGCGCTGGGCGATGCCGAGCATCGTCGCGGCGAGGATCAGGCGCTCGACGTTGAGCCCGGCCATCAGCTGGGTCCAGGCCTGGTCGACCTGGCCGAGCACGGCGTCGGCAGGCGCCGCGACGTCAGTGAGGTAGAGATGGTTGGTGTCGCGGCCGCCCATGGTGTCGATCGGGACGATCTCGAGCCCGTCGGTCTCGCGCGGCAGCCAGATCATCGTCAGGCCCTCGTGCTTGGACGCTGAGCGAGTGGTGCGGCAGACAACGAGGATGTGGTCGGCGATGTGGGCGTTGGAGCAGAAGACCTTCTGCCCGTTGAGGACGAAGCCGTCGTCGACGCTCTCGGCGAAGGTGGTGAGCGAGCCGACGTCGGAGCCGGCCTCGGGCTCGGTCATCGCGATCGCCTCCACAGCGCCCCCGGCGATGCCGCCGAGGATCTCCTGCTTCTGCTCCTCGGTGCCGAAGCGCTGGGTCGCGCCGGCGACGATCAGCGTCGTCGCGTAACCGCCGATCGGGGCGAGGGCGCGGGAGGTCTCCTCCATGAAGACGCAGGCATCGAGCATCGAGCCGCCCGAGCCGCCGTACTCCTCTGGGATCGTCACCCCGAGCCAGCCGAGCTCGGCCATCTCCTTGTAGATCGTCGCGTTGTGGTGGTCGCGGTAGCCGTCGGTGAGGCGCTCGCGCTGGTCCGGCGTGCCGCACTCGTGATCGCAGTAGCGCCGGATCGCGTCGACGAAGTCCTCCTGCTCGTCCGTCAGGGCGAAATCCACGAAGCGGCAGATTAACGATCGAAAAAGATTGAGCTGCGTTCCAAGCCCGGGACGAGACTCGAGCTCGCGACCCTTCGCTGCGCTTCCCGACTCTAGACTCACCTGCGATGGCGGAGGGAACCTTCTGGCGGGTGGCGCACAGGCCGTGAGCCTCCGCATCCTCTGGCGAGGGCTGCTGGTACTCCTGCTCGACGCCCTCACGCTGCTTGCCCTCTCGCAGGCCCTGGACGGCTTCGTTCTCGACGGCACTGCCGCCGCGATCGGGGCGGCGGCGCTGATCGGCGTCCTCAATGCCCTGGTCTGGCCGACGCTCGCCCGCCTGGCCCTGCCCTTGACCGTCCTCACCCTGGGAGGGGCGGCGCTGGTGCTGAACGGGGTGGTGGTAACGCTCGCGATCAACGTCCTGCCCGGCGCCCAGATCGACGGGGTCTTCGAGGGAATCGTGGTGACGATCGCGATGGCGGCGGTCACCTCCCTGGTCTACGCGCTGCTGGCGATCGACGAAGACGACTACTGGTACCGCCAGGTCGTCGGGCGGCAGGTGCGCCGCCGCGACAAGGTGGCGAGCAGCGAGGTGCCCGGCGTCGTCTTCCTCGAGATCGACGGCCTCGCCCACGACGTCCTGCACCGTGCGCTGAGCGACGGCAACGCGCCCAACCTGGCGGCCTGGCTGCGCGGCGGCTCGCACCGGCTGCGGCGCTGGGAAACCGACTGGTCCTCGCAGACCGGCGCCTGCCAGGCCGGCCTGCTGCACGGCGACAACGACGACATGCCCGCCTTCCGCTGGTGGGAGAAGGAGCGCGGCGCGGCGATCGTCACCAATCACCCACGCGATGCCGAAGAGCTGGAGCGGCGCCACTCAGACGGGCGCGGGCTGCTGCACGCCGACGGCGCCAGCCGCGCCAACATCCTCTCCGGCGACGCGCCCCACTCGATGCTGACGATGAGCACGGCGCTGCGCCGCCGCCGGCCGATCGGTCGCGACTACGCCGCCTACTTCGCCCGCCCCTACGCGGTCGCCCGCACCTTCGTCCTGGTCTGCGCCGAGGTGGCGCGCGAGCGCCGCGCAGCCCGCGCCCAGGTGCGCGACGACGTCCGCCCCCGCATCCCCCGCAGCCGCTCCTACGCGTTGGTGCGCGCCTGGGCGACCGTGGTCCAGCGCGACCTGCAGGTGGCAGCGGTCGTCGGTGACATCCTCGCCGGCCGCCCCGCCATCTACACCACCTTCCTCGCCTACGACGAGGTCGCCCATCACTCCGGCATCGAACGGCACGATGCGCTCGCCGTGCTGCGCGATCTCGACCGCCAAATCGCGCGGATCGCCGCCGCCTGCCCCGAGGGGCCGCGGCCCTACCGTCTGGTGGTGCTCTCCGACCACGGCCAGTCGCAGGGCGAGACCTTCCGCGACCGCTTCGGCGAGACGCTCGAGGACGTCGTCCGCTCAGCCTGCGAGCCCGACAGCACGATCGCCGTCGAAGGCGGCGAGGACGACGCGCTCGCCTACATGAGCGCCGGCCTCACCGAGGTCGCCCGCGACGACACGGCGGCGGCGAGCGCCGTGCGAATCGCGACGCGCGATCGCCGCGCCAAGGGCGCTGTCGCTCTCGACCCCGACGCCCGTCGCGAGATCGCGCAGGCGCACGGCGATGGAGTCCCCGAGCTCTCGGTGATGGCATCCGGCTGCCTGGGGCTGATCAGCTTCCCGCGCGAGCCCGGCCGCGTGACCCTGGAGCGGATCGAGGACCTCTACCCCCGGCTCCTCCCGGCGCTGCGCGACCACCCGGGTGTCGGCTTCGTCCTGGCGCGCTCCGCGCAGCGGGGAGCCGTGGCGGTCGGCAAGGACGGGACGAGGTTCCTCGACGAGGACCGGGTCGAGGGCGATGACCCACTGGCGCCCTTCGGCCCCAACGCGGCAGCCCACGTCAGGCGCACCGACGGCTTTCCCCACTGCGCCGACCTGATGATCAACAGCGCGCTCTGGCCGGAGTTCGGCGAAGTCGCCGCCTTCGAGGAGCTGGTCGGCTCCCACGGCGGCATGGGGGGAACGCAGAGCTTCCCCTTCGTGCTCCACCCGAGCGAGCTGGCCTGGCCCGGGGAGGTCGTCGGCGCCGAGCAAGTCCATCGCGTGTTCCGCGACTGGCTCGCCCAGCTGGGCCACGCCAGCTACGCCAGCGAGGTCGACTCGCCCGGAGCCAGCACCCGCGCCTCCACCTGAGGGGCGAGCTCGCGCATGCGGGCGGCGAACTCCCGCGGCGGAGCTCGCAGGGGGTCGGGACGAAGCCGCGCCAGGCCGAACGGGTAGAGCGTCCCCCAGTGGATCGGCACGGCGATCCGCGGCGAGAGCAGCGCCGCGGCCCGCGCCGCCCGCTCGGGATCGAGGTGGCCGGGGCCGATGCTCGGCCCCCAGCCCCAGATCGGCAGCAGCGCCAGGTCGAGCCCGGGGCCGAGCTCGCCCATGCCGTCGAAGAGGTCGGTGTCGCCGGCGAAGTAGATGCGACGGTCCTCAGCGGAAATCAGGAAGCCGATCGCCTCGGAGTCCCGCTCCAGCCAGCGACCGCTCGGGTGCATCGCCTTCACGGCGGTGACGAGCACCTTGCCGACTCGGACCGATTCCCCGGGGGCGAGCTCGGTCACCTCGACGAAGCCGCGGCGGGCGAGGAAGCGGCCGGCGCCCGGGCCGACGAGCGCCGGCACGTCGCGATCGATTCTGCGCAGCGAGGGAAGGTCGGCGTGGTCGTGGTGCAGGTGGGAGACGAGCAGCGCGTCGAGATCCTCAGCCGCCCCGGGCGCCGCCGGGGGGCCCTGGCGACGCAGGTGGCCGACGCGCGTCCGCAGGATCGGATCGGTGAGCAGCCGGGCGCCGCCGAGCTCCGCCAGGACGGTCCCGTGGCCGACGTAGGTGACTCGGGCCCGCGCTTCCATCCCGTGCAGTATCGGTGTCGGGGACGCCGCGTATCGTCGGCGCCCGATGAGCGAGCGACGAGCGATCTTCCTCGGACGGTTGAAACGCCCCGGGCGCGGGGGCGAGGAAGCCGGCGGGCAGGAGGAAGTCCTCGAAATCGACCCCGGCGCGCTGAGCGGGGTCTTCGCCGCGCCCAAGTGGATGCGCGACCTCGGCTTCTCGGCCTGGCTGCTGGTCGGGGTCGGGGCGGCCCTGGTCGGCGCGATCCTGCTTCTCTCGCTGACGCAGACGATCGTGATGCCGGTGCTCACGGCAGGGATCATCGCCTCGGTCGCCTCGCCGCTGGTCGACCGGCTGCGCCGCCACGGGATGCCGCGGGGGCTCGGGGCCGGGCTCGTCTTCCTGCTGATCGTCGCGG
Organism: Solirubrobacterales bacterium; assembly: GCA_044867925.1. GTDB lineage: Bacteria > Actinomycetota > Thermoleophilia > Solirubrobacterales > 70-9 > VRUE01. The sequence continues at coordinate 4,232 of JBIOVV010000033.1, read as the reverse complement.
TCGGCGCGGGCGTGGGACTGATCGTTCTCGCCGGCATCTCCAGCCAGGCGGACAATCTCTCGGAGCGCCTCCGCGAAGGGGCGAGCGAGATCGAGTCCGCGCTCGACAGCCTTGGCGTGAGCGCATCCACCGCCGTGGAGGCGAACGCCGGCGCCGACGCCTCGATCAGCGCCGGCTTCGAGGCCCTGACCCATGGCCTGCTCGGGGGAATCGACAAGCTCGCCTCGCTCGCCGTCTTCCTCTCGTTCACCGCCCTCAGCCTCTTCTTCCTGCTCAAGGACGGGCCGACCATCGGCGCCTTCGTCGAGCGCCATCTCGGGGTGCCGGTCCCGGTGGGGCACTCGATCCTGAATCGCCTGGCCGGCAGCCTACGCGGCTATTTCGTCGGGGTGACCGCGGTGGCCGCCTGGAGCGCCCTGATAGTCGGGGCCGGCGCGCTGCTCCTCGGGGTCCCCCTGGCCGGCACGATCGCGGTGGTCACCTTCGTCGGCGGCTACGTTCCTTATCTGGGGGCCTGGACGGCGGGGGCCTTCGCGGTCCTGATCGCCCTCGGCGACCAAGGCCCGGAGGTTGCGCTGGCGCTTGCCGTCGTCGTCCTGCTGGCCAACGGCGTCCTGCAACAACTGGTCCAGCCGATCGCCTACGGCGCGGCCCTGAAACTGCACCCGCTGGCAGTCCTGGTCGCGACGATCGCGGGCGGCTGCCTCTTCGGCACGATCGGGCTGGTGCTGGCGGCGCCGCTGCTTTCCGCCGCCGTGCGAATCTCCGCCGACCTCAAAGCCGCTGGGCGAGAGGCGGAGGCAGGCGCAGCATCCGAAACGAGTTGAACATGCCGGTCAGGCCGGCAAGGATCGGGACCAGCAGCGCGATCTGCAGCGACCTGTTCGTCGCGTCGCTGTTGATGCGGAGGACCTCCTCCCGCACTTCCCGGGGCTCGCCGGCAATAGCCTTTTCGAGCTGAGCGTTGCTGACGACTTCGGCGTCTTCGTCGAGCTTGTCGGCGATCGCCTGCTGCTGGGCCGAGGGGATCACGGTGCTTTCCTCCGTCATGTTGGTGAAGCTGAGCGAGAGGGCCGCGAGCAGGATGCCCCCGGCCACCGCCAGGCCGAAGGAAAGGCCAAAAGATCCCGCGGCCGAGTTGACGCCGGCCGCCTCGCTGATCCGCTCCTGATCGATCGGCGCAAGCGTGTAGTTGTTGAGCTGGGAGACGAGGAGGCCCAGGCCGGCGCCCCCAATTGCCAGCGGGATGGCGAGGTGCCAGCCCGGGTCCGCGGCGGGCACGAGCGGGACCAACAGCGCCATCCCGAACGTCGCCAGCGCATAGCCCAGGCGGATGATGCTCGCCGGAGGACGATTCCCCGCCCGCCGCCCGGCGAGGATCGCGGCGGCGAACATGGTGAGGGAAAGCGGAGCGAGGGTGAGGCCGGTCTGCAGGGCGTTGTACTCGAGCGAGATCTGCAGGAAGATTGGCAGCGCGATCATCGCGCCGCCAAGGGTGATGTTCTGAAGCATCTGCTGGGAGATGCCGAGCCTGAAGCCCGGGAGCCGGAATAGGTCGGGGTCGAGCAGCGTCACCTTCCCCTCCCGGTGGCGGCGAACGAGCGAGCGGGCCAGCGCCGCGAGCGCGAGAACCCCGATCGCGATGATCAGGCCGACGAACTCGCCGCCCTCCTGCCAGACCAGGATCCCGAGCACGACGCCGCCCATGCCGAGGACGGAGAGGATCGCTCCCCTCACGTCGATCTGCCGCGAACCCGTGTAGGGGACGTCGCGGACGAGCTTGATGTTCGCCAGCACGACCACGATCACGACCAGCTCGAGCATGAAGCCGACGCGCCAGGAAAGAAGGGTGGTCAGAAAGCCGCCGAGGAGGGGGCCGACCGCGGCTGCGATCGCGGCCGAGGCGCCGACCAGGGCGTAGGCTTTCGTCCGCGCCTTGCCGTCGAAGTTGCCGCGGATCAGGGACTGCATGGCGGGAAGTAGAAGCGAGGCGCCCAGGCCACCGATAATCGCCCAGAAGACGAAGATCGAAGCCAGCCCTTGCGCGAGGGTCATCGCCAGCGCCCCGGTGGCGTAGCCAAGCAAACCGAGCACAAAGGCCCGCCGGCGGCCGATCAGGTCGCCGACCTTGCTGCTGATCAGGATGAAGGCCGCGGAGACCAGGGCCTCGAGTGCGATTGCCGACTGAACTCCGCTGACCGTCGTCCCCAGGTCCTCGACGACGGCCGAGATCGAGACGTTCATCAGCGAGGTGTCGACGACGAGCACGAACATCGCCATCGCCAGCAGCAACGCGAGCCGGCTGCTGCCCTGCCCCTCAGCCTCGGCAGGACTCGCCCCCTCACCACCCTCAGCTCGATCTCGCATCAGTTGGGGAAGATAAACCGGGGCCGCCTATTGAGATCGGCGCTTCGAACGCTAGAGCCCAGGACGAGACTCGAACTCGTGACCCCTTCCTTACCATGGAAGTGCTCTACCAACTGAGCTACCTGGGCAGGCGCCCGATCTTAGTGGGTCGGGAGCGGGTTCCGGAGGGATGAGAGGGCTACCGATTTGGCTAGAGCTGCCGATAGAGGAGCGATGAGACGGGAGCTGAGAGGTGGATGGACGACCGCTTGGAGCGCGCTCGGCGCGATCTTGCTCTCTTTGGCGCTGGCCGGGCCGGCTTCGGCCTCCGGGGGCGCGCAGGCGTCGATCGTCGGCGGCACGGCCGCCGTGAGCGAAGAATGGCCCTGGGCTGCGTTCATCCTGGCCGCAAACGCCAAAGGCGAAGGCTTCAGCTGCACCGGCACCGTGATCGCGCCGACGCTTGTCCTTACCGCCGCGCACTGCATCGAGGACATCGTCACCGGCAAGAAGACGCCGATCGGGCAATACGTCGTGGTCACCGGCAGCCGCGACGTCCGCGATCCCGCCCTGCGCCAGCTGTCGCGGGTCAGCCGCTCGATCGTCTACCCCTACTTCAATCGCTTCAAGGTCCACGGGGATGCGGGGCTGCTGGTGCTGGCGACCCCGACCACCGCGCCGGCGGTGGCTCTCGCAAGCCAGACCGACCTGGCGCTGTTCGCCGCCAACACGCCCACCTGGATCGCGGGCTGGGGGCTCAGCGGCCCCTTGACCAAGCTCAAACGGACGCCCGTGCTGCGGCGCGGCACCACCTATGTGCAGCGGCAGCTCTACTGCCGCAACCACGCCCGCGCCTACTACCCCTTCTTCAACTACTCCTCGCAGCTCTGCACGATCACGCCGCCCGGCTTCTCGATCGGGACCTGCCACGGCGACAGCGGCGGGCCGGCGCTGGCCTTCCGCGAAGACGGCACCCCGGTCCAGATCGGGATCACCAGCCTGGGGGCGGCGGACTGCGACACCCACCTTCCCGACATCTTCACGCGGATCGACCGGATCTACGCCTGGATCGCGGAACAGATCGCGGTGACGACGACGGGAGCGCCCGCCGCCGTCACCGGCTGATCGTCAGGCCGCGCTCAGGTGAACTTCGAGGGTTCGAAGCGGCAGTACTTGAATTCGAAGGCGAGGACCTGGTTGTTGGCCTGATTGGCGTTGTGATTGAGGCGAATCACCGTCGCCTGGGCAGCGGTCTTATTGCCTTTCTTCAGCTGCTTGGCGCCTTTGAGGAAGAGCTTTTCCTCTTCGCCGACGTATTTCAGCCACTTGGCCAGCTTTGCTTGATCGGCGGTCGGCTGCGGCACGGCCTTGATCTGGACAATCGCCTTGTGGAGGGCTTTGCCGGCCTTTTCGAACTGGATCCCGGCGGCCTTCAACTTGCCCGCCTGAACCTTCTGGCGGACGCCCTTGAGGATCCGTTCGTTGGCTTCCGTGTTCGTCTTGCAGATCGGCTCAACGGCTTCTTTGTAACTTTCGCGAGTCACTTCGGCTGCCACGGCAAAAGGCGCCGCCAGCATCGCGAGGGTCATGACGGCGGTGCTCAACGCGGCAAAGATCTTCTTCCCCACCAGGTTCCTTCCTCTCGTTCCCAGTTTCCCGGTCTCTTTCCCAATTCCCAGGCTTCTTATCTTCCCAAACACACGCGGGTGCCCAGGGACTCGGCAGCTTAGGCGATCGTTAAGCGGCGTCCGGGCGACGCCCCTACTGCCCCACCGCCGCAAAGCTCACCGCCCCGAAGGCCTCCCCCGCGGCAAAGGTCGCCTTGCCCTGCGCGAAGGCATCGTTGAACGTCTGCGCCGTTTGGGCCTGAAGGGTGAGTGGAGCGC
>JBIOVV010000032.1:0-12252 GCA_044867925.1 Solirubrobacterales bacterium | reverse complement strand
GGAGGTCTGGCGCTCGCCGATCTCGTAGCGGTCGACGATCATCACGTCGGCGCCGGAGCCGGCAAGCTCGCGTGCAATCGCCAGCCCAGCAAAGCTTGCGCCGCAGATCAGGACGTCGTGGCTGCCGTCGAGGGGCGTGCGCTCGTCACCGCGTTTGGTGGCTCGGGTCGGCATCGGCGTCGATTCTGCCATCATTCGCCGCCGTGTCCGCGACCGAGACCCTGACCCCTGCACCGAGCGCCACCCCCGTAGAGGGCTCCGGCGGCTTGCTACTGCAGATTGACGGCAAGATCGTCCCGAATTACGCGGCCACGATGGTCTCCTTCGACGAGGGCGACGTCGTCAACGGCAAGGTCGTCCGGATCGACAAAGACGAGGTTCTGGTCGACATCGGCTACAAGGCCGAGGGTGTCATTCCGTCCAACGAGCTCTCGATCCGCAAGTCGGTTGATCCGGCCGAAGAGGTCGAGCTGGGCGAGGAGATCGACGCCCTGGTGCTCACCAAGGAGGACGCCGAGGGCCGCCTCATCCTTTCCAAGAAGCGCGCCCGCTTCGAGAAGGCCTGGCGCCGGATCGAGATCGCCGCCGATTCCGGCGAACCGGTCGAAGGCAGCGTCATCGAGGTCGTCAAGGGCGGCCTCATCCTCGACCTCGGAGTCCGCGGCTTCCTACCCGCCTCGCTGGTCGACATCCGCCGCGTCCACAACCTCGACGAGTTCATGGGCCAGACGCTCGAGTGCAAAGTGATCGAGCTCAACCGCAGCCGCAACAACGTGGTGCTCTCGCGCCGCGCCGTGCTCGAGGAAGAGCGCAAGGAGGTGCGCGAGCAGATCCTCGGCCGCCTCGAGCCAGGCCAGGTCGTCGAGGGCAAGATCTCCAACATCGTCGACTTCGGCGCCTTCGTCGATCTCGACGGCATCGACGGCCTGATCCACATCTCCGAGCTTTCCTGGAGCCACGTCAACCACCCCTCAGAGGTGGTGGCGATCGGCGACACCGTGCGGATCAAGGTGCTCGACATCGACCGCGACCGGCAGCGCATCTCCCTGGGCCTGAAGCAGACCCAGGAGGACCCCTGGCAGCGCGTGATCAGCGCTCATCGCCCCGGCGACGTGCTCGGCGGCACCGTGACCAAGGTGGTCGCCTTCGGCGCCTTCGTCGAGATTCTGCCCGGCGTCGAGGGCCTGGTCCACATCTCCGAGCTCGCCGACCATCACGTCGAGAGTCCCAGCGAGGTCGTCGAGCCCGGCGCGGCGCTCGACGTCAAGATCCTCGAGATCGACGAGGAGCGCAGGCGGCTCTCGCTCAGCATCAAGCAGGTCGAGGAGCAGAAGATGCCGATGGGCGACCTCGGCGCGCAGATTCAAGAGGCTTCGGGCGAAGCGGCTGAGGGTTCAGAGGCAGAGGCCGCGGGTCCTGTCGTGGCCGAGGACTCCTCGTCCTCGCAAGCTGCGGGCGAGGAGCCCACCGCCACGCCACCCGCGGACGATGCGGCTGAGGAAACAGCTGCCGAGCCCGCTGCCGAGGTTGAGCTTGCCGACGAGGCACCGGCTCCTGAGGTCGAGGAGCCCGCTGCGGAGGAGGCTGAACCTGCTGCCTCGGATGAGCCCGAGGCGGAGGCTCCCGCAGAGGACCCTGTTGCTGAGGCTCCCGAGCAGGGAGAGGAGCATCAGGAGGGGGAATCGGTGCAGGAGCGGCCGGATTCGCCTGATGACGCCGACGAGGCCGCTGATGAGTCCAGCGAGACCGAGTCGCCTGCTGAGGAACCCTCCGAGTCCTAGCTCATCGTGCCGCTCACTATCGGGTTGACCGGTGGGATTGCGGCTGGGAAGTCAGAGTCGCTCGCTGCTTTTGAGCGCCTCGGGGCGGCGACCATCTCCAGCGACGCGGTGGTGCACGAGCTGCTCGACTCCGAGCCGCTGCTGGGCAGGCTGACCGAGCGCTGGGGTACGGACGTGGCGCCCGCTGGCCGGGTCGACCGCAGCAAGATCGGCGAGATCGTGTTTGCCGATCCAGAGCAGCTGAAGTGGCTGGAGGCGCAGATCCACCCGCTGGTGGGGGAACGGATCGGCAGCTGGCTCGCTTCGCTGGACGAGAACGTCGAGGTCGCCGTGGTCGAGGTGCCGCTGCTCTTCGAGTCCGAGATGGAGCCCGTGTTCGACATCACCGTTGCCGTCGTCACCTCCGACGAGGTCCGTCGCGCCCGGGCCGAGGCGCGGGGCCACGCGCTGGTCGGCGAGCGCGAGGCGCGGCAACTTGCCCAGGATGAGAAGGCGGCCCGTGCCTCGCATATCGTCGAGAACGACGGCACGCTCGAGGATCTCGAGCGCCGCCTGTCCGCCCTGCTCGCGAAGCTGAGGGGATGAGCGCGGCCCGAAAGCGCCCGGTTAGGGAACGGAGAAGGCGCCGCCTGGCGATTGGTGCTGTGGCGGTCCTCGTCGGTATCGTCGCCGGAGTGCTGCTGGCGCGGGGGACCATCGATAGGGCCATCCAAGAGCTCACCCTGCCCCTGCGCCACGAGGACGTGATCCGCCAGCAGGCGCACGAAAAGGATGTCGACCCGGCGCTGATCGCCGCGGTGATCTACTCGGAGTCGAAGTTCAGCGATCGCACCTCGAGCGCGGGCGCCCGTGGCTTGATGCAGATCACGCCGGCTGCCGCCAACGAAATCGAGCGGCTCAGCGGCGGCACGACCTTCAAGCTCAAGGATCTCAGCGACCCCGAAATCAACATCCGCTATGGCACTTACCTGCTGCGGGAACTGCTCGACCGCTACGAGGGCGACGTCGCTGCCGCTCTCGCCGCCTACAACGCCGGTCCCGGCAACGCCGACCAGTGGGGGGGGAGCGAACTGAGCGTCGAGGCGATCCCGTTCCCGGAAACCCGCGCCTACGTCGAAGAGGTGCTCGACAAGCAGCGCGCCTATCGCGATACCTACGCGAGGGAGCTGGGCTACTGAGCGCCGAGGCCCCCCGACCCCGCGTCACCGCGCTGGCGCTCGCCGTCGGCCTGGTGCTGGCCGACTCCTCGATCGTCGTCCTGGCGCTGCCCGAGATATACCGCCAGCTCGACACCAGCGTCGCCGGCGTCACCTGGGTGTTGATCTCCTTCAACCTCGTGATGGCGCTGGCGGCGGTGCCGGCTGCGCACCTGGCGCGCCGGGTCGGGCCGGGTCGGGCCGCCGCCGTCGGCTTGGCCGTGTTTGCCGGCGCCAGCCTTGCCTGCGCGATCTCCGACCAGCTCAGCACTCTGATCGCCGCCCGCTGCATCCAGGCGCTCGGCGGCGCCTTGGCGGTGACGGCGGTGCTGGAGCTGCTGCCGGCCACGGTCGGCTCCGAGCGCCGCGCCGCCGCGATCTGGGCGGCCGCGGGGGCCACCGGCGCCGCTCTGGGACCGGCGCTGGGCGGCCTGCTCACCGAGCTCGTCTCCTGGCAGTCGATCTTCTTGGTCCAGATCCCCGTCGCGCTCGTCGCGGCGGTGCCGATCCTCGCCGTCGCCAAGCACGAGGCCGCCACCGGGGTCCTCTCCACGGAGCTGCGGCGGACCGGCCGGCCGCACCTGCTCGCCAACCTGGCGCTGGCGCTGGTCTCGGCGGCGATCGCCGGCGCCCTTTTCTTGCTCGTCCTGCTCCTGATCGAGGGCTGGCGGATGAGCCCGATCGGGGCGGCGATCGTGGTCAGCGTGATGCCGCTCTTCGCTCTGCTCGGCAGCCGTCTCGACGGGCTGGTGCCGAGCGCGCGGGCCCGCGCCGCGGCGGGCGCGATTCTCGTCTCCGGCGGTCTCGGCGGCCTCGCCCTGCTGCCCAAGGCCGAGGTGGCGCTGACCATCCCACCGCAGGTGATGGTCGGGATCGGCCTCGCGCTGGTGCTCTCGGCGCTGACGGAGACCGCGCTGAGCGGGCGCGCGCCGCAGGCGATTCACGGCGGCTGGACGATCTCGGCTCGTCACGCCGGCGTGGTCATCGGCCTGTTGGCGGTAACGCCGATCTTCACCCACGACATCGCCCAGCAGCGCCACGACGCGATCGACGCCGGCACCGCAGTGATCCTCGACTCACGCGTAGCGCCGCTGCTCAAGCTCGACCTGGCGCAGAAAATCGAGAGTCGTCTCAACGACGAGAAGGGCAGGGTGCCGACGATCGGCCCCGCCTTCGAGCCGCTCCCCGAGGACCCGGAGGAGCGCGACGAGGTGGTCCAGCTTCGCGACGAACTGCAGGAGCAGCTCAATCGCGGCGCTACGCATGCCTTCAGCCCCTCGTTCGGCCTCGCCGCCCTGATCGGCCTGCTCTCGCTGATCCCGATCGCCCTGGCGCGGAGGGTGGATCTGTGAGCGCCGAGCGCCGAGCGCAGGTGCTGGTGGGGGGCGCGATCCTCGCCGCGGTGGCCCTGGTCGGGATCTATCTCGCCGCGGGCGGCGCCTCGTACACGCCGGAGAAGACCCAGGACCCGTGTGAGCAGCGGACCTGGCGGAACCCCGAAGGCCTGCAGGAGATCGCCCAGCAGTTCACCCTCTCGGCGCTCGACGGGGCCGCCTGTCAGCTTGGCGTCAGCCGCGAGACGCTGGCCCGGGCGCTGGCGACCCCGGAGGGACGCGAACGCTTCACCGAGCGCTATGACATCGACGACGCCCGGCTGGCCAGGGCCGTGCGCGCCGGCCTGCTGCGTGCCGTCGACGACGCCGAAGAGGCCGGCGCCCTCAGCCCGCTCCTGGCGGCGCCCCTGCGCGAAACCCTGAGGACCATCTCGCTCGATCAGGCAATCGAACTGATCAACAACGCCGAATCCCTGCTCGACAACGTCCAGGGCTTCCTCGGCCCCGCCGAAGAATTCCTCGGCCCCGCCCAAGAATTCCTCGAACAGTTCCTGCCCTGAGAAGCTCCTCTAGGGTCAGTTAAGCGGAACCCCTGCCGGGCACGGCCCGGCCCCTACTTCTTGATCTGGAACTTGCCCTTGGCGGGCAGCCAGGCGACGCCCTCGCAAAGCTGTTCCGGCGTGGTGTCGAGGGAGCCGGCCAGCTTGACGATCGTGCCCAGGCGCGGCTCGCGGCCACCACGCTCGAGCAGGGAGATCTCGGTGCGATGCAGATCGCAACGGAAGCCCAGCTCCTCCTGGGAGATGGCCTTCTTCTTGCGCGCTTTACGCAGATTAATTGCGAAACGTTCGCGTGGTTTCACTCTGGCAATTCTCTGTCTGCGAAGACAGAAGCGCTACAGCCAAAACACCTACAGACAAAACCGCACGTTTATAACACGTGGCTCTCGCGCTTCGTGGCCCGTCCGCGCGGCGGCCGCACGAAGGTCGGGGCGCCGTCAGTCGCGCGTAGCGCGCCAGACCCAGAGCATCGCCATGGGCTGCAGCGGCAGCCGTGCCCAGAGCGCCCAGCGGGGAATCCGATCCAGGTCGAGACCGCGCACCTGCTCCGGGTTGACCGCCATGTGCACGTTGGCGGGGAAGACCGCCACCAAGAGCGCCAGCAGCCACCACCGGGCGAAGCGGCGCGTCGAGGGCGCCAGCACGGCCGCGCCGCCGGCGATCTCGGCCAGGCCGCTGACCACGACCGCCTCGCGGTGGCGGGGCAGCGAGGGCGGCATCATCGCCTCGTAGCTGCGCGGGATGGCGAAGTGCATCGTCCCGGTAAAGGCGAAGAAGCCGGCGAGGGCCTTTTGCGAGCGCGTCACGGCGGCGCAGTGTAGTGCGCTCGCTATCGTCAGCGCGTGCCCGAGTTCGAGCTCAACCCGGCCTACACGCCGACCGCCGACCAGCCCGAGGCGATCGCCGGCTTGGCTGAGGGGCTGGGACGGGGGGACCGCTTCCAGACCCTGCTCGGCGCCACCGGTACCGGCAAGACCTTCACGATGGCGGCGACGATCGCGGCGGTGCAGCGCCCGGCGCTGGTGATCGCTCACAACAAGACGCTGGCGGCGCAGCTCTGCAACGAGTTCCGCGAGTTCTTTCCCGAGAACCAGGTCGAGTACTTCGTCTCCTACTACGACTACTACCAGCCGGAGGCCTACGTCCCGGCGCAGGACCTCTACATCGAGAAGGACTCCTCGATCAACGACGAGATCGACCGCCTGCGCCACGCCGCCACCGCGGCGCTCTTCGCTCGCCGCGACGTGATCATCGTCGCCTCGGTCTCCTGTATCTACGGGATCGGCTCGCCGCAGGTCTACAACGAAAAAATGCAGCTCTTCAAAGTCGGCGACTCGATCGACCGCGACGAGGTCTTGCGCAAGCTGGTGAAAATGCAATACCAGCGCAACGACTCGGTGCTCGGCCGCGGCGCCTTCCGCGTGCGCGGCGAGGTGCTGGAGATCATGCCCTCATACGCCGAGTCGGCCTACCGGATCTCCCTCTTCGGCGACGAGATCGAGGGCGTGCAGCACTTCGACCCCCTGACCGGCGAGATCCTCGACGAGATCGACCACGTCTCGGTCTGGCCGGCATCTCACTACGTGACCCGGGACGAGACGCTGGAGCGGGCGGTCGACGAAATCCGCGGCGAACTGAACGCGCGCACCGCCGAGCTGGAGGCGGAGGGCAAGCAGCTCGAGGCGCACCGGCTGCGCCAGCGCACCGCCTACGACATCGAGATGCTGAAAGAGATCGGCTTCACCTCGGGGATCGAGAACTACTCGCGCATCCTCGACGGTCGCCCGCCGGGCAGCCCGCCGCACACGCTGATCGATTACTTCCCCGACGACTTCGTCGTCTTCGTCGACGAGTCCCACCAAACGGTGCCGCAGATCGGCGGCATGTACGAGGGGGACAGGTCGCGCAAGCAGACCCTGATCGACTACGGCTTTCGGCTGCCCTCGGCGATCGACAACCGGCCGCTCAAATTCGGCGAGTTCCTCGAACGGGTGCCGCAGCTGGTGATGGTCTCGGCGACGCCGGGGCCCTTCGAGCGGGCCGAATCGACCCGGACCGTCGAGCAGATCGTCCGCCCGACCGGAATCATCGATCCGGAGATCGAGCTGCGCGCGACGCGCAATCAGATCGACGACCTGATGAACGAGATCAAGGGGGTCGCCGAGGAAGGCGACCGGGTCCTGGTCACGACCCTGACCAAGAAGATGGCGGAGGACCTGACCAACTACCTGCTCGAGTACGGCGTGCGGGTGCGCTACCTGCACTCCGAGATCGACACCTTGGAACGGATCCAGATCATCCGCGACCTGCGGCTGGGCGAGTACGACGTGCTGGTCGGCGTCAACCTGCTGCGCGAGGGGCTCGACCTGCCCGAGGTCTCACTGGTGGCGATCCTCGACGCCGACAAGGAGGGCTTCCTGCGCGGCGAGACCAGCCTCGTGCAGACGATCGGCCGGGCGGCGCGCAACGTCAATGGGCGGGTGCTGATGTACGCCGACAAGGAGACAGACGCGATGCGGGCGGCGATGCACGAGACGGATAGGCGCCGGGCGATCCAGCTCGCCTATAACGAGAAGCACGGGATCACCCCGGCGACCGTACGCAAGGGCATCTCGGAGATGAGCGAGTTCCTGGCGATGGAGGACCGGGCGCCGCGCAAGCGCCGCGGCAAGCCGGCCGGCGAGTTCGCCGACCCGGTGGAGCTGGAGCGCACGATCGTCTCGCTCGAGGAGGAGATGCTCGCTGCCGCCGACGACCTGCGCTTCGAGGAGGCGGGGCGGCTGCGGGACGAGCTGAAGGAGCTGCGGCGGGATCTCGATGGGATGCGGGCCGGAGCGTAGAGCCGATCCGGGCAGGGGTTCCGCTTAACTTTTTGGGTGAGTCGGTCCCTGCTGGCGCCGCAAGCTGCTGCCCAAGAAGTACAAGACGCTCCACCCCTGCCCGGATCGGCTCTCGGCTCGGTTCGTGAGACCATCGAGCCGTGACGATCTGTGAGGAGATTGGGGCGTGGGCGGCGGGCCTTCAGGTTGAGGATCTGCCGGCGGGCATTCGGGAGCGGGCCGAGCTGCAGCGGTTGAGCATTGCCGCCGGTCGGGCAGCTGGGGAAGAGGCCGCGGCGCCGTTCGCAAGCGTCGCCCCGGATGGGCCGGTGGGGGAGATCTACCGCTCGGCCGTGGCCTCGATCGCCCACGACTGGGACGACTACCTCTTCATGGGCCACACCGGGCACTCGGCTGTGCCGGCCGCCGCTGCTTTCGCGCCCGATCCCGAGCGGGCGCTGCTTGCCCAGGTTGCCGCCAACGAGGTCGCCGGCCGCCTCGGCGCGGCCCTCTTTCTCGGCCCCCACAACGGCCAGTTCTGGGCCTCGATCCACTGTGCCTCGGCTGCGGTCGCTGCTTCGGTCGGCATGGGGCTCGACGCCGACCGCGCCGCGCACGCCTTGGCGATCGCCCTCTACCAGCCTCCTTACGGGATGTGGCCGGGCTTCATGGGGCCGCAGAGCAAGTTGCTGACGGCCGCCGAGCCGGCGGCCGCCGGCGCCCGCGCGGTGCTGCTCGCCGCCGATGAGGTCACCGGAGCCCTCGACGTGATCGAGCACCCGCGCGGCGTCCTGGCGAGCCTCTCCTTCGCGCCGCGCCCGGCGATGTTCGGCGCCCTCGGCGGTGTCTGGCTGACCGACACGCTCGCCTACAAGCGACTGCCGGGGTGCGCCTACCTGCAGTCGGTCGGCGAGGCGGCCCTGGCAGCGGGGGTGAGGCCGGATGACGTCGCCGGCGTCGAGATCGAAGCCGGCTGGCTCACCCGCGAGATGGAGGAGCTCGGCCGCGGGCCCGGCCTGACCCCGATCCGGGTCAACTTCTCCGCCACCCTGACCACAGCGATCGCCCTGCTCGCCGGGCGGTTGACGCCGGCTGAGCTGGAGCCCGGCTGGCTCGCCTCCAACGAGGCCGATATCCGCGCCCTCGCCGCCCGCGTCACGCTGGACCACGACCCGGCACTGACCGCGCTGACCCTGCGCGGGACTCTCGAGGCGGGTGCCTCGCCCGACCTCGGGTTGCGCGACCTGCTGCGCATTCGCCGCCGTCTCGGCGACGTCAACATGGATGAGGCAAATCCCGGTCCGGCCGTGCTGCGGGCGCTCCGCGCCGATCGCAGCCTGCGTAAGCACCTCGGCCGCTCCCTGCGCGGGCGGCTGGCGGACCGTTCGGGCGCCGCTGACAGCGGCATCGACGCCCTCGACACCGCGGCGCTGCGCATGACCTTCCCCAGCCGGCTGCGAATCCGTCTCCGCGACGGATCGACTCGCCTGGTCGAGGGCAGCGAGCCGGGCTCCTGCGGGCGCCCGCTCGCGGAACAGCGCGCCGTGGTCGAGGAGCGCCTCACGGTGGCCGGCATGGGCGCCCCCGCGGCGGCGGCGCCCACCGGGCCCCTGGCGCCCTCTTAGGCCAGGACCTTTGCTGCCTTGGCGCTGTCGCCGTAGAACTCGCCGCGGACGATCTTGCCGTCGGCGAACTTCATCAGGTGAGCGAAGGGCGCCTCGAAGCTGTCGCCGTCGTGGGCGGCTCGCTGCGTCCCCTTCACCACAACCCACTCGCCCGCGTCGATGAACTCCTCCGGCTCGACGCTGAACGAGGACCAGTAGTTGGGGATCTGAGTGAAGTTCCCCAAGATCGTCTCGCGACCTTTGGTTTCGCCACCGAGCGGCAGCTCGTCTGACGTGAGCCACGTGCTGTCCTCGGAGAGCATCTCGCTCAACGCTTCCAGGTCGCCACGGCCGAAGGCCTCATAGGCGGACCGGGCGGTGTCGACGTTCGACATCATTCCTCCTCCGTTGCTGGCCCTGCCTCAGCAAGCACGCTACCCGCGTGCGGCTGAGCGCACAACGGTCCTTAACTATTCTTCGCCCGTGGCCGTCGACGTCAGCGAGGCGACTTTCGAGAGCGAGGTGGTCGAGCGCTCGCGTCAGGTCCCGGTCGTCGTCGACTTCTGGGCCGAGTGGTGCGGGCCCTGCCGCACGCTGACGCCGGCGCTGGAGGCTGCTGAGGCAGCGCGCGGCGGCCAAGTCATCCTCGCCAAGGTCGACGTCGACGCCGACCAGGCGCTGGCAGCGCGCTTCGGCGTGCAGGGAATCCCCGCCGTCAAGGCCTTTAGGGACGGCGCGATCGTCGACGAGTTCACCGGCGCCGTGCCGAAAGCGAAGGTCGAAGAGCTCTTCGACTCCCTTGTCCCGTCGCGCGCCGACGAGCTGATCGCAGCCGGTGACGAGCTCTCCCTGCGCGAGGCCGCCGAACTGGAGCCGCGCCGAGCCGACATCGCCGTGGCTCTGGCTCGCAAGCGCCTCGAGCGCGGCGCCGAAGACGACGCCCTCGCCGCGGTCGCGGGCCACGAGGGGGACTTCGCCGCGGCAGGCATAGCCGCCCGTGTCGGCCTCGCCAAGAGCGGCATCGCCACGGACGCTTTCGAGTCACTCGACCGCGGAGAAACACCCGCCGCCCTCGACGCCCTCCTGGAGCAGCTCGCGACCGCCGGCACCGATGCCCGCGAGCAACTCCGCCAAGCCATAGTCGGCATCCTCGCCACTCTCCCTCCCGACGACCAAACCGCCAGGGAGTACCGCCGCCGCCTCTCCACAGCCCTCTACTAAGACCGCCCCTCCCCGCTGACTTCCCACTTCTCCGCGGTATACGCGGAAAACCAGGAAGTCAGCGGGGGCTTGGCATGCCTAGGTCCCGCCTGCGCTGGGAGAGAAGATGGCGGAGTCGGGCTACGACTGCCTCTGGTTCGCGATCCAGGCGTGCGCCGGTGACCCGGGTTATCTCGATTCCCGACAGCTTGAGGTCCTCCTGGCGCAGACGATCCATCTCAAAGGAATGTGGGTCGCCGTGGAAGTCATAGGTGTCGAGTTCGACCCCGAAGCGCTCGGCCGGCCAGTAGGCGTCCAGCTCGAATCCCTCCACGAAGGAGTTCATCGATGGCCGCGGCAGGTCGGCATGTCTCACCAGCGCAAGGAAACGACGCTCCAGGTGCGAGCGCGTGAAGGCCGGGACTCGATAGATCTCGAGCGCGTTGCGCAGGCGCGCAACGCCCCGGAATCCCCGGCTGCGCACGAGCAGACGATCGATCGCAATGAAATCCAGCAGGTCATGGCGCTGGGCCCGGTTCAAGGCCGAGCCGAGGAAGGACGGACTGACGGCCGCGAAATCGAGGAGGGTTCGCGGGGCGGCCGTGACCGGAACGCCTTCGCAGGTCCCGCGGTCGTCAGCCGTCAATGCTCGTGCGCTGTGCACGCGAATCTTGGTCCGTGTTTGCAGTGGACTGGCAGCGGTCACTTCGACAACCGGTTGCCAGTACGTCGTCAGCCCCCAGAGCCAAGCGGCCGAACGATGGCTGAGCAGGGCTCCGTCGCCGCAGCTCAGCACGGCCGCCAGGCACTCGCCGTGCCGCGAGACTGCGGGGTGTCCGACCGCGTAAACGCCTTGGTGAACAGGGTGCAGCCTGCCCATCGATCTCGCCCTGAAGACCTGGTCCATCGAGAGGCCGAGCTCAACCATCTGCCTCCCCGAAACGACGCCGTGTTGTCGTGCCGCCAACTGGGCAACCTTCCGCTGACTTCCCGCTTTTCCGCGCATAGGGCGGATAAGGGCGAAGTCAGCGGGGGTTCTTCCCTTGGGATGTGCTTCAGGCGCCGGGGGAAAGGCGGACGTTGCGGGGTCTTTGGGGGAACATCTGTTCGTCTGCGTAGAATCGGTTGCAGTGGCCGCTTCTGAGCGAATCGTCATCTCGGGGGCGCGGGAGCACAACCTCAAGGACATCGACGTTGAGCTGCCGCGTGACGCGCTGATCGTGATCACCGGGCTTTCGGGCTCCGGCAAGTCGAGCCTTGCCTTCGACACGATCTACGCCGAGGGGCAGCGTCGCTACGTCGAGTCGCTCTCCGCCTACGCCCGCCAGTTTCTCGGCCTGATGGAGAAGCCCGACGTCGACTCGATCGAGGGGCTCTCGCCGGCGATCTCGATCGACCAGAAGACGACCTCGCGCAATCCGCGCTCGACCGTCGGCACGGTGACCGAGATCCACGACTACCTGCGGCTGCTCTGGGCGCGGATCGGCGTGCCGCACTGTCCCGAGTGCGGGGCCGAGATCACCGGCCAGACCCAGGAGCAGATCGTCGATCGGCTGATGACCCTCGCCGAGGGCACCAAATTCATGGTGATGGCGCCGGTCGTGCGCGGCCGCAAGGGCGAGTACGGCAAGCTCTTCGAGCAGTTCCGGCTCGAGGGCTACTCGCGCGTCAAAGTCGACGACGAGCTGCGCCGCCTCGACGAGGAGATAGTCCTCGACAAGAAGTACAAACACGACGTCGCGGTCGTCGTCGACCGGC
>JBIOVV010000031.1:0-20444 GCA_044867925.1 Solirubrobacterales bacterium | reverse complement strand
GGGGCACCCGGCCCCTCCCCCGCCACCGACTTCTAGAAGTGAACGATCGGAATGATCAGGATCGCGACGATATTCGCCACCTTGATCATCGGGTTGATCGCCGGGCCGGCCGTGTCCTTGTAGGGATCGCCGACCGTGTCGCCGGTGACCGAGGCAGCATGGGCTTCCGACCCCTTGCCGCCGTGGGCACCGTCCTCGATCAGCTTCTTCGCGTTGTCCCAGGCGCCACCGCCGGCCGTCATCGAGACGGCGGCGAAGAGGCCGACGACGATCACGCCGATCAAGAGACCGCCGAGCGCGTCGACGCTGAGCAGGCCGACGATCACCGGAACGACGATCGGGATCAGCGAGGGAAGGATCATCTCCTTCTGCGCCGCCAGGGTGACGATGCTGACCGTCTTGGCGTAGTCGGGCTTTTCGGTGCCCTCCATGATCCCCGGGTGCTCGCGGAACTGCGCGCGAACCTGTTCGACCACCTGGCCGCCGGCGCGGCCGACAGCCTCGATCGCGAAGGCGGCAAAGAGGTAGACCATCATGCCGCCGATGATCAGCCCGATCAGCACGTCGGGGCTGGAGAGGTTGAAGAGGCTGTTGAGATCGAACCCGGAGGGCGCCTCCTCGGCCAATTCGCTCTTGAAGGCGGCGAACAGCACCAGGGCAGCCAGCGCGGCCGAGCCGATCGCGTAGCCCTTGGTGACCGCCTTGGTGGTGTTGCCGACCGCGTCGAGCGGGTCGGTGACGTTGCGAACGTCCTCCGGCAGGTCCGCCATCTCGGCGATGCCGCCGGCGTTGTCGGTGATCGGCCCGAAGGCGTCGAGGGCGACGATCAGGCCGCAGAGCGAGAGCTGTCCCATCACGGCGATGCCGATGCCGTAGATGCCGGCCAGGTCGTTGGCGGCGAGGATCGCCAGGGCGATGACCAGCGCCGGAGCGGCGGTGGACTGAAAGCCCTGGGCCAGGCCCTGGATGATGTTGGTGGCGTGACCGGTCTCCGATGCCTGGGCGATCGTCTTCACCGGGCGGAAACGGGTCGACGTATAAAATTCGGTGATCACGAAGAGCAAGGCGGTGACCGCCACGCCGATCACGGAGCAGAGCCAGAGATCGGTTGTGCTGACCGCATCGGCGCCGGCGCTGAGGCCGAGCCGCACCGCATCGCTCATCAGCCACTCGGTGATCGGGTAGAAGGCCGCGATCGAGAGGATGCCGGCGGCGATCACGCCCGTGTACAGGGCGCCCTCGACCCGGTCCGTCTTGGTCCGCACCAGCAGCGCCCCGATGATCGAGGCAATGATCGCGACGGCGCCGATGATCAGCGGGTAGATCGCGACCTCGCGGGAGAATTCGCCCCCCGCGCCGGTGAAGGTGAGCACGCCGAGCAGCATCACGGCGACCGAGGTGACCGCGTAGGTCTCGAAGAGGTCCGCGGCCATGCCGGCGCAGTCGCCGACGTTGTCGCCGACGTTGTCGGCGATTACCGCCGGGTTGCGCGGGTCGTCCTCGGGGATCCCCGCCTCGACCTTGCCGACCAGGTCGGCGCCGACGTCGGCGGCCTTGGTGAAGATGCCGCCGCCGAGCCGGGCGAAGACCGAGATCAGCGAGCCGCCGAAGCCGAGTCCGACGAGCGCGTCGACGGCCTCCTTGTCGGTGCTGCCGGTGATCACGAGGATGCCGAAGTAGCCGGCGACGCCGAGCAGCGCCAGGCCGACGACGAGCAGGCCGGTGACCGAACCACCCTTGAAGGCGACGTCGAGCGCCGGCGGCACGCCGCCGCGGGCGGCCTCGGCAACGCGTGCGTTGGCCCGCACGGACACGTTCATGCCGATGAATCCGGCCGCGCCGGAAAGGAAGCCGCCGAAGACGAATCCGATCGCGGTCTTGTAGTCCTGCAGGAGCCAAAGCACGATCGCGATCGGTATGGCGACCGCGGCGATGATCGTGTACTGACGGTTGAGGTAGGCCTGTGCGCCTTCCTGCACCGCTCCTGAGATTTCCCGCATGCGCTCGTTGCCTGGCGACTTCGCCAGCAGGCGCTGGGTGATTATCAGTCCGTAGACAACAGCCGCCCCGGCGCACACAAGTGCGACGACGACTCCGTAGTCGGTCAAAAAGCTGGTCAAGTCAGGTCCCTCCGGAATGGTTTAAGCGGCGCGGGAGTCTATATATGAGAGCGGCGAAAGCGCTCCCAAAGCCGGGCTAAGCCGATTCCGCACCCTGCGGAGCGGCGGTGTAGGTGCGCTTGGTCTCGGCCACCGCGTCACGGTAGATGGCCTCGATCGACACGCCGGCATCGAGCGCCTCGCGGGCGCGCTGGGCACCGTTGCGGGCGGGGAGATCGACGTCGATGCCCAGCTGCGCGCGAGCCGGCTCGGTCCAGGCGAGCAGCTCCTCGAGGGCGGCGGCGGCCTCGATCTCCTCACCGCGGCGGAAATCGATCAGGCGACCGCTCATGCCATGACGGATCGCCCGCCAGAGGTTCTCCTCGACCTCACGGTCGCGCAGCGGCGCGCCTGCTCCTCGATAGCCGTGCTCGTCGTAGGCGATCGCCGTCTGGGCGATCGCGGCGGCGATCAGGCCGGCGAGCGCGAAGGACTCCTCGCCGCGCGTCTGGGCGTCGCAGATCCGCACCTCGACGGTGCCGAAGGCGTGATGGGGACGCACGCTCCACCAGAGCTGCGTCGACTCGACCACCGAGCCGACCCGCTCCAGCAGGCCGACGAAATCGGCGTAGCCCGCCCAGTCGCCGAACGGGCTGGGCACCCCGCAGCGCGGGAAGGTGCGGGTGAAGATCTCCGTGCGCACGGTGTGCAGGCCGCTGTCGCGTCGATCGAGGAAGGGCGAGTTGGCCGAGGCGGCGAGCAGCAAAGGCAGCAGCTCCCGCAGCCAGTCGCAGACGGCGATCGCCCGGTCGGCGCCGCGCACCCCCATGTGCACGTGCATGCTCCAGGTGTTGTTGCGCTGGGCGACCCAGCCGAGTTCGTGTCGCAGCCGGTTGTAGTGGGGAGTGTCGATGATCCGCTGGTCGAGGTAGTTCGCCCAGGGATGGGTCCCCGTCGCCCCCAGAGCCAAGCCCATGCCGTCGACCAGGCGAAAGAGCCGGCCGCGGCGCTCGCGCTGCAGGGAGACCGCCTCGGCAAAGCTCTCCGCGCGGCCGGAACGAATCTCGATCTCCGAGGCGATCAGCTCGCCGGCGGCCGAATCGGCCAGCACCTCGTCTGCCTGACAGGCGGCGTAGACGTCCTCGAAGCGGTGCTCGAGCTCCAGCGTCGCCGGATCGAGGATCGCGAACTCCTCCTCCAGGCCGATCGTGAAGTCGGTGGAGGACTCGAACGTCTCCCGAGCGCGGTCGAGGTCCAGTGACAAGGTTCTCAGGTCAGGTAGAAGTAGAGCGCGTAGAGCAGGTCGACGGCGGGGCTCGAGGTGTGGACCGTCACCTCCGGCGGCACCTGCAGCAGCTGCTCGGAGTAGTTGAAGATGATCTTGACGCCGGCCTCGACGAGGCGATCCGCCACGGACTGGGCGGCGGCGGCGGGAACGGCGAGCACGCCGACGACGATCTCCTGCTCGGCGACGACCGCCTCCAGCTCAGCGAAGTCGCGCACTCGCATGCTGCCGACCTCGTTCCCGACGACCTCGCTGTCGACGTCGAACATGGCGACGATCTGGAAGCCGTGGTCGGCGAAGATGTCGGAGCTGGCGATCGCCTGGCCGAGGTTGCCGGCGCCGAAGAGGGCGATGTTGTGCTGCCCCGAGGTGCGCAGGATCTTGCGGATCTCCGCCACCAGCGACTCGACGTTGTAGCCGACGCCGCGCTTGCCGAACTTGCCGAAGCCGGAGAGATCGCGGCGAATCTGAGTCGGGTTGATGTGCGTGTACTCGGAGAGTTCCTGCGAGGAGATCGTCTCGCGGCCCATCTTGCGGGCCTGGGTGAGCACCTGCAGATAGCGCGAGAGGCGGGCCGCGACACCCAGCGAAAGCCGCTCGCCGTCGACGATCAGCCCGTTCGCGGGCTCCTGCTCTTCGATCAAGGCACTCACGCCCCCACAGTATCGAGCCTCGCCCGAACGGCCGCCTCGTCGAGGATCAGCTCGGAGACGACCAAACCGTCGATCTCGACCACCGGGATCTTCTCCAGCAGCCGCCGGTGCAGCAGCTCCTCGCTCTCGATGTCGACCTCGTGCAGCTCGAAGCGGTAACCCTCGCCGTGCAGGGCGACGAGGGCGTCGATCGCTTCGCCGCAGAGGTGACAGCCGGGGCGGGAGTAGACCGTGATCGAGCTCATGCCGCCGCGCGCTTGGGGGTAGCGAAGGCGTCGTAGTCGAGGTAGTCGGGATAGGGGATCGGCTCGACCGAGCGAGCGGCGGAGCCGATCATCGCTGCGTTGTCGGTGCAGAGCGCCAGCGGCACCAGCTTGAGCCGGACGCCGCGGCGCTCGCAGAGCGCCGCCACCGCCTCGCGCAGCGGCCCGTTGGCGGCGACGCCGCCGCCCAGCGCGACCGCCTCCCACTCCCCCGCCTTCAGCGCTCGCTCCAGCTTGGCGATCAGCTGGCCGACGGCCGCCGCCTGGAAGCTCGCGGCGAGATCGGCGCGGCGCTCTGCGGTCTGCTCGGGGCCGAGGTCGCGACTGAGGTAGACCAGTGCCGTCTTCAGGCCGCTGAAGCTGAAGTCGAGGCCGGGGTCGCGGCGCATCGCCAGCGGCATCTCGAAGGCTTCTGGATCCCCTTCGCGCGCCAGCTTTTCCAGTGCCGGCCCGCCCGGGTAGCCGAGGCCGAGCAGACGCGCCACCTTGTCGAAGGCCTCGCCGGCGGCGTCGTCGAGCGTCTCTCCGAGCAGCTCGTAGCCGGCGCGGTCGCGCACGCCCGCCAGCAGGGTGTGCCCGCCGCTGGCGATCAGGCAGAGGAACGGCGGCTCCAGCGCTTCGGGCTCGAGAAAGTTGGCGGCGACGTGGCCCTGCAGGTGGTCGACGGGGATCAGGGGCAGGCGGCGCGGCGCGGCGATCGCCTTGGCCGTGCTGACGCCGACGAGAAGGGCGCCGATCAGGCCGGGCCCGGCCGTCACTGCCACCGCCTCGATCTCCTCCAGCCCCGTCGCGGCTTCGGAGAGCGCCGCCTCGACCACCGGGGCGACAAGCTCGAGATGGTGGCGCGAGGCGACCTCCGGCACGACGCCGCCGAATTGAGCGTGGGCCGCGGCCTGCGAGGAGATCACGTTGGCGAGGATGCGCGGGCCGTCCAGGACGGCCGCGCAGGTGTCGTCACAGGACGTCTCTATGGCGAGAAGGGGGGCCATCTGGCGGTGAACCGAAGGGAGGTTAATCTCCTCGCAGATGGTCGGCCTTGACTTCAGCAAATTGAGCGGCGGCTCGGCTTCTGATTCGGCCACCGAGCCGCGGCGCATCTTCTCGGCGCTGCCATCCAAGGTCAAAAAGTACGGCTATCCACGCGACGTGCAGAGCGAAGTCTGGGAGACGTGGCATGAGAGGCGAGAGGAAACCGACCTCGTCATCAAGATGAACACCGGCTCCGGCAAGACGGTGGTTGGCCTGATCGCGCTCAAGTCTTGCCTGAATGAGGGCGTCGGCCCCGTGGCATACATCGTCCCCGACAAGCCCCTTACCGCCCAGGTGCTTCAAGAGGCGGCCGGCCTGGGCCTCGAGGTCACCGACGATCCCGAAGAGCGGAGGTTCCAACGGGGCGAAGCGATCCTCGTGACCAACATCTACAGGCTGTTCAACGGCCTCTCGGTCTTCGGGGTGAAGGGCAGCGGTCGCAGCGAGATCGAGCTGGGCGCCGTACTGGTAGACGATGCCCACGCCTGCCTGGCGACGGTCGAGGCCCAATTCACGCTCAGCCTTCCAGAGGACCATCCCGCCTACCGCGAACTGCTCGAGCTGTTCTCCTCCGATCTCTCGACTCAGTCCCGATCCGTGTTCATGGACCTCGAGGCCGGGGACAGCACGGCGGTGATGCCGATCCCCTTCTGGGCTTGGGCCGACCGGGCTGACGAAGTCATGGCGATCCTCCACCCACACCGCGACTCGAAAGAGCTCAAGTTCGAGTGGCCGCTGGTCTCGGAGGTTCTACCGACCTGCCGGGCGGCGGTCTCCTCACGAGGGCTGGAGATCGCGCCTCCCTGCCCACCGGTCGAGATGATCCCGAGCTTTACCCAGACACGCCGCAGGATCTACCTGACGGCGACCCTTCCGGACGACAGCGTCCTAGTCACACACTTCGCTGCGTCGCCTGAGAGTGTCAGGACCCCGATCACCCCGCGGTCGGCCGACGACCTCGGCGATCGAATGATCCTGACCCCGCTGCGAACCTTCCCGGAGTCAGACGAGGCGCAGATCAAAGCCTTTCTCGCCGAAGAGGCCGCCACGCGCAACGTCGTCGTCATCGTCCCCTCATGGGCAAGAGCCACCTCTTGGGAAGATCTGGCAGCCGCAGTCCACGGCGCTGACGGCCTCCAAGCGGGCCTCGCAGCCCTGCGCAACGGTCACGTCGGATTGGTCGTCTTGGTCAACAAGTACGACGGCATCGACCTGCCGGGCGATGCTTGCCACCTCCTCGTACTCGATGGCCTACCGGAGGCCATGGGCACCCTCGACCATCTCGATACCGTTGCTCTCGACGGGAGCGAGGCGCTGCTGACCCGCCAGGTACAACGAATCGAGCAGGGCATGGGTCGTGGCGTGCGCTCGAATGACGACTTCTGCGTCGTCCTGCTTCTCGGCAGGCGACTGACTGCGCGCCTTGATCCGATCTCCGCTCGCGAGAAGTTCAGCCCGGCGACGCGGGCCCAACTCGGGCTCTCCGATCGGGTTACAGGACTTCTAGAAGGGGCCTCGTTCGACGAGCTGAGAGCGGTCGTCGACCAGTGTCTCGACCGAGATCCGGCCTGGGTTTCCGCCAGTCGCGATGCACTCGACGGCGTCGAGTATCCGAAGACCACCGAGATCTCGCCTGCGGCCGTGGCCCAGCGCGAGGCCTTCGACCTGGCGACCACCGAGCGCTTCGCCGAGGCGGCCAAACGAGTGCAGTCCGCGGTGGACAGGACGGACGACGCGCGGATGCGAGGTCTGCTGAAGCAGGAGGCGGCGGGCTACTTGCACCGCGTCGATCCCGTTAGAGCCCAGGAGCTACAGATCTCAGCCTTTGGAGACAACCGATCGCTCATCAGGCCGCGGAAGGCATTCAGCTACACACGCCTCAACCAGCCAGCGCCGCAGGCTCAGGCCGCGCGCGATTTCCTCACCGGCCGCTACGACACCGGCGAGGAGCTGGTTCTCCACGTCGGCGCAATGCTCGAGCAGCTCGTGCCAGACCCGGAGGGCAGTGTCCCCCTCTTTGAGCAAGCCGTACAGGAACTGGGAGAGCACCTGGGTTTCTCGGCGCAACGACCCGAGCAGGAGCTCGGACGTGGGCCTGACGATCTCTGGCTGCTCGGTGGCCTGTCCTTTCTCGTCATCGAGTGCAAGAGCGCTTCGGAGTCCGAGGACATTTCCAAGGAAGACATGGGACAGCTCTCTCAAGCCATGGATTGGTTTGAGGAAGCCTACGACGGCACCTGTGACGCCACCCCGCTGATGATCCATCCCAGTCGCTTCCTGCACGGGCGGGCGAGTGCTCGTTCTGGCTCACGGATCATGACTTTTGAGAAGCTTGCAAACCTCCGCGAGGCAGTCCGCACCCTGGCCACCTCGCTAGCGGTCGAGAACGCGTTCACCGACTCCGACGAGATCTGGCAAAGACTTACCGCACTGCACCTCAATGGGGGATCGTTCCCAGACCACTGGTCAGTGCCACCAAAGACACGCCATCGGTAGCGCTCAATCCAGCCACATGATCAGCGCGTCCTCGCCGTTGTCCTGGTAGTAGCGGGGACGCACGCCGGCGGAGCGGAAGCCGAGGCGCTCGTACATCGCGATCGCCGGCTGGTTGGAGACCCTCACCTCGAGCGTGAAGGGCAGGCTGCCGCCTCCTTCCTCGATCAGCTTGGCGATCAGCCGACGGGCAACGCCGCGGCGGCGGCGCTCCGGCGCGACGGCGACGTTCATCAGGTGCCAGACCCGGTCGTAGCGCGAGCAGACGAGATAGCCGAGCAGCTCGTCGCCCTCGGTCGCGGCCAGGCAGATGCCGGACGGCTTGGAGAGCTCGAGCACGAACATCGCCAGCGACCACGGGGTCGGGAAGGAGCGGCGCTCGATCGAGATGACCGCGGGCAGGTCGCTGTAGGCGAGGCGCCTGATCGCGCCCGCGCCCTCTGCCTCAGCCTGCTCTCTTGGAATCGTCTCGCTCACGCCATCGCTGCGCATCGGGAGGTCTCAGGTAGATCGGCTCGAGTGCCGCTCCGGCCCCATCCGGCTCGGCCGCCGCGAGGGCACAGACGTGCCGTGCGGCGACGCGGTGGATGGGATCGTCGTCGCCGGGGATCTCAGCGCCCCGACCTGCCAGCTCATCGCGAAAGCGTACCGCGCCCGATCCGGCTGCCGGCGGTGGCGCGGGCAGCGCCGAGAGCCGTTCGGCGAGCGCCCGCGGAGAAGCGACCAGCGGCTCCCAGAGCCGCTCTCCCTGCCGGGAGTAGAGCGCGGCGAAGACCTCATCGCGGCGAGCGTCCAGCACGGCCAGGCCGCCGCCGCCGGTCATCGCCAGCCCGAGCGCGTCGAGCGTGCAGACCCCGGCGACGGGCAGGCCGGTGCTCGCCGCGAGCCCGCGGGCGGTCGCCAGGCCGATGCGAATACCGACGAAGGAGCCTGGCCCGCGCCCCGCCGCGATCAGCCCGATCCGCCCCCAGCCGCCGCTGGCCGCGACTGCGCGCTCGACCTCGGCCAAGAGCGCGGTCGAGTGGCGGGGGGCGCCATCGGCGGCCGGCCCCAAGCGCTCCTCGTAGAGCACCTCGCCACCGCGCATCGCGCAGACGGCGGTGTCGGCGGTCGCCGTGTCGAAGCCGACGACCGTCTTCTCCTCGGCGCCCAGGTCAGCCAGTGACCCTGAAGACGAAGGAGCCGACCCGTTTGCCTTCGACGAACCAGCTCACCCGGTGCTTGCCGGGGATGTTCGAGGTGATCTTGTTGACGTAGAGCGTGCCCTGCGTCGCCGGCTGCGCTTTCGCGCAGATGTTTTTCCCGGTCGGGAACTTGACACAGACGCTGTAGCTGACGTCGGCCTTGATGCTTTTGAAGAAGGCGCCCTTTTTGGCTTTCTTCGGGCACTTGTGCTTCGGCTTCGCGTTCTGGGAGACGCCACAGGCGACGTAGTGCTTATACGCAGCCGCGCCCGCCGTAGCCGTTGCCACGCCTGCCAGCAGCGCGATCGCAAGCAGCATCGCGGTGAGCGTCTTCAGTCCCTTCATCGGGCGTCCCTCCATTCGCGTTTCAACGTTCGTCCGATGCTACATGCACCGTCCTCATACGGAACACGCTCATTTGCGGGCAGATGCGGCGGGCGTCTCGATCCGGCGCAGATCGCCGCCGCCGTGGGCGAGCCGCACGGGAACGATCCGGCGCTCGCCAAGCCGCAGCGCGGCCACGGCCGGCCACTCGACGAAGGCGATGCCATCGTCCGTGAGGTAGTCGTCGAGGAGCGCCGGGTCCTCGCCTTCGAGGTCCTCGAGCCGGTAGAGGTCGAGGTGGGCGATCCGCACCCGGGCGCCCTCGTAGCGCTGGCCGATCGTGAAGGTGGGCGAGGTGACGGGGCCCGCGACGCCGAGGGCCCGGCAGGCACCGCGGATCAAGGTCGTCTTGCCGGCGCCGACTTCGCCGCTGACCACTACGACGTCGCCGGGCTCGAGCGACTCGGCCAACTGAGCGCCGAGCGCTTCCGTCTCAGCGGCGGAAGTGCTGGCGGCTTTCACCCGAACATGTCGAGCTGGTCGGCGGCGGGGACCGGCGGTGAGGCGACCCCCTCGGCGGGCTCGTCGACCGGCTCTTCGTCCGGCGCCGGCGGACCCATCGCCAGCAGCTCCGGCAGCGCCGCGAGGTCGGACCGCAGGCTCTCCTTCACCGCCGGGGTGCGCAGAGCCGCCGCCGGGTGAAAGAGCGGCAGCAGGAAGACTGTCCGCCCGCCGAGCTCGTGCACCTGGGGCATCCCGTGCACGCGCGTGATCCCGGTCGGGTTGCCGCTGAGCAGCTTGGTCGCGAAGTTCCCCAGCGTGCAGATGACCGTCGGCTCGATCAAGCGGATCTGCTCGAAGAGGTAGGGCTTGCAGGCTTCGATCTCCAGCGGCTGCGGATCTCGGTTCCCGGGCGGCCGGCTCTTCAGCACGTTGGCGATGAAGACCTCCTCGCGCGAGAGCCCGATCTCTTCCAGCATCTGGTTGAGCAGCTGGCCGGCTCGGCCGACGAAGGGAAGCCCCTGCCTGTCCTCTTCGGCTCCCGGCGCCTCGCCGACGAACATCAGGCCGGCATCGGCGTTGCCGGCGCCGAACACCGCCTTCGTCCTGGTCGCGTGCAGCGGGCACTTCGTGCAGCCCTTGACCTCGTTGAAGAGCGCCACCAGCTGCTCGCGGCGTTCCTCCGCCGCGGCCATCAGAACTCTCCTTTGGCGCGCTTGCGCTTCGTCTCCGCCATTCGCGCGCCACGCGCCGCTTCCCGCTCTCCGCGGCGCGATTCGTCAGACCGCACGCGCGCTCCGCGCGGCTGCCGCCCGGCCGGGGAGACCCGCGAGAGCAGCCGCTTCGTCCGTTTTGAGCCGCAGCGCGGACAGCGCAGCGTCCGCGTCTCGCTCCCGGTCAGCTCCTCGAAGCGCCGGTCGCACTCCTCGCACTCGAACTCGTAGACAGGCACGGCGGCATCGTAAACCGCCGACTTCGTCATTTGGAGGGCTCATGCACCCGAAAAGGCGAACTCAGCGCTAGGGCAACGGCTCCCAGTCCCAAGCCTTGGCCGAGGTCAGGCTCTCCTGATCCAGGTAACGCCTGAACTCCGACAGCTCGGCGGGCTCGATCGCGTAGACGTGATCCGGTTCGGGGAAGTGGGCGCTGCGGACCTCGCTCACGTACCGATTCATGCCGGCGACCATCTGGTTGTGGATGTCGGCGTACTGCTTGACGAATTTGGCCATCCGCCCGGTGGTGATGCCGAGCAGGTCGTGGAAGACGAGAACCTGGCCGGCGGTGGCGGGCCCGGCGCCGATGCCGATCGCCGGGATCTCGAGCTTCTCGACGATCGCCTCGGTGACAGCGGCGGGAACGGCCTCGAAGACGACCGAGAAGCAGCCGACCGACTGCAGGGCGAGGGCGTCCTCGCAGAGCTGGATCGCGCTCTGGGCGGTCTTGCCCTGGGCCTTGTAGCCGCCGAGCGCGGTGGCGGTCTGGGGCGTCAGGCCGACGTGGCCCATCACCGGGATGCCGGAGCGGACGATCGCCCGGGCGCGCTCGACCGAGACCCCCCCCGCCTCCAGCTTGACCGTCTGACAGCCCGTCTCCTTGACCAGGCGCTGGGCGTTCTGGATCGCCAGCTCGTTGCTCGACTCGTAGCTGCCCATCGGCATGTCGCCGACCATCAGCGGCGTCCTCAGGCCACGTCGCACGGCCTTGCCGAGGACGAGCATCTCCTCCAGCGTCACCGCCTCGGTGCCGGAGTGGCCGAGCACGACGTTCGCCGCCGAGTCGCCGACCAGGACGATGTCGGCGCCCGCCTCCTCGGCGACCTTGGCCGAGGGGTAGTCGTAGGCGGTGACCATCGCGATCGGTTCGCCTTTTGCCTTCATCTCGGCGAGGCGGGGCAGGCTCACCGGCGGGCGGTCCGCCGGTGGCGGCGCGGTGTGCGAACGGGCGCCGGAGCTCATCAGACGGCCTCGGGCCCGGCGAGCAGTACCTCGGGATGGCTGTCGACGGCGACGATCTCGTTGTCGTCGTCGACGTGGACGACGACCGGCGAGTAGGCCTCGAGGTCGCTCTCGTCATAGGCGCCGAAGGAGGCGACGATGATCTTGTGGCCGGGCCGGGTCAGGTGAGCGGCGGCGCCGTTGACCTGCATCGTGCGCGAGCCGGGCTCGCCGTCGATCACATAGGTGACGAAACGAGCGCCGTTGTCGATGCCCCAGACGTGAACCTGCTCGTTGGTGATCAGGTCCGCGGCGGCCATCAGCTCGGTATCGATCGTGATGCTGCCGATGTAGTCGACGTCGCAATCGGTCACCGTCGCCCGGTGGATCTTTGACTTGAGCATTTGCCTCTGCATTGCGCCTCCGTGTCAGGTCTTGCGTTTCGCAGCTTTCAAGGTCGGATCAGGACGTTGTCGATCAGGCGGGCGCCGCCGACTTGGGCGGCGACCGCGATCAGCACCGGCCGGCTTCCCAGCTCGGCGAGAGGAGAAAGGTCTTCGGCGTCGCGTGCCTCGAGGTACTCGGGCTCGATGCCGGCCGCATCCAGCTCGGCGCGGGCGGCCGTGAGCGCGGCTTTGAGGCCGGCGGCGGGAGCCGTCGCCTCGGCGGCGCCCAGAGCGCGCGAGAGTGCGGTTGCCCGCTCGCGGGCCCCGTCGTCGAGGTAGGCGTTGCGGGAGCTCATCGCCAGGCCGTCGGGCTCGCGCACGATCGGCAGCACCTCGATCCGCAGCGGAAAGTCGAGATCGACGGCCATGCGACGTATGACGGCGGCCTGCTGCGCGTCCTTCTGCCCGAAGTAGGCGACGTCGGGGCCGACCGAGTTGAAGAGCTTGGCGACGACGGTCGTCACTCCACGGAAGTGCTCGGGTCCCCGCCGCGCCGGGTCCCCGTCGAGGACGCTGCTCAGGCCTCCCTCGACCTCGACGTAGGTCGAGAAGCCCTGCGGGTAGACCGCCTCGACCGGCGGCGCGTAGACGAGGTCGGCGCCGGCCTCGGCGGCCAGCCGCAGGTCGCGCTCCTCGTCGCGCGGGTAGCGGTCGAGGTCCTCGCCCGGCCCGAACTGGGTCGGGTTGACGAAGAGGCTCATCACGACGACGTCGCACTCGGCTCGCGCGGCGCGCAGCAGCGAGAGGTGCCCCTCGTGCAGAGAGCCCATCGTCGGCACGAGGCCGATCGAGGTGCCTTGCCGGCGCGCCGGCTCCAGGGCAGAGCGAAGCTCGCCCTTGCCGCGAAGGAGCTTCACGTCGCCTGCTGCGTGTGAGGGATCGACGAGTTCCAGGAGGCTCATTTGGTCCATGCCCTTCGGGTCACGGCCGCGTGCAAATTATAGGCAGTCCTGGGGAGGAACTACACGGGTTTGATCACATTGAGCGAGTGACGCAAAAAACTGTCGCTAGCTCCGCGAAAGCGGGCGCGCGGGGCTTCCGGCCGCGATGGTCCCCGGCGGCAGGTCGCGCGTAACCACGGAGTTGGCGCCGATCACGCAGCGCTCGCCGATCGTGACGCCGCTGGTGACCACGCAGTTGACCCCGAACCAGCAGTTGGCGCCGATCCGGACCGGTCCCTTGGAGGTGAAGCCCTGCTGGGTGATCGGCGTATCGGGGTCCTCGAAGCGGTGGGCCGAGTCGCCGACGAAGCAGCCGTTGGCGAACATCGTGTGGTCGCCGATCTCGATCAGCTCCAGCGCCGCCAGCATCGTGTTGCGGTTGAGGAAGCAGTCGGCGCCGATCGCGATCCGCGCCTCGGGCGCCAAGGTCAGCCAGCAGCCGGGCTCGAGCAGCGTCCCTTCGCCGATCCGCAGGCGACCCTCGTCGAGCGCCTCGAGCGCCTCGCCCTCGAGCGGCTGGCGCAGGAAGAAACCGCCGCGGGCGGCGTGCCGGGCGAGCCGCCAGCGCCGCCCGGGTCGCCGGTTGCGCTCGTACCAGCGCCGCTTCGCCCGCCAAATGCGCCAACCCGTCTGCTCGCCGGCCACGCCCCTAGCTTTCCAAACTCGGCATAGACTGGGCGCTGTGGCTGAGCTGCGCGGCGGCATCGACCTGGGCGGGACCAAGATTCAGACGGCGGTCGCCGACGCGGCGGGCGAGGTGCGCGGCGAGGCCCGACGCCCCACCCCCACCTCCGGCGGTCCGGCCGATGTGGCCGAGGCGATGGCGGAGGCGCTGCGCGAGGCGGCGGCAGGGGCCGGGGTGGAACCCGCGGACCTCCAGGGCGTCGGCGTCGGCTCGCCTGGTGATGCCGACGGCAAGACCGGCATCGTCAGCGGCGCACGCAACCTGCCCGGCTGGGAGGGCAGCTTTCCGCTCGGCGAGACGCTCGCCGAGGCGCTGGGCACGGAGGTGCGCATCGGCAACGACGTCCAGGTGGCGACCGAAGCCGAGTTCCGGCTCGGAGCCGGGCGCGAGTTCCAGAGCCTGATCGGCGTCTTCTGGGGGACCGGCGTCGGCGGCGGGATCGTCCTCGACGGCAAGCCCTGGCTCGGCCGTGGCGCGGCGGGCGAGATCGGCCATATGGTCGTCAAGCGGGGCGGCGCCAGGTGCCCCTGCGGGCGCAAGGGCTGCATGGAGGCCTACGCGGGACGGGCGGCGATGGAGGCCGAGGCCCGTAGGCAACACGAGGAGGGACACGAGACAGACCTCTTCAAGCTGATGGAGAAGCACGGCAAAGACCGCCTCACCAGCGGTATCTGGGAGCGCGCGATCGAGCACGGCGACCACCTGGCGGGCAAGTTGATCGACCGCGCGATCGAGGCCCTGGGCACTGGCGTGGCCTCCGCGGTCAATCTGCTCGACCCCGAAGCGGTGATCGTCGGCGGCGGGCTCGGCGTGCGCTTCGGCGAGCGCTACATGGAGCCTCTCAGCGAGGAGATGGCCAAGCACCTCTTCGTCGACGAACGCCCGCCGGCGATCCGGGTCGCCTCGCTCGGCGATCTCGGCGGCGCGATCGGCGCCTCGCTGCTCTTCTCTTCCTAGACCCGGCCGGCGGCTTGGCGCTCTTTGCGGGCGATCGCGTCGACGATCACGGCGAGCAGGAGGACGCCGCCGGTGACCATGAACTTGACCGCCGAGGAGAGCGCGAGCAGGTCCATGCCGTTGGCGATCGAGCCGATCACCAGGGCGCCGAGCAGGGCGGTCCAAACGGCACCGCGACCGCCGAAGAGGCTGGTCCCGGCGATCACCGGGCCGGCGATCGCCAGCAGCAGCAGTTCGCTGCCGCCGGAGCTCTGGTTGACCGCCAGCAGGCGCGAGGCGGCGAGGATGCCCCCGATCGCCGCCATCGTGCTGGCGAGGGCGAAGACCGCGACGCGGATCTTGTCGACGCCGATGCCGGCGCGGCGTGCCGCCTCGGCGTTGCCGCCGACGGCGTAGACGTGCCGGCCGAAGCGGGTGCGCCTGGCGATGTATTCGAAGCCGACGACGAAGGCGAGCAGGACCAGCAGCGCCAGGGGCACGCCGCGATCGGAGTTGAGAATCGCGACGGCGACGACGGTAATCGCCGTGACCAGGGCGATCCGCGCCGCCAGGGGCGTCAGGCTCTCGCCGCTCAGACCATGCGCGACACGGCTGCGGTGCCCGGCAAGGACGACCCCCGCGTAGGTCGCGATGATCACCACCGCGATGATCCAGCCCACCGTGTCCGCGTAGAAGGTGTTGGCGAGGCCGGTGATCTTCGGGTCGTTGATGTTGATCGAGCCGGTCGAGCCGAGGACCTGGAGCAGGGCTCCCTGCCAGGCGAGCAGGCCGGCGAGGGTGACGACGAAGGAGGGCACGCCGAAACGGCTGAACACCGACCCCTGCAGCAGGCCGATCGCGGTGCCGACGAGAATGGCGGCGACGATCGCCAGGTAGGGGCTCCAGCCGTGCTTGACGTTGAGCACCGCCATCACCGCCGCGGCGAGCCCGCTGACGGCGCCGACAGAGAGGTCGATCTCGCCAAGCAGGAGCACATAGACGATGCCGATCGAGATCAACCCGACCGCGGTGATCTGCAGCATCAGGTTGGTCAGGTTCTCGGCCGAGAGGAAGCGATCGTTCTCGAACTGGAAGATCGCCCAGATCACGGCCAGGCCGAGCACGACCCGCAGCGAAGCGAGGTCGCCCTGGACGAAGCGCCGCAGGGCGCCGGCACCCTGCTCCTCTGGCTGACCGGTTGCCGCAGCGGCGCCTTCCGCGGTGCTCATCGCTGCTCCTCTGCGTTGCCGCCGGCCCCCGTGATCGCCGCGACGACGTGCTCCTCCGTCGTCTGCTCGGCGCTGAAGTCGCCGGCCGTCCGGCCCAGGCGCAGGACAACTATCCGGTCGGCGACCTCGAAGACGTTGGCGAGGTTGTGGCTGATCACGACCACGCCGAGGCCGCGCTCCCGCAGGCGCCCGATCAGCCCCAGAACCTGCTTTGTCTGCGGCACGCCGAGCGCTGCCGTGGGCTCATCGAGCAGCACCACCCTCGGCTCACCCAGCAGCGAGCGTGCCACGGCGACCTGCTGGCGCTGCCCGCCGGAAAGCGTCCCGACCTCGGTGCGCACGCTGGGAATCGTCACCGCGAGGCTGGAGAGAAGGTCGCTCGCGCGGTGCTCCATCTTCGCCTCGTCGAGCTGGCGGGTCGTGCGGGCCACCCCGCCGGTGACTTCCTCCTGGCCAAGGAAGATGTTTGCCACCACGTCGAGGTTGTCGCAGAGCGCCAGATCCTGGTAGACGGTCGCGATGCCCAGCGCCGTGGCATCGTGGGGCCGCGAGATCGTCACCCGCTCGCCGGCGAAGCGAATCTCGCCGGCGTCGGCCGGGTGGATCCCGGCGATCGTCTTGACCAGGGTCGACTTGCCGGCGCCGTTGTCGCCGACGAGGGCGACCACTTCGCCTTCGCCGACGCCGAAGTCGACCCGGTCCAAGGCCTGGACCGGGCCGAATCTCTTGCTGACCCCGTCGATCTCGAGCAGGGGGGCGTCGGCGTTCATCGGCCTGCCTTGCCCCGCCTAGGAGATCCCAGCTTCCTGACAGGCTTTGGCGTAGGGCCCCGTGCAGAGTTCGTCGGGCGAGATGAATTCGTCAGCGATCACCGTCTGCTTGATGTTGTCTTTGGTGACGGCGACCGGTTCGAGCAGGATCGAGGGGACCTTGCCCGCTTCGTTGTCGAGCTCGTCGGTGACTTTGCCCTGCGGGATTTCTTTGCCGTTGGCCAAGTCGACGGCGATTTCGGCGCTGATCGAGGCCTGCGGTTTGATCGCCTTGTAGACGGTCATGTACTGCTGGCCGACGAGGATTCGCTGCACGCCCGCGACCGTTGCGTCCTGACCGGTCGTCGGTCTTTCCGCCGGATCGATCCCGGCTGACTTCATCGCCGCGATCGCGCCGCCGCCGGTGTCGTCGTTGGCCGCGTAGACGCCCGCGAAGCCGTCTTTGCCGATCGCCGTGATCGCCTGCTGCATCTCGTTCTGGGCGTTGGTTGCCGACCATTCCGGGGTGTCGTATTCCTTGGCGATCTGCACGCCGCTTGCTTCGAACCCTTTGTTCGAGCCTTCCTTGAAGAGAGCCGCGTTGCTGTCGGCGGGATCGCCGTTGATCTTCACGATCGGCCCTTTCGGGCTGCCGTCTTCTTTCAGCTTTTCGGAGAGCGATTCGGCCTGCAGTTCACCCACCCTGACGTTGTCGAAGGAGACGTAGACGGCTACTTCCGCGCCGAGGATCAGGCGGTCGTAGCTGAGCACCGGAACACCCTGCTGATCGGCCTTCTGGACGCTGGCCGCGGCCGAGGCCGCATCAACCGGGTCGAGCACCAGCACGTCGGCGCCCTGGGTCAGGGCCGCTTCGACCTGACTCTGCTGCTTGGAGGCGTCCTCGGTTGCGTTGCTGTAGAAAATTTCGCAGTCCGGGCAGAGGTCTTCGACCTTTTCTTCGAAGTAGGGCCGGTCGGCGGACTCGTAGCGCGGCGTCTGGTTCTCCGGCAGGAGCAGCGCGATCGTCGGACCCCCACCGCCACCGTCGTCGTCACTGCCACCACACCCGGCACCCACAAGGACGATCGCGATCAGCCCGACCACCGGGATCGCGATCCGCTTCAACGCAGAATGAGACATCGCTCCTCCTTTTCCGCCTTACAGCTACCCCGCTTTAAACGGCTTACGCATCCCATCGACCAGCGTGGCGGGTAGGAGGTGCGGGCAGGGGTGGAGCGTCTCGTGCTTTTGGGCAGGAACCTTTGCGCCACCCACAGAACCCGTCTCGATCCAAAAAGTTAAGCGGAACCCCTGCCAATGTCCCCTAGGCAGCGACCGGCTCGCGCCGTTTGCGCCCGGCCCGCTTCGGCTTCACCGGATCGACCAGCTCGGCGAGGAAGCGACCTGTGTAGGAGCCCGGCACGGCAGCGACCTCCTCCGGGGTGCCGGTGGCGACCACCTCTCCCCCCTCTTCGCCGCCCTCGGGCCCGAGGTCGATCAGGTGGTCGGCGGTCTTGATCACGTCGAGGTTGTGCTCGATCACGACCACGGAGTTACCGGCGTCGACCAAGCGTCCCAGAACCTCGAGCAGGCGCTGAACGTCGGCGAAATGCAGGCCGGTTGTCGGCTCGTCGAGGATGTAGAGGGTGTTGCCGGTGGCGACCTTGGAGAGCTCGGTCGCGAGCTTGACGCGCTGCGCCTCGCCGCCGGAGAGCGTCGTCGCCGCCTGGCCGAGGCGGATGTAGTCGAGGCCGACGTCGTGCAGAGTGCGCAGGCGACGGGCGATCTTGGGCACGTTCTCGAAGAAGACGACCGCCTCCTCGACCGACATTTCGAGCACGTCGCCGATGTTCTTGCCCTTGAAGCGGACCTCGAGCGTCTCGCGGTTGTAGCGCTTGCCGTGGCACTGCTCGCAGGGCACGTAGACGTCGGGCAGGAAGTGCATCTCGATCTTGATCTGGCCGTCGCCGCGGCAGACCTCGCAGCGCCCGCCCTTGACGTTGAAGCTGAAGCGGCCGGGCTTGTAACCGCGGGCCCGGGCCTCCTGGGTCTGGGTGAAGAGCTGGCGGATGTGGTCGAAGACGCCGGTGTAGGTGGCCGGGTTGGAACGCGGCGTGCGGCCGATCGGCGACTGGTCGATGTTGATGATCTTGTCGATCTGGCTGAGTCCGTCGACACCGTCGTGGGCCCCGGGGCGCAGCTTCGCCTGGTGCAGGCGGTTGGCGACCGAGTGGTGCAGGGTCTCGTTGACCAGGGTCGACTTGCCCGAGCCGGAGACGCCGGTGACGCAGCAGAAGACCCCCAGCGGCACGGCGACGTCGATCCCCTTCAGGTTGTGTTCGCTGGCGTTGCGGACCCGCAGCGCGCCGGCCGGGCTGCGCCGCTGCTCGGGCAGCTCGATCTTGCGCTTGCCGGAGAGGTACTGGCCGGTCAGCGAGGCGGGGTCCTTGGCGACCTCGGCGGGCGTGCCGGCCGAGATCACGTAGCCGCCGTGTTCGCCGGCTCCGGGGCCCAGATCGACGAGATGATCGGCCGCCATCATCGTCCCCTCGTCGTGCTCGACCACGATCACCGTGTTGCCGAGGTCGCGCAGGCGGTCGAGGGTGGCGATCAGCTTCTCGTTGTCGCGCTGGTGCAGCCCGATCGAGGGCTCGTCGAGCACGTACATCACGCCGACCAGGCTGGAGCCGATCTGGGTGGCGAGGCGAATCCGCTGCGCCTCGCCGCCGGAGAGCGAGCGGGCAGAGCGGCCCAGCGAGAGGTAGCCGATGCCGACGTTCTCGAGGAAGGCGAGCCGTTCGGAGATCTCGCGCACGATCAGCCGTGCGATCGCGCGCTCGGTGTCGTTCATCTCCAGAGCGCCGATCCACTCGGCGGCGGCGCGCGCCGATTTGTCGCTGAACTCGGCGATGCTGATCCCGCCGACCTTGACCGCGAGGCTCTCGGGGCGCAGGCGGGCGCCCCTGCAGTCCGGGCAGGGCTGCTCGGCCATGTAGCTCTCGATCCGCTCGCGGTTGCTCTCCGAGTCGGTCTCTTCGTAGCGGCGCTCGAGGTTGTTGACGATCCCCTCGAAACGGACTTTGTAGGAGCGGCGACGGCCGAAGCGGTTGGTGTAGCTGACCTGGTGGCGCTCTGAGCCGGTGCCGTAGAGGAAGACCTCTTTGTCCAGTTTCTTCAGCTTCGACCAGGGCTTGTCGAGGTCGATCTCGTAGGCCTCGGCGACGGAGGCGATCAGCCGCTTCCAGTAGGCGGTGATGCCGCGGTTCCACGGCTGCAGGGCGCCCTCGCCGAGCGAGAGAGTCGGGTCGGGGACGACCAGCTCGGGATCGATCACCCGCTGGAAGCCGAGCCCGTGGCAACGCTCGCAGGCGCCGTGCGGCGAGTTGAAGGAGAAGATCCGCGGCTCCAGCTCGGGGATCGAGGTGCCGCAGTTGAGACAGGCGAACTGCTCGGAGAAGAGCAGCGGCTCGGGAGCGTCCTCGCCGACCATCTCGACTTCCACCAGCCCGGCGGCGAGGCCGGCTGCCGCCTCGACCGACTCGGAGAGGCGGCGGCGCAGGTCGGGCTTCATCACCAGCCGGTCGACGACGACCGCGACGTCGTGTTTGTACTTCTTGTCGAGGACTATCTCCTCGTCGAGGCGGCGCAGCTCGTCGTCGACTTTGACGCGCGAGTAGCCCTCGAGCCGGAACT
>JBIOVV010000030.1:0-5559 GCA_044867925.1 Solirubrobacterales bacterium | reverse complement strand
CACCTCCGGTCGCATCGCCGCTGGTCGCCGTGGTGTCGCCACCGTCGGCATCGGCGTCGCCGCCGACCGAGATCGCAATGGCATTGCCGTTGCCGATCTGGGTGTTGCCGGTGTTGGCGTCGCCGCCTTCACCACCGGTGGCGACGCTACCGGTCGCGCTCGGGTCGCCCTGGGTCACGCTGCTGCTGTTGCTCTGCCCGCTGGCAGGTTCAGGCAGCGGCACGGCGGCGCCTGCTGACGCCGTTCCGATCGCCATGGCGACCATGGCTGCGACTACAGCCATGAGATATCGCATTGGTCTTTCCTTCCATGCTTGAGTTGCGTTTCGCCGGGGAGTCGGAGGGCTCCCGGCGCAGCCCTGGTGTTGGTCCGGAGGACCTAGCCAGGGCGCTCAAGCGCGCAGACGAACTGAGCAGGCACCAGAGAGGCCGGTGCCAAACCGCGTTTGCGCAGAGTCGCCGGCGCCACCAGCGCGAGCAACGCAAGCAGCGCGACGAGGGGGACAAAGGAAGAACCGTCGGAGCCGGATCCAACGCCAGCCGGCGCTTGGGGAGCCGGCGGCGGGAAGCCGGGATCGCCCGGACCATCACGGCCGTCAACGACGGCGGGGTCGGCATAGCCGCCCATGGCGCGTGCAGCCGATAGCTGCGCTCTGTCCCCGTCGCCGCTCGAGGAGCCGGCCACCGCCGCCGATGGGGATTGCATTGGCCTCACCCCAGCGGCTGCCGCCTGAAGCGTCGTCGACGGCCCGTCGATCGCAGCCGAGCCCAGGGTCGGGAACGGACGGGAGGGAGGGAGCCCAGCGGGCAGGCCGGGTGCCGGGCCCTGGCTCGAAAGGGCTTCGCCGGCGCTCGCCGGCAAGAGGCCCGCGGGAGAGAGCAGGTTCTGGATCGCGGTGGTGGCGACCGGCACCAGCAGCGAGACCAGGGCCTTCCGGCTGGGGTTGGCGATCTCGAGCAGAGAAACTGCTGCCCGTTTGACAACTCCACTCTCCACCGCCGTGTCCGCCGCCGTGCCGATCACCCGATCGGCGACCGGCACGGCCCCCGCCCCCGTCACCGCCGTTTGAGAGGCGCCGTCGACCAGCTCCGCCACTCGCCGTTGAACAGCCGGCGCGTTGGGGGTGGTGACATGGGACGGCGTCGCAGTCGCCGCGACATCGGAGTCCGGAGCCACGCTCGAGTGAGGTGTGCTCGGTGCCCTTTCGGGGGCCGCCCCGGACGTCTCCCTCGAGGCCGCGGTGTCGGCTGTTTCAACCGGCGCCGGCGGAGGGGCCTGAACGGGTGCCGCCGGGGGCGCGGGAGCCGGGGCGGCGGGGGCGGGCGCCTCCGCGGTCGGCTGGGTCGGCTGTTCCGTAGCGGGCGAAACCTGCGCCGTGACAGCGGCAAGCGTGTCCGCGGTGTCCGCGCTTTCGGGCGCCTGGGCGCTTGCCGTCCCCGGCGATGCCCATAGAGCCGCGGCGGTCAGGGCAGCCGCGAGACCGCTGGACAGCGTCACTCGCGTCAGGCTTTCGAAGGTCTGCAAAATGCTCACGAATTGGCGAAATTACCCAATATTCGTCCAAAATCACAGATAAAATTAAAGCTCTAAAACCCTCGATATCAGGTAGAAACTTCGCCTTCGTATAAATCCCCTGCATATGAAGAGAGTGATGGTTTCGCGGAAGCGGCACGTTCCGAATTGTTAAGCCGCACATGAGCCGGGTTTTAGAGCGGTCCTGGGCTCCAGCCGCTCCCGGAGATGCTCGGAGAAAGCCGCTCAGTAGCGCGGCGGCAGGTCGCGGCGTTCCTGGGCGGCGAGGGCGTCGCGCTGTTCGGTGGCGGCGACTTCGCGGCGCCGGGTCCGGTCGGACCAGATCGCCTCCTGGAAGAAGCCGAGGATGAGACCGGCGGCGCCGGCGATCATCAGGATCAGGCCCACGGTGTCGATGCTGACGCCCTGGACGTGGATGTTGGTCGCGAACTTGAGAATCGCGCCAACAGCGATCAGAAATATCCCTCCAGCGATGGTCATGCCGCATTGCTACCCGCCGCCCGCCCGTCAAAACGAGGCTGGCTGTGAGTTTTGTCGGCTTCATGCCCAACGAAGCTCAAAGTCAGCCTGGTGGGGGTTGGCAAACGGGGCACCAGTAGGTGGTGCGATTGGCGTCGCCCTGGCCGCGAGAGCGGATCGGGGTGGCGCAGCGGGCGCAGGGGCGGCCGGCACGCTTGTAGGCGGCGCGGTCTTGGCGGCCTTCTTCGACTGCCTGGTGCATCAGGTCGTGGGCCGCCCGGACGACGTGGTGGAGCTGCTCGTCGCCGATCTGCTCGATCGGCTGCCAGGGGTCCAGACGTGCCTCGAAACAGGCCTCGCTCTTGAAGATGTTGCCGATGCCGGCGACCAGGCGCTGGTCGAGCAGGGCGTCGCCGATCGACCGCTCGGGGTCGCGGCGCAGCGAGCTAGCCACCGCGGCGGCGTCGAAGTCCGCCGCCAGGATGTCGGGACCGAGACGGCCGAGCACAGGGTCGCGGCGCAGGGCACTCTCGCTGAGCACACGCAACGTCGGGCCACCGAACTGGACCGCTTCGGATCTCTCGCCGCGCAGCACCGCCCAAGCCGCGCCTGGTGACTTGCGCCAGCTCGCGTCCAGGTCGTAGACGTGCCAGGAGCCGCTCATGCCGAGATGGCTGTGCAGCGTCAGCTCGCCGAAGCCCAGCAGGAGGTGCTTGCCCCGCGCTTCGACAGTCTCCAAGCGGTGGCCGTCGAGTCTCTCGACCCCCGCCGCCTTGCCGCGCGGATTGGAGGCGATGGCCGAGAGCCTCTGTCCCGCGAGCGCCGCCTCCAACCGGCGCGCCGCGCGCAGGATCGTGTCGCCCTCGGCCACCCTCCGCTAGTGCTGCTTGGTCGCGTCGCCCACTTCTTCGGCATTCTCCACGGCGCCGGCGCGAAGCGCCTCGGCCTCTTCGCGACCGACCTCCTTGGCGGTCTCGACGGCCTGCTCGGTGACCTGGCTCGTCACCTCCTTGCCCCGCTCGACGGCCTCCTGAGCGGTTTCCTTCGCCTTGTCCTTGAGCTCGTCGGCCATCGGCCCGACGCGCTGGTCCTCGATCTTCGTACTGGGTAGGAGCATCCCGGCCAGGAAGCCGGCCGCCAGGCCACCCAGCGCCAGGCCGATCGGGTTTTCCTCGGCGATGCCGACCGCCTGCCGAGCGCCCTCCTTCACCTGATCTCCTTCGGGAGTGGCTTCGCCGAGGCGAGAGCTCGTTCCGCTCATCTGGGTGCGCAGCCGCTCCTTCTTGTCCGAGAACGACTCCTTCACGCGCGACTTGACGTCCGTCTTGTGCGCCAACGCATCGACGGTGTCGCCCATTTCGGTCCTGGTCTGCTCTATCTCCTCGCGGATGTTGCTCGCGTCTTGGCCCATCGAACATCCTCCTTCACGCTTTCGAGTGTTTGCTCCGGTGCGGGAGGCATTCCCTCCCTGACTCGCTCCCGTCCTTTCAGAGCGAGCAACGTCGCGCCGGCGCCGTAGACGACGGCGACGATCAGCGCTGCGACCCAGGCGTCCATCGCCTCGGCCAGCAGCAGGATCGCGAAGGCGGTGAGCGCACCAGCGGCGAGCAGGCCGATCAGCCCCGCACCGCCCAGCAGGCCCGCCCCCGCCCCCGCTGCCTTGCCGCGTTCGCTGAGCTCGGCCTTCGCCAGCTCGATCTCTTGACGGACCAGCGTCGAGGTCTGCTCGGAGAGCTGCCTGACGAGATCCCCGACGGGCTGCGCCCGCAGGTCTTCCTGGCCGCCGTTGCCGGCGCTCATCATCCCGCCCCCGCGCCCGACGGTACGGGCGCCTGGCCGGGCTCGCGGCTGATCCCAGCGCCTTTGCCCTCGGCGTAGACGCCTCGCGGCTGTGCGGGGGTCGGCGCGCGGAGCTCGCGGGTCGCTTCCTCGCCGCCACGGCGGCTCTGGTAGCGGCCGCGGCTGGAGGCCTTGAGGAAGCGGGCGGCGACGATGCCCACGGCGATGCCGCCCGCGAGGACTGCCATCGGCCGGCGCCGCCCGAAATCCTCGACGTCGGAGAGCATCCTCTCGCCGTCGGTCTCTTTCAGGTAGGAGCCGAGCCGCTCGGTCTGATCCGCCGCCTTGTCAGCGATCCGCGCAGGGGTTTCCTTGCCCTGCTTGCGGAGCTCCTCGCCGACGCTGCGCAAGTCCCCCGCCGCGGTGCTGACTGTCTCGCCCGCCTCGGTCGAGCGCTGGTCGAGTTGCTCCCGCAGCTTCTCCTGGGCGGTCCCCGCCGCTTCCTGAACCTTCTCGCCCGCTTCGCCGGCGACCCCCTGCGCCTTTTCCTGCGCTTCCGTTGCCTTGTCCTTGGCTTGCTCCGCCATCGGCGGACTGCCTGCGTCGCTCATCCGTCCCACCTCCAAAGTCGTTTCCTCGGGTCTTCGGGATTGCCCGTTGGAAGGCGCGCCGAAACCAGCCGCGAAGCGGCTTAACGTGTGACGGGCGGCGTCGTCGAGCGGCGCCCGGCCGGACTCAGGCGAGGGCCGCCCAGAGCCGCTGCTCGGCCTCGGCCACGCGGTTGGCGGCGAGGTCGATCTCACGCCAGAGCCGCGGCTCGGGATCGTCGCGCTCGCTGGCGGCGCGGAAGGCCTCCGCCAGCTCGGTCCAGCGTGTCGCTGCCTCTGCCGCCAGCGACGCCTCGGGGCGACCGGCCTCTTCGAGGAAGCGCGAGTACATCAGGCGGAAGGCCCCGCCGCCGGTGCCCCGGCGCTCGATCACCTGGTAGCCGAAGCGGGCGCACCACTGCCAGTCCGCGGCGACCTCTGGCCAGCTGCCCGCCTCTTTGGCGAGCCGCTCGACCGCGCCGAGGCCGGAGAACTCGC
The DNA here is from genome assembly GCA_044867925.1 of Solirubrobacterales bacterium. GTDB lineage: Bacteria > Actinomycetota > Thermoleophilia > Solirubrobacterales > 70-9 > VRUE01. The sequence goes on along the minus strand of JBIOVV010000030.1, from coordinate 703 downwards.
CGAGCTCGGAAGCGACCATGGCCTGGGCGGCGCGCTCGATCGCCGTCGGGATCGCCTCGCGCAGCTGCGCTTGGGTCACCCCGCCGGAGGCAGTGAACATGTGGCCGGAGAGGGGGTAGGCGGGATGGCCGCTGTGGCGCGCCCGATCGAGGTCCTCCAGCCGGGTGGTCGTCTGCAGCTGCGCGAAGCCGGTGTCGGAGAGGTGAGCGAACTGCTCGTCGTAGCCGGCCAGGACCACCGCGTGGCCGGGGAAGTGGGCCGAGTTGCCGTAGTGATCCAGGTAGTAGAGGTCGGTGAGCAGCAGCACCGGGTTGCCGTCGTCGATCTCGGCGCGCGCCGCTTCCCAGCCCCCGTCGTCGTCCTCGTCGAAGGTGCGCAGGTGCAGCGCCGCTCCGGTCAGCTCGCCGAAATTCTCCTCCAGCCGCGCCGTGCGACCGTTGAACCAGCGCGTCGGCGAGGCGTCCTCGAGGGCGACGTAGTAGAAGCAGGCGCCGGCGCCGAGCCCGAACGCCATCTCCTCGCTGATCTCGGCGCCGTGGAAAGAGAGCAGGTTGCGCAGAGCGGTCGAGCCGCAGTGGTGGCCGGGGGTGTGGACGTAGCCGGGGACGGTCGGCATGGACGGGATATTGACGGAGGGGTTCCGGCGGGCGGGTCCTGTCGTGGGTGAGGGGGGCCTGCGGGCAGTCCACGGGCTGTCCTCGAC
>JBIOVV010000029.1:0-13660 GCA_044867925.1 Solirubrobacterales bacterium | reverse complement strand
TGCGCGGCGTGGTGAAGGTCTTGTCGGGTCCCTCGGTGGTGCCTTCGGCGTTGGTGGCCACCACCCGGTAGTGGTAGGTGGTGCCGGGTTGCAGGCCTTCGATTTCCTCGGCGACGCCGACGGGCTTGTGGCCGGGGTCGATCGAGCCGCCGGAGGTTTCCGTGCAGGTGCTTACTTCGCAGTCTTCGAGCCCGTACTCGAAGTGGTAGGTGCTGGCCAGGGTGTTGGGGTTGATCTTGGCGCGAAGCGTCGCCGTGTGGAGGTTGAGGTCGATGACCGAGGTGGCCGTGACGGTCGGGGCGATCACCGGGTAGGTGAAGCTTTCGAAGACTTTGATTTGGTTCGACGTGGGGGGTGCAGGATTGTCAGCTACATAAACGCGTTCGCTTCCTCCGTTGACCGCTACGCCGGCTGCAGCGCCGGCGAAATCCCCAGCTTCGCCCGGCGCACCGAGAATCCCGACCGGGTTGTCGTCTTCGTCGAACACCGCGACGCGGGAACCTTCGCCGATACCCTGCCCCACGTATACATAGCTGGTCGTCAGGTCGACCGCCAGCGAAAGGGCGCGGACACCATCCTCGAGCGGTATCCCGAGGGAGTAGGTGGTGAAAGCAGTGACCGGGAACTGCGAGGGCTCCAACCTGAAGGTAGGATTTTCTAGATTCACTGAATAGAGGCTGCCATCAGGGGCGACTGCCAACGACCTCGGCCAAATCCGAGGTCCCCCAGCATCTATCGGCTTGAATTCAGTGAGTGGTTGTCCTGATCGCGAATAAATCCTTATCGTTCGGATTTCTGGTTCGCCGAGGCCGTTGAATTCCCCATCGGCAGCGTAAACGTTCCCTTTAATGTCAACCGCAACGCCGTGAAGCGCAACGGCCCCCGGAATTTCGCTCATCCCTTCTCCAGGGCCGGCGCTGAAAATATGTGGTTCGCCGTTTGCCTCAAACGCCCGCACCTTGTTGCCGCTGGTGATGTAGACGACGTGGGTTTCGGGGTCGACTGCGGCCTGGCTTTCACCCCGGCCGACACCGAAGGAGAGCCCGCCGATCTCGTTCGCAGAGATGTAGCCGGCGGAGCCGCCCCAGCTGAGCGGATTGCCTTCTGAGTCGAACTTGTAGAGGACCTGTTTTTTGCGATCGCCGACGTAGACAGCTCCGGTTCCTTCGTCGACGGCGATGGCTTCGACCTGTTCGAAGGAGGTCGCTTCCGTCCCATCCGGGCCGAAGGCGCCGAGGTATTCGGGATCCACGGCGGCCGCGGCAAACGCGGGCGCCAGCGCGAGGAGAGCGAGGGCGGCCAGCGCGGCAACGAGCGCTCGAACGCGGCCGAGGCCCTTGGCCCGGCGCATGGTCGGTCCCGCAGACGATGCCTTCGCGTGGCGTCTCACGTAGCTCTCTCCTTGTCCCGTGAGCCCCTCTGCCCGCCGCTTCCCTTAGCGGCTTCCGCGAGGCTCGGTTATTTCCCTGTGAGGTTCAGTCGCTCCCTTGCGAGCTGAACTACTTCGTACATTAACTGGGCGAGAATGAGAACAGAGTTGTTTGCGAATGTCAAGGCCACGCGCGTTCCCATAGGAATTTGGCTCCCCAGGCGGGCGGGGCGGGGCGGGGAAGCGGCGGGTTTATCTAGGCGTCGGCGGGGAGCAGCTCGAATGAGCCGCCGCGCAGCGGCTCGAGGGCGCGGCATTGGCGCTCGGCGAAAGCTGGCGATGCGGGTGGTCTCGAAGCGGCCGGCGGGGGCTCTATCGACCTCGACATAGAGGCTTCGATCGGCGCGGGCGATCCGCGGCGATGCAGCATGTGGTCGATCTCAGTCAGGACCGGCGGGGTCGTGAAAAAGGATCCCGATTCAAGCGCCGAGCTGCTCGGCCAACACCAGATGCACGTCCTCGCGCTCGGCCTGCAGCTCTTCGAGGCGAGGCGAGAATCCGCTGCGATCGAAGAAGTAGAGCTGCGCCTCGGCGGTGCCGAGCTCCTTGCGGATCGTCTCCAGCTTGTCGAGCTCACCGGCATCGTGAGCGTGGTTCCTGGTCTCGGCGTCGGGCCACTTGCAGGAGCCGAGGGCGATGACCGCTCCCTCGGCGTCGATCGCGACGGCATCCGCCTCGTAGACGCGGCTGCGCAGCTTCCCCTCCTCGCGCCGCCGGATAGACCCCCACCAGCGGCCCGTCTCAGCCGCGGCGTCCAGCTCGTCCCGCAACCAGTCCTGGCAGACCCGCTCGAAGGCGTCCTCGGAGACGAACTTGTCGAGCTGGGGAAGCACCGACTCGGCCAGGTAGCGGTCGGCGTCCTCGCGAGTCTGCAGGCGGCTTTCGCGCGGGGCGACGAAGCGGAACCAGAAGCGCAGGAAGGGATCGGCGATCGCATAGCTGACCTTCTTGCCGGAGGCCTTCGTCACTGGGTACTGACGCTCCACCAAGCCCATCTCCTCGAGCGTCTCGAGGAAGGGCCGGATCTCCTCCGAGCGACCCCGGCCGGTCCGCTGTGCGATCTCGTTGAGGCGGGTGACGCCGCCGGCAATCGCGCGCAGGCAGGACATGTAGGTGTCCGTGTTGCGCAGGCGGCTCTCCTGCGAGAGCAGGAAGCGCGGCTCCTCGCGCAGGAGCCCGTCCGGGTAGAGGACGGCGCGGCGGATCGCCTCCCCCAGGTCGCGATCGGGATCGATCTCCTTCAGGTAATAGGGCACGCCGCCGAAGACGGCCCAGGCCCTGATCCTGTCCTCGACGCTCCACCCCTCGGTGAAGGCGCCGATCTCCTGCCAGGGGAAAGGCTGCAGGCGCAGCGAACCCGTTCGACGCCCATAGGTCGTCGCGCCGTAGCCGACCACCGAGCGCTCGAAGAAGCTCACGTCCGAGCCGGAGAGGCAGAGGAAGAGGTTGCCGTCGTCCTCGTGCTCGGCGATGAAGCGGTTGAGCAGGGAGCCGATCTCGGGTTCTTGGCGGGCGATGAACTGGAACTCGTCGAGGACGATCATCGCCTGGCCATCCCTCAGCAGCTCCGAGAAGGCGGCGAAGGCGGCGCGCCAGCTGGTCAGCGGCTGCTCACTGAAGAGACGGCTGCCGGTGAAGCTGGCCAGCTCCGCCGAGACGTCATCCAGCTGGTCTTGGCGGCTGCCCGAGCTGGCCTCGAAGTAGAACTGGCGGCAGCGCTTGCCGAACTGGCGAAGCAGCCTGCTCTTGCCGATGCGCCGGCGTCCGTAGAGGACGAAGTACTCGGCCCGCTTCGAGCCCAGTCGCCCATCGAGCGCCGCCAGCTCGTCGCTGCGGTTATAGAAGGCCATTGTGCCGGGAAACTATAGCACGACTTAGTAAGATATAGCTTAGTTACTCGACACGGTCGGCTCTACTTACGGTCCGCCCGAACGGTCTCGCGAGCGACGCTGCGGATCGTCCGGGACATCGCCTTGTCGGTCGCCTCGGCCATCGCGATCTGGAAGATGCCCTGAAGGACGTCGGCGCCGAGCGGGCGGGTGCGGTCGAGGGACTGGCGGACCTTGGGCCAGTCGCCCTCGGGGCGGCCGGCCTGGTCGAAGGGAACCCAGACCTGCTCGATGAAGAGCTCGACGAAGTAGCGGGCGATGTCGTCGACTTTGCGGCGCAGTTTCTCGGCCACGGCGAGGACCGCGTCCGGGCTCATGCCGACCTCTGCCAGGGCCGCCGCGGCGGCCATCATGCGCGGGCTGATCACCTCGACCTTGCCCTCCGGAAGCGAGCGGATGACGCCGAGCTTTTCGCCCCGTTCGAGCATCTCGAAGCCGCGCCCTTCCTCGACCTCTTTGCTCCACAGTTCGGCCAGCTCGGTTAGCTCGACGATCTCCGGCGCCTCCGCTTCGAAAGGCGCGCGCAGGGCGCGGGTGAGGTCGTGGATCTCCTCCGCGGCGCCGTTGACGTTTTCCCCCATGCGCCTGATCGCCTCCAGGTTGAGCCCCTCGGCCTGCAGCTCGCGGGTCAGTTCGATCCGCGCCACGTGCTCCTCGTTGTAGTAGCCGGTGCGACCGTGGACGACCGGCGGCGGCAGTAGGCCGCGGGTCTGGTGAGCGCGGATGTTGCGAACCGTCATCCCGGTCCGCTCGGCGAGCTCGCCGATCGTCATCTCACCCTTGGAGGGTTTGCTCATCCCCTCATCGTAAGCGCGAAACGCTGCCCGTTCATCTTTTTTGCGTGGTCCGAGCAGAGGAATGCGCACGCGTCGGCGATGTCCTCGGCGGGGGTGAAGGTAGGAAAGTCCCCGTCGGGGCTCTCCTCCCGCATCCGCGGTGTGAGGATCGCATCGACGACGATCACGTTGGCGGTGGCCGAGGTGCCTTCGAAGCCGTCGGCGAGGGCGAGCGTCCAGGCCTCGGCGGCAGCCTTGGCGGAGGCGTAGGCGGCGTTGGTGTTGGTCGGTGCCTGCGCCTGCTTGGAGGAGACGAGGACGAAGCGCCCGTGCTCGCCGGCGAGCAGCGCGTCGTGGAAGGCGCGCGTAGTGTGCTGGACGGTGCGAACCAGGAGGTCGTGCAGCAGGTCCCAGTCGGCCAGCGGCGCCGTCGCCAAGGGCTCCCCCCCACGCCAGCCACCGACCAGATGCAGCAGGGCATCGACGTGGCCAAAGCGCTCGACCAGCGCTGCGCACCACCCCCGCGCCGCCTCCTCGTCGAGCAGATCGACCGCGCGCCCGTCCCAGCGCTCGGCCGGCCGTGCCAGCGCCTCGCCCACTTCATCCGCGTGCTCCTGCGAAACGTCGGCCCCGGCGATCGTGGCGCCGGCGCCAGCGAGCCGCTCCGCGACCACCGGCCCGAGCCCGCCGGCAACCCCGGCGATCGCAATCACTCTGCCGTCGAGGTCACTCCCATTCACCCAACCATCATCGCGCAGGTTGAGGGACGAAACTTTCTGTCTGAAAGGGATGCGAACATAAGTTCGATATGGAACTGCGCCAGAGCAAACCAAGACGCCAAGGAGACATTGGCGAGGCAATCGCGGTCAGTTGGCTGGTCCAAGCCGGCTACGGCGTTTGGGTTCCATTCGGCCATAGCCCCGATTGTGATCTAGTCGCGGAGCGAGATCGCACCTTGTTTCGGGTTCAGGTGAAGACAGGCACGATGTTTCGGAAGGGGAGATGGGAGGTCGCCATTTGCACACGCGGCGGCAATCAAAGCTGGAATGGGATCGTGAAGAAGTTCGAGCCAAATCGGTTCGATTACCTCTTTGTGGTCGTGGGCGATTGGCGCTGCTGGTTTATCCCGTCCGATGAGGTTGGAGGGCAAACATGCCTGCTCCTGGGCGATCCGAAGTACGCGAGATTCGAGGTCGCTCACCGCGACAAGGACAGGCTGCCCAGTTGCTGATTGCCTAGCCAGTGGGGGAGGCAGGATTCGAACCTGCGTAGGCAGAGCCAATGCGTTTACAGCGCATCTCCTTTAACCACTCGGACACTCCCCCAAGGAAGGCTCGCATTCTAAGGCGCGGCGCAGGTCAAGTTCTTTGCGCAGCTCATCAAGCGTGACGGACTCGCCTTTCTCTAGCTGACCCAGGCCCTCCTCTATGGCCAATATCGCATCCTGATCGAGGACCTCAACAGCCTTCTCTGTGCCCTCCTGAGCCACTAGACGACGCCCAGCCGCTCCTTCATCTGCTCGTTGAAGGCGGTGAGAGCCGACATCGGGCGCATGAAGACGGTGAGCACGGCGACGCGGCCGTCGTCGTCGAGCTCGAGGAAGTCGATGCCCTCCAGCTCGCGGTCGCCGACGTTGGCCTTGAAGCGGAGGGCGACGGAGTTGCCTTCGCGCAGCTCGTCCACATAGGTGAGGTCCTCGAGCGTGGCGGCGACGTGGGTGAGGACCTGGGCGACCATGTCGCGGCCCTCGAAGCCGCGGAAGAGGATCGGGCTGTGCAGCTCGACGTCCTCACGCAGCGTCTCGACGAGCAGGTCGAGGTCCTTCGCTTCAGCGGCGCGGCGGAAGGGGTGCGGCTCGGCCATTGCCGTGTACCTTACGCCGCGTGCCAAGCGACCACACACTCGCGCGGATCTCGAACTCGCTCGGCGCCACCGGGCTGCGCTGGACCGGCAAGCTCAACATCCCGCTCTACCGGCTCTCCGGCGGGCGGATCGGCGGCAAGGTCGGCCGCGCGCCGGTCCTGCTGCTCACCACCACCGGACGCAAGTCCGGCCGGCAGCGCACCGCGCCGGTCGTCTACCTCGCCGACGGCGAAAACGTCGTCGTGATCAACACCAACGCCGGCAACGCCAAGGTCCCGGCCTGGTCGCTCAACCTGAAGGCAAAGCCCGAGGGCGAAGTCGAGGTCGGGCGCAAGCGCTACCCGGTCCATGCCCGGATCGCCGAGGGCGAGGAGCGCGCCGACCTCTGGCGCAAGCACAACGAGCAGTACGCGGGCTTCGACGACTACCAGCGCAAGCTCGACCGGAAGGCCTCGGTCATCGTGCTCGAGCCGCGTTAGCCCTGACGGGCCGGGTGGCCGTCAGGCCAGGAGGCAGGGAGCGAAGTGCCCTGCGCACGAGCGACCGAGGACGCCGCCTGACGGCCCCTCGGTCCGTCAGGAGGCTTCGCGCAGCATCTGCGCCTCTGGCAGGGCGCGCAGCTTCTTCAGCGTGTTGGTCTCGATCTGGCGGATCCGCTCGCGGGTGACGCCGAAGGTGCGGCCGACCTCCTCGAGCGTCAGCGGTTCCAGGCCGGAGAGCCCGTAGCGCAGCTCGATCACCTGGCGCTCGCGCTCCGGCAGCGCGTCGAGCGCCCGCCGCACCCCCTCGCGCTGCAGGTGCTCGCTCGCTTCCTCGAAGGGCTCGGCGACCTCGTCGTCGGCGACGAAGTCGCCCAGCTGCGATTCGTCCTCGTCGCCCACCGGCTTCTCCAGCGAGACCGGCAGCTGGGAGACGCGCAGGATGTCGCGCACTTCGTCGAGCGGCCAGCGCAGCTCGGCGGCGATCTCGAACGGCTCGGGCTCGCGCCCCAGCGACTGCACCATCTGCCGCTCGACGTGGGTCACCCGGTTCAGCTTCTCGACCATGTGGACCGGGATGCGGATCGTCCGCGCCTTGTCGGCGATCGCCCGCGTAACCGCCTGGCGGATCCACCAGGTCGCGTAGGTCGAGAACTTGTAGCCGCGCCTGTAGTCGAACTTCTCGACCGCGCGGATCAGCCCCAGCGAGCCCTCCTGGATCAGGTCGAGGAAGCCCAGCCCCCGCCCCAGGTAGCCCTTGGCGATCGAGACGACCAGGCGCAGGTTGGCCTCGACCATCTGCCGCTTGGCGATCATGTCGCCCCGCTCGATCCGCTTCGCCAGTTCGACCTCCTGCGCCGCGGTGAGCAGGTCGACCTGGCCGATCGAGCGCAGGTAGAGGCGCAGCGCGTCGAGGCTCGGCTCGACCGTCAGGTCCAGCTCCTCCTCTTTTTTCGCCGAGGCGCCGTTGGCCTCTTCGGCGCGCGCCTCCTTGTAGGCGTCGACGCCCTGCTCGGTGAGCACTTCGACGCCCTGCTCGGTGAGGTGCGCGTGCAGGCCCGAGATCTGCTCCTTGGTTACCTCGACCTCCTCGAGCGTCGTCGCGATCTGCTCGAAGGTGAGGTAGCCGCGCTCTCGCCCCAGCGCGATCAGCCCGCGCAGCTCCTCCGGCTCCGCAAACGGCTGTTCTTCCGGATCCTGATCCAGTCCCTGCGGGACCGTCTCCAACGGTTCGATCTCACGCCTCCGGTGCAACCCTCTCCCCCTGGCGGGGTGGCCGACCCCAACGCTCCGGCCGCTGCGAAGTATAGGCAGAAGAATCGGTTCGGTCCGGCCGGCGGGCGCCGGTCGAAGGGCCGAGTCGCTTACGCTTCATAAGCCGTGGCCAGCCAGACGACGAGCACACCCGCCCGCTCCGCGCCCGACGTGCAGGCGTCGGTGCCCGCCACCCAGGTGAGCCTCTCGCGCGTCGGCGTGACCGGGGTCGAGAAGGTGATCCGGGTCAAGGCCGACGGCAGCGAGAACCTCTACCACGCCAACTTCGAGTGCTTCGTCGATCTCGAGCCGCGCCAGGCGGGCGTCCACATGTCGCGCTTCGAGGAGGACGTCAGCGAGGCGATCGACGAGGTCGTGCTCGGCGAGGCCTTCCGTGCCGAGATCCTCGCCGCCCACATCGCCCAGCGGGTGCGCGAGCGCCAGGCCGGCTGCCGCGCCGAGGTCTCCGTCGAGGCCCGCTACCCGGAGACGGTGGAGACGCCGGCGACCGGCCACTCGACCCAGGAGATCTACGGCCTCTTCGGCACCGCCGTCGCCTCCGCCCGCGGCACCCGCACGCTGACCGGTGTCCAGGCGCAGGGAATGACCGCCTGCCCCTGCGCCCAGGAGATGGTCGCCGAGCTGGGCCGCGAAAACCTCGCCGCCGCCGGCTTCGACGCCGAGCAGGTAGAGCGGGCGATCGAGGCGGTTCCGGTCGCCACTCACAACCAGCGCGGCATCGGCACCCTCTACATCGGCTGCCCCGAGGGCGGCGAGGCCTGGATCGACGCGCCGGAGCTGCTGCGCATCGTCGAGGGCTCGATGAGCTCGGAGATCTACGAGCTGATGAAGCGCCCCGACGAGCTCGCCGTGGTCGCCAAGGCCCACGCCAACCCCCGCTTCGTCGAGGACTGCGTGCGGGAGATGGTCCGCGCCGTGGTCGAGGGCTATCCCGACCTGCCCGCCGAGGCCTTCGTCATGGCCCGCCAGGAGAACCTCGAGACGATCCACCGCCACAACGTCGTCGCCGAGCGCTACGGCACCCTCGGCGAGCTGCGCGAGGAGCTCGCCTCCGGCGAGCACCGCGAGCGCCACACGACGACGCGCGAGTGGCTGGAGTCGCCGGCAGGCTAGGCCCGTCGTCACTGTAGGCCCGTCGTCACTGTAGGCCCGTCGTCGCTGCAGGCCCGTCGTCGCTGCAACGTTTTGCGGTTCCGTGGGAGCCGAAAAGCGTTGCACCATCGCCGAAGCGGTCGCTCCACCCGAGGTGCAACGCGCTGCGGCTCTGACGAAGCCGAAAAACGTTGCACCTCTCGTCAGTCGTCAGGTCGTCAGCGAGTCGCGGACGAGGCTGAGCAAGGGACGCGGGTTGGCCTGAAGCATCTTGTAGGTGGTGCGGTGCACCCGGTAGCCCGCCACTTCCAGGTCCACGGTCGACTGGTGGTCGTGCTCGAACGAGGTGGGGTCGCCGTGAAAGCCGTAGCTATCGGCCTCGACGATCAGGCGCTCTTTGGGCCAGTGGAAATCGACACGCTTTCCCTCGACGAGAACGTTCACCTGGGGCATCTTCAAACCCTCTTCCCGACAGAGGATCAGGAAGTCCACCTCCGATGCGGAGACTGCGTCGGCGAATCGCGGGTCCGCCTGGGCGGCGAGACGCCTTAGGCGCTTGACGCCTTTTCGGCCGCGGCCGTGCTCGGTGATGGCCTGCCACAGCTTCGGCCAGCGCAAACGACGACTCCGGTCAGCCTCCACGAGATCGTGCTCGAGCTGCCGCGCGTCCAGTCGGGCAGCTGTGTCGAGCAGGGTTCGCTCGAGGGTCGTCACCGGAATGCCGGCCTCGATGGTGACGTGCTCGTCGGGCAGCGATCTGGTCTGGTGGAGGCGGACGCCGTGCGGCCTGCGATGACCGGAGATGCGGGTCACCTCGATCGGCTTTCGAGATCCTCGTATGCCCCAGAGCTGCGCGGCGCTCCCGTGGGAGAGAACGGCGCCCGGCCCGCAGGCGAGCGCAGCCGCGATCCATTCGCCATAGAGCCCGATGCGCCGGTGACCGAGCGCGAAGACCCCTCGATGCAAGAAGACAAGTTGGCCATCCTTGACCCGACTCTTGATCTGACCTTCGGTTAGGCCAAGAGCGATCAGTTGGCGCCAAGCGACGACGCCGTGTTGTCGCTCCGCCAGCCCGCGAAGCACGGAGGTCACCCTTCGCGGTGCAACGCGTTGCGACTCTCCGAGAGCCGAAGCGCGTTGCACCTCCCTAGGGTGGGGCCGCTCCGCTTCAGGTGCAACGCGTTTCGGTGTCGACGGAACCGAAAAACGTTGCACCCCGGGGCGGTGGGATGGCGCCATGGCGAGACGGTCCCAAGGGAGGGCGCGCGCGTGGTGCGCTCAGCGTTGCGGCTTGCGCGCGCCTATGTGACCGGAAGTGCCCGGCCGCCCGTCTCACGGACCCCAGGCAGAGCGACGGGCATTGCTAGCTCGGCTTGGTTTTCGCCACTGCCCGCGCTTCGCGCTCGGCCTCGATGCGGCGGCGGAGGCCGAAGAAGTAGTCGGCGCCGCTGATCACGGTGACGGCGACGGCCAGGTAGACGAGGGCGTCGACCCAGGCGGGGGCGGGGTTGGCCGCGATCAGGGCGATCACGGCGGCGATCTGCAGGACCGTCTTGACCTTGCCGAGCCAGCTGGCGGAGATGACGATGCCGCGCTCGGCGGCGATTGCCCGCATCATGGTGACGGCGAACTCGCGGGCGATGATCACCATCGCCACCCAGGCTTCGAGCCGATCGAGCGAGACGAGCGAGACGAGCGCGGCGACGATCAGCAGCTTGTCGGCGATCGGGTCCATCAGCTTGCCGAAGGTGGTGACCGAGCCGCGCGAGCGGGCGAAGTAGCCGTCCAGCCCGTCGGTGGCGGCGGCGAGGGCGAAGACCGCGGCGGCCAGCGCGTCGCCGTTGGGCGTCTCGTCGAGCAGGGCGACGACGACGACCGGCACCGCAAGGATGCGCAGCAGCGTCAGCGCATTGGGCAAATTAAGCGGAAACATCGCCTCGCTCCCCCTCTCCCCGCGGTCGATGGGCCGAAACCGTCCGCATCCGTCACGTTTTCGGCCCCTCGGCGGCGGGGGCGGCCGCGAGGGCGGCGTCGCGCTTGGCGAAGTAATCCTCGCCCTCGATGCTGATATGGGGGACGAGGCGGCCGAGCCAGCCGGGCATCCACCAGGCCCACCTGCCCAGCAGGACCATGATCGCCGGCACCAGCAGGCAGCGCACCAAGGTCGCGTCGATCGCGATCGCCACCGCGAGGCCGACTCCGAACTCCTTCACGATCGGGTTGCCGTTGAGCACGAAGCTGGTGAAGACGCAGACCATGATCGCCGCCGCCGAGGTGATCACGCGGCCGGTGTTGGCGAGCCCCTCGATCACGGCGCGCTTCTCGTCACCGCTCTGCCGGTAGTGCTCGCGCATCTGGGTCAACAGGAAGACCTCGTAGTCCATCGAGAGGCCGAAGAGGATCGCGAACATCAGCAGCGGCACGAAGCTGACGATCGGGATCGCGTGATCGAGGCCGATCAGCGAGGAGCCCCAGCCGAGCTGGAAGACCGCGGTGACGACACCGTAGGCGGCGGCGACCGAGATCAGGTTCATCGCCGCCGCCTTGATCGGCACCAGCAGCGAGCGGAAGGCGAGCAGGAGGACGATGAAGCTGAGCGCGACGACGATGCCGATCATCAACGGCAGCTTGTCGCTGATCTGGGTGGCGAGGTCGATGTAGCCGGCGGTCTGGCCGCCGACGTACGAGCTGGCGGAGCTGCCCTTCAGCGCCCCGGGGATGACTTCGTCGCGGAGGCTTTCGACCAGGGTCACGGTCTCGTCCGCCCACGGCGCCGATTTGGAGATCACCGTGAAGACGGCCACGGTCCCGGCTTTGTCGAGGGTCGGTTCGGAGACCGCGGCGACGTCGCCGGCGGCGCCGATCTCCTTCTCGAGGGCGGGCAGCACCGTTTTCGCTTCCCCGGCGCTCTCGAATTCCGAGGCGATCAGCAGCGGCCCGTTGACGCCGGGGCCGAAGCCCTGGGTGAGGCTGTCGTAGGCCTGGCGCGCGGTCGTCGACTTGGGCAGGGCGCTGATGTCGTTCTGGCCGAGCTCCAGCTGCAGCAGGGGGATCGCGAGGACAGCGAGGATCGCCAGGGAGGCGAGCGCCGAGCGCCAGGGACGGTCGGCGACGCCCCGGGCCCAGCGCCGCCAGCCGTGCGGCTCGGCGTCGTCGGGGCGGGTCTTGCCGAACTGGACACGCAGCGAGTTGATCCGCGGCCCGAGCGCGCCCAGCATCGCCGGCAGCAGGGTGACCGCGGCGGCGACCGCGATCACCACCGCGATCGCCGCGGTGAAGCCGAGCGTGCTGACCAGCGGGATGCCGGCGAAGGCAAGCGAGCAGAGCGCGATCACGACGGTGAAGCCGGCGAAGACGACTGCTCCGCCGGCGGTCGCGGTTGCGCGGGCGACCGACTCGCGCATCTCCATGCCGTCGCCGAGCTGCAGCTTGTGGCGGGTGACGATGAAGAGGGCGTAGTCGATGCCGACCCCGAGGCCGATCATCGTCGCCAGGGTCGAGGCCACGCTCGGCACCTGCACGGCGTGCTCGAGCAGGCGGATCAGCGAGAGCGAGCAGGCCAGACCGAGCACCGCGGAGAAGATCGGCAGCACCATCGCCGTCGCCGTGCCGAAGGCGAAGAGCAGGATGACGATCGCCGCCGCGATGCCGATCGCGTCGCTGGCGCCGGTGTCGGGCTTGGAGAGCTGCTGGCCGACGTAGGCGCCGACCGCGACCTCGAGCCCGGCCTCTTCGGCTGGCTTGCCCGCGTCGAGCACCGCCAGCGCCTGGGCTTCGGTCAGTTCGCTCGGCCCGACGCTGAGGATGACCGGCACGTAGCCGACCGAGCGGTCTTTGCTGAGGAAGGCGGCGCCCTCGGGGCTGAGCGGGCTGACGGCGGAGTTGACGTCATGGAGCGCATTGAGGCGCTTGACGCTTTCGCCGATCGCGGCGGCGTACTTACCTTCGGTAAGCACCGCCCCGCCCCTGGCCTGGAAGACGAGCGGGTTGCTGCCGAAAGCCTGTTCGGGCAGGTTGTCTTCGAGCGATTCCGTGGCCAGGGTCGAGCCGGTCCCCGGCAGGGTGAGGTTGTCGTTGGTCTTGCTATCGCCTGCCTGACCGGCGAAGACGAGGGCGACCGCGATCACGACCCAGACCGCGATCGTCGGCCAGTGGTATCGCGAGCAGAAGCGGCCGATCGCGTAGAGGGGGCCCGTCACGACCGCATCATCCCGCTTTGCGAGGCGGTGTGGGAGGTGGCGCGTCGCCGGTCTCGAACGCCTCGGGAACCGACTGCGCCAGATCGTCGCCGAGCAGCTGCCGCAGGACGGCGATGTGCTGGGCGTGGCTCGCGGCGAGCGAGGCGACGAGCATCCGCGGCGCCGCGGTCAGCAGATGCGGCGCGGCGTCCAGCGCCTGCGCCAGCGCCGCATTCTCTTCTTCGTAGGCGAGCAGGAGGGCCTCTTCCCGGCTCCTCGGGCCGGGGGTTTCGGGCTCGCTCGCTTCGGCCTCTGTCGTGCCCCCCACGCCACGGATCGTCTTGGTCGCTGCGTTGACGTGCGCCTGTGCCTGGGCTCGGAACTGGCGCGCCACGACCAGAGCCCGGCCTCCCAGCAGCGGCAGGGCCCGCCCATAGGCGTCGACGCCGGTCAGTTCCTGGGCGAGGACCGTGTTGAGGTATTCGACGTCCGAGGCCTTGTCGCTATCGGTGGCGGCACCCTGCCCGCTGCGACCGCAGCCGGCGGCGGCGATCGTCACCGAGTCCCACCAGATCGAGCAACCGCGCGGCGCGCTCGCTCCGATCTTGGCCCTTGTACCCGCACAGACCGGCGAAGTACTGCAGCAGCTCTTCTGCCGTCAGCTCCTCGTAGAAGGACG
>JBIOVV010000028.1:0-8588 GCA_044867925.1 Solirubrobacterales bacterium | reverse complement strand
GTCGCCTCAGCTCCAGCCAGGTCTTGGTCGGCCACCTCGCGCCCTGGACTGCCGCCGAGACCAACAAGGCGCTGGCCCAGGCCGGTGTGACCAGCTTCGCGATGGAGGCGATCCCGCGCACGACGCGGGCCCAGGCGATGGACGCGCTCTCCTCGCAGGCCGCCGCCGCCGGCTACGCCGCGACCCTGATCGCCGCTCGCGAGTCGGGCCGCTTCTTCGGCATGATGACCACCGCCGCGGGCACGGTCCCGCCGGCCAAGGTGCTCGTCCTCGGCGCCGGCGTCGCCGGCCTGCAGGCCGTTGCCACGGCCAAGCGCCTCGGTGCGATCGTCACCGGCTTCGACATCCGCCGCGCCGCCTGGGAGCAGATCGCCTCGCTCGGCGGCCGCCCGCTGGAGCTCGACTTCATCCCCGACGCCGAGGGCGAGGGCGGCTACGCCCGCCCGCTCACCGACGAGGAGAACGCCCAGGTGCGCGACGCGCTCGGTGAGAACGCCGCCAAGCAGGACGTGATCGTCACCACCGCCGCGATCCCGGGTCGCCCGGCGCCGCTGCTGATCACCGCCGACGCCGTGCGCGGCATGCAGCCCGGCTCGGTGATCGTCGACCTTGCCGCCGAGACCGGCGGCAACTGCGAGCTGACCGAGGCGGGCCAGACCGTGACCGAGAACGGGGTCAAGGTGATCGGCCCGCGCAACCTCGCCAGCGAGATGCCCCGGCCCGCCTCCCAGCTCTACGCCAAGAACCTCGAGAACCTGCTCGGCCTGCTGATCTCCGACGAGGGCGAGCTGAGCCTCGACTTCGAGGACGACATCGTCGCCACCGCCTGCATCACCCACGGCGGCGAGATCAAGAACGAGCGGGCGGCCGGGAGGGACCAGTGAACGCGCCAATCCGCGCGGTGATCGCCGGTTGTTCGAGTCCGCGCGGATTTGCGCGTGAGGAGGATGTGCGATGAGCCTGATGACCGAGATCACGATCTTCGTCCTCGCTGCCTTCGTCGGCTTCGAGGTGATCTCGAAGGTGCCGACCACCCTGCACACGCCGCTGATGTCGCAGACCAACGCGATCCACGGCATCGTCATGCTCGGCGGCCTGATCGTCGTCGGCTACGCCAACGATCCGCTCGAGTACATCATCGGCACGATCGCGATCGCCTTCGGCGCGATCAACATCGTCGGCGGCTTCATGGTCACCGACCGGATGCTCGGCATGTTCTCCAAAAAGCCGAAGCCCAAGCCGGATGCCGAGGCCAAACCCGGGGGCGGCGGATGAGCCTCCTCGCTGTCTTCCAGCCCGGCGGCGACGCAGCCACGGCGCTCTACATCGTCGCCTTCTCGCTCTTCATCATCGGCGTGCGGCGCGGCACCCACCCGACCACCGCCAAGCAGGGCAACCTGGTCGCCGCCGTCGGCATGGCGGTCGCCGTGGTCACCACGCTGATGCTCGACGGGATCGGCAACTGGGGCCTGATCGCGCTCGGCCTCGGCATCGGCACCGCCGTCGGCGTCATCGCCTCGGTCCGCGTCCAGATGACCGAGATGCCGCAGATGGTCGCCCTCTACAACGGCGTCGGCGGCGGCGCCGTCGCCCTGATCGCCTGGTCGGAGATCCGCCACGGCATCTCGCTCGGCGAGGACATCCCGCTCGACGAGCTGATCCCGGTCCTCTTCGCCGCCGTCGTCGGCTCGGTCTCCTTCTGGGGCTCGAACATCGCCTTCGCCAAGCTGCAGGACCTGATCCCGACCCGGCCCCTGGCCGTGCCGGGCCAGCAGGTGATCAACGTCCTCCTGCTGATCGGGATCGTCGCCGCCTGCGTCAGCATCGCCGTCAACAACGACGATCCCAACCAGGCGATCTTCATCGCGATCCTGCTCGCCGCCGGGCTGCTCGGCAACCTCGTCGTGCTGCCGATCGGCGGCGCCGACATGCCGGTGGTGATCTCGCTGCTGAACGCCTTCACCGGCCTCTCCGCGGCGGCCGCGGGCTTCGCCCTCGACAACGTCGCCCTGATCGTCGCCGGCACCCTGGTCGGCTCCTCGGGAACGATCCTGACGATGGAGATGGCGACGGCGATGAACCGCTCGGTCGCCAACGTGCTCTTCGCCGGCTTCGGCGGCGCGCCCGCGGGGGGCGCCGCCGGCGGGGGAGAGGAACGCCCGCACGTCTCGATCGGCGCCCAGGACGCGGCGATCAAGCTCGCCTACGCCGACAGCGTCGTGATCGTGCCCGGCTACGGCCTCGCCGTCGCCCAGGCCCAGCACGCGATCAAGGAGGTCGGCGACGAGCTGGAGAAGCGCGGCGTCACCGTCAACTACGCGATCCATCCCGTCGCGGGCCGCATGCCCGGCCACATGAACGTCCTGCTGGCCGAGGCCGACGTGCCCTACGAGCAGCTCAAGGAGATGGAGGAGATCAACCCCGAGATGCCGCGCACCGACGTCGCCGTCATCGTCGGCGCCAACGACGTCACCAACCCGGCGGCGAAGAACGACCCCGACAGCCCGATCGCCGGCATGCCGATCATCGAAGTCGACCAGGCCCAGCAGGTGATCGTGATCAAGCGCTCGCTCAGCCCCGGGTTCGCCGGCATCGACAACGATCTCTTCTACGAAGCGAATACCTCGATGCTGTTTGCTGACGCCAAGCAGGCGGCGGCGGACATCGCGGCCGAGATTCAGAACCTCTAGCGCCCGAGGAAAGAGCCCGGGGGCACCCCTCACCGGAGCTCCGTCGCGCAGCAGATCGAAGGGGCGAGTTGGAATGTGGTCGCCAAGGCTCCGGTGAGGGGTGCCCCCGGGCTCTTAGCGCGAGGGGGAGAGGATGTTGAGCCGGGCGCCTTGAAGCTCCTGTGCGCGAAGGGGAGCGGGGGCAGGGGACGGTGGAGTGGGTGGGGCTCGTTTGCCTTGTTTCGTTGCTCATCGCCGGGTTTCTCCTCGTGGGGGTGCGGGTGCCGGGGGTGGCGCTTGCTCGGTCTATTGCGTCTCGCGTGCTCTGTGCGGCGGCGCTGGCGGATCGTTGCGGTGACGAGCCGGTGTTGATTGCTGCTTATGGGAGCGAAGTGGGGGAGATGGTGCGGCGGCATATGCCTTCTTTGCTCTTCGAGCGGGGGTCGAAGGCCGTGCCGGTGGACTTCCGGCGCTGTCGGCAGACGGAGTGCGGCGACGGGGCCGAGCGTGGCTACGTCACGCGCACCGACGCCGGCTTGCCGGTGACCGCGTTCGTCCATGTCGTCGACTGCCGGGCCGAGGCCGCCGAGGACTCCGAAGCGGAAGGCGCCGACTGCTCGGGCGGCCGGGCCGGCAACCTCTACATCCAGTACTGGACCTACTACGCGGACTCGGCGACCTTTCGCGGGATCCCCGTCCTCGGCGGCGCCGGCTACCACCCCGACGACTGGGAGGGGGTGCAGATCCGCATCCGTCCCGACGGCTCGGTCGACCAGCGCGCCTCCTCGCACGAGGGGTACAACCAGCGTCCCGGGCCGGTCGGGGGCTGGGCATCTGACGCCGGCGTCGACTCCGTCAAGCAGGTGACCGAAGACCTCGGCCTGCGCGCCGAGAACGGGTGGGGGGCCGAGACCCGCCTGCTGATCGTCTCCGGAGGCAGCCACGCCGGCCACACCGTCGGCATCCCTCACATCGAGCGCCTCACTCCGGGCCGCCGAGTCCACCTGATCCCGCTCGAGCCAATTGCCGAGGCCTCAGACGCCCGCTTTGCCATCAACCCCCCGTGGCGCAAGCGCGTCTGGCACGACCCCGAGGCCGAACGCACCGATTGACCCCCCCGCTCCGCTGTTCCTTTGCCGCGGATACCAAGGAAAAGGAACAGGGGAACAAAGGACCCACGCTCGGCTGTTCCTTTGCAATCCATCTCCGGGCAAAGGCACAGCGGAGCTGTTTCATCGCCTACTTCGGCGGCATCCGCAGGGCGCCGTCGAGGCGGATCGTCTCGCCGTTGAGCATCGGGTTGGCGACGATCTGGCTGACCAGGCGCGCGTACTCCTCGGGGCGACCCAGTCGCGAGGGGAAGGGGATGCCCTCGCCTAGCGCGGTGCGTGCCTCCTCGGGCAGCGCCGCCAGCAGCGGGGTGTCGAAGAGGCCGGGGGCGATGGTCATGACGCGGACGCCGCGCGAAGCCATGTCGCGGGCGGCCGGCAGGGTCATGCCGACGATGCCGCCCTTGGAGGCGGCGTAGGCGATCTGCCCGATCTGGCCGTCGTAGGCGGCGATCGAGGCGGTATTGACGCAGACGCCTCGCTCGCCCTCGGTGTCGGGCTCGTTCTCGCTCATCGCCGCGGCGGCGAAGCGCAGCACGTTGAAGGTGCCGATCAGGTTGACCTTGACGACGTTGGAGAAGAATTCGAGGTTGTGGGGGCCGCCCTTGTGCGCGACCCGCTCGGCCCAGCCGATGCCGGCGCAGCAGACCGAGATGCGCAGGCCGCCGTCGTGCGTCGCGGCCCGCTCGACCGCGGTGGAGACGGCCGCCTCGTCGGTGACGTCGGCCTCGACGAAGGTCGCGCCAGGCCCCAGCTCGGCGGCGAGCGCCTCGCCCTTCGCGGCATTGAGGTCGGCGATCGTCACCGCGGCGCCGGCCTCGACCAGCGCTCGTGCCGTCGCCTCGCCGAGCCCTGACGCCCCGCCCGCCACCAATGCGCTCTTGCCCGCAACCTCCACGGCCGCACCCTACACATCGCTCCGTTCACACCCCGGCAATCGGGCCTCGCTAGGGTTTCCCGATCGCCACCGAGGTGACCCCGAGCTCCAAGGAAGCGATCGCGGAGCGTCTCGCCGAGGCGCGACGGTTCACATTGGAGCTGATCGAGCCGCTCGACGACGAGCAGCTCAACCGTGTCTACTCGCCGATCCTCAGCCCGCTGGCCTGGGACCTGGGCCACATCGCCAACTTCGAGGAGCTCTGGCTGGTGCAGACGATCGGCGGGCGCGAGCCGCTGCACGGTGAGCTAGGCCGCTTCTACGACGCGATCGAGAACCCGCGCAAGACACGCGGCGAGCTGCCGATCCTGCGCGACGCCGAGCTGCGCGCCTACCTCGCCGACGTGCGCGAGCGCACGCTCGAGGTCTTGGCCGAGGTCGAGATCGGGGCCGGTGCAGAGGACCCGTTGCTGCGCGAAGGGTTCGTCTACGAGATGCTGCTTGCCCATGAGCAGCAGCACAACGAGACGATGCTGCAGCTGCTGCAGATGGTCGGCGGCTACGAGCCCGTCGACCCGGAGCTCGGTGCCCTACGGACCCCCCGGCCAGGTCCGGAGACGATCTCCGTCGCCGGCGGCGAGTACGGGATCGGCGCCCCGGCCCGCGGCTTCGCCTACGACAACGAGCGCCCCCGTCACACGGTCGAGATCGCCCCGTTCGAGATCGATCGAACCCCGGTCAGCAACGCTACGTATATCCGCTTTGTGGAGGAGACCGGCGCCGAGCCCCCGTTGTACTGGGAGCGCGACGACGGGGGGTGGGTGCTGACGAAGATGGGAGGTCGCGACCCGATCGACCCGGCCCATCCCGTCCTCCATGTCAGATGGCACGATGCCGCCGCCCTGGCCGCCTGGGCGGGCAAGCGCCTGCCGACGGAGCACGAGTGGGAGGCGGCGCATCCACAACTGGAGGGCGTCGGTCAGGCCTGGGAATGGACCGCCTCGGACTTCCTCGCCTACCCCGGCTTCGAGGCCTTTCCCTACCCGGAGTACTCGCAGGTCTTCTTCGGCGACACCTACAAGGTGCTGCGCGGCGGCTCCTGGGCGACGCACCGCGACGTGATGCGGCCGAGCTTCCGCAACTGGGACCTGCCGCGGCGCCGCCAGATCTTCTCCGGCATCCGACTGGCGGCAGACGCATGATCGCGATCGAGGTCCACCTGAATGCCGACACGGCGGCGGCGATGGCGCGCGACGTCCGCGACGGTCTGGCGGCCGAGCCCAAGGAGCTGGCGCCGAAGTACTTCTACGACGAGCGCGGTTCGCAGCTCTTCGAGCAGATCACCGAGCTGGAGGAGTACTACCCGACCCGGGCGGAGCGTTCGATCCTCGCCGGGCGATCTGCCGAGATCGTCGTCGCGGCGGGCTCGCCGCGCTCCCTGGTCGAGCTCGGCTCGGGCTCGGCGGCCAAGACGCGGCACCTGCTCAGCGCGATGCGCGACGCCGGCTGCCTGCAGACCTACGTCCCCGTCGACATCTCCGAGGAGATCACCCACGAAACCGCCCGGCGTCTGGTCGACGAGTATCCGGGGCTGGCCATCCGCGGGCTCGTCTGCGATTTCGAGCACCACCTCGAGCGCATCCCCGACGGCGAGGGCGGTCGCCTGATCGCTTTCCTCGGCGGCACGATCGGCAACCTCTACCCGAGCGCCCGCCGCGAATTCCTCGCTCGGCTGGCGGCCTTGATGGGGCCCGACGACCGCCTGCTGCTCGGCACCGATCTGGTCAAGGAGCCGGTCCGTCTCGAGGCCGCCTACGACGACGCGGAGGGCGTCACCGCCGAGTTCAACAAGAACGTGCTCGAGGTGCTCAACCGCGAGCTCGGTGCCGACTTCGACCTCGACGCCTTCGAGCACGTCGCTCGCTACGACGTCGAGGAGGCGCGCATGGACATCCGCCTGCGCTCGCTCGCCGACCAGACGGTCCGCCTCGATCAGCTCGACCTCTCGGTCGAGTTTGCCGACGGCGAGGAGATGCGCACCGAGATCTCATCGAAGTTCACCTACGAGAAGCTCGACCGCGTCTACGAGGAAGCCGGGCTGGCGATCGGCGGCTGGTTCACCGACGCCGACTGCGACTACGCCCTCAGCCTCGCCCGGTCCCTCTAACCTCGGCGGCTCAGTTGTCGTGCCTGCGGTGGGTGAGGCCGTCGAGCACCACCTCGACCGGCGAGCGATGTCTACCGCCATTCGCCTCGCGGTTCTTGCGCAGCTCGCCGGCCAGCTGACTGACATCCATGCCGAACTGCCCGACGTCGCGCGCGGCCTTGGCGAGATCCTGCGAGCGGATCTTCATCTTCACCTTGGGGCGTCGCAGTGTCTTGGACTTGCGAGCCTGGCGAGCGCCCAGGGCAAGACCGCCGGCTGCTCCGGCCACGGCGGCGCCCCCGGCGAGCAGCGGCGTCTTTGCCTTGCTTGCCACACGACCGACGTTGTGCCCGGCCTCGCTGACGGAATGTCCAGCTTGTTTCGCCGTCGACTCGACCGCTTTGCGAGCCGACTCCGCCTTCCCGGTTCCGTTCGTCGATGTGCGTTTGCGCTGACGAGGTTTGCTCGCGCCGGTACCGGCCGGTTTCGCCCGTTTGCGTTTCGCTTTCGCGCCGCTGCTGTTCGCGGCGCGTGTTTTCGTTTGAGCCATCGTTCCCTCCTGTTGCTTCTCCCGGTGTCCTGCCGAAACAAGCAGCTACCCAGGGGGAAAGCGGCTAAATCAGGGAGCGAGTGCCTCGATCAGCTCGCCGACCCTGTCCGGCGTGGTGATCGGAGTGAGGATCGGCAGGGTGATGCCGCCCTCGACGAAGGCGCCGATCCTCTCCTTCATCTGGTCCGGGGAGCCGAAGATGAACATCTCCTCGATCAGCTCCCAGGGGGCCGCCGCGGCGGCTCCCTGTCGATCGCCCGATTCCCAGGCACTGACCATGGAGTCGATCCGGTCGCCGTAGCCGAGCCAGCGGTAGAACTCCGCGTAGACCGGCACGGTGATGTAAGAGGAGAACATGAAGCGGGCCAGCGGCTCGACTGCCTCGCGCTCGCCCGGCAGGCAGAAGAAGCGGCAGAGCAGCTCGAACTCGGCGGGGGCGTCGCGCAACTGCGCGGTCACCTTGGGCAGTCCGCCCAGCGGCAGGAAGTTGGTGAAGGCGCCGTCTCCCTGCTCCACCGCCAGCTCCAGCATCTTGCCGCGCAGCGCGGCGAGCACGATCGGCACCCGCTCCGCCGGCGCGCTCTCCAGCTTGAAGCCGCTCTCGGTGCGCTCGCCGGCGAGCGCCGTGCGCAGGAAGCCGAGCGTCTCGCGCACCTTGCTCAGCGGTCGCTCGAAGGGGATGCCGTTCCAGCCTTCGACGATGCGGTCCGAGGAGGAGCCGATACCCAGGACGAAGCGGTCGTCGGAGGCGCTTGCGAGCGCGGCCGCCTCCTGGGCCAGCAGCGCCGGGCCGCGCTGGAAGACGCCGACGATGCCGGTGCCGAGGCGCGCCCGCTCGGTCCAGGCGGCGCTCAGCGCCAGTGGCGTGAAGCCGTCGGGCCCGTTCGTCTCGCCGCTCCAGAAGTCGGTGTAGCCGACCGCCTCGGCGCGCTTGACGAGACCCTCGTGGGCGGCAAGCGAAAGGCCCGGCAACGGAAGCGTCAATCCCCATCTACTCGCCACCGACCGACCCTATAGCCTGCGGCCCGCATGGGGGAGACCTCTTCAAACAAGCCTGACCGCAATCTCGCCCTGGAGCTCGTTCGCGTCACCGAGGCAGCGGCGCTCTCTGCCGCCCGCTGGGTCGGGCGCGGCGACAAGATCGCCGCCGACCAGGCCGCCGTCGACGCGATGCGCTTCGTGCTCGACTCGGTCTCGATGGAAGGCGTGGTCGTGATCGGCGAGGGCGAGAAGGACG
>JBIOVV010000027.1:0-4036 GCA_044867925.1 Solirubrobacterales bacterium | reverse complement strand
CGATCCGCTGCACCCCATCTGCGACGAGCGCTAGCTGATCCTCTCCGGCGTGGTCCGCTTCAGCCATGCGAAACAAGACTAGGAGCGCGCTCGGCTGCCCGTACGTGCTCTGACTACCTACTTGCCAAAAAGTACAAGCCGTTCGGAGGGGTACCGGGTGCTCTTTCCAGGGACGCCATCGCTATGAGCAGCAAGGGGTAGAACCAGACGATGTAGAGGTAGAACCAGTGGTGCATGGTTAGCTGGAGGCCGATCAGGAGGGCCGCCCCCAAGGCCGCTACTTGGAAGAGCTTCTTCTCCTTGGGGCGGAAAGCGAAGAGAACAGCCATTGCGGCGACTCCCATTAGGAGCGCGAGGCGCAGTGGCTCCAGGTTCGCCTGCCCCCAGATGCTGAATGGTGAGTCCCTACCGGCCTGGTAGGCGATCGTGCGGTCGTAGACGGTTGGCAGGCCGGGGTCGATCGCGGGCCAGAGCATCAGGGCGGCGGCCGTCAGGGCGAAGGCGAGGACGAAGCGGGATCGCTTCTCGCCATAGGTCGCCAGCATCGGGAGCAGCACGGCCGGGGCGAACTTCGCCAGGGACGCAAAGGCTGCCATGACGCCGCGGGCGGCGGGGCGCGCAAGGACGAGGAGGGTCGCGACCAGCAGCATCGCGATCAGCGAGTCGTTCGAGTTCGAAAGGAGGGCGAAGGCTGTGTAGGGGTAGGCGGCCCAGGCGAAGGCGAGGGTCGCAGCGAGCTTGTTGCCTGCCGGGCCGGGGCGGACGCGGCGGCCGAGCAGGATCAGCAGGGCGAAGGTGGCGAGGTCGAAGAAGACCGCGGCGCCGTGGGCGGCGGGCAGGTCGTCCCAGGTTCCCGACCAGGGCCAGATTCGCTCGAAGGGCACGTAGGCGAGGTAGTTGACCGGCCCGTAGGTGTCCCCCTGGGAGACGTCCTCGGGGAAGTTGTCGAAGACCGGTTCGCCGTGGACGATGCGGTCGGCGCCGACCACGCCGGCGTAGCCGACGTCGATCGCGCCCGAGTCGGTCATGTTGAGCCCGACCCGGAAGCCGATCAGGAAGAGCGCGGCGATGAGCAGCCAGGCCGCCGGCCAGCGCGACCTGATCCCCTCTCCCCCACCCCGCGCTCCGATCCACAGCGCGCGGGCGAACAGGTAGAGGAGCGGGACGTACTGGAGCGGCACCGAGACGCCGATCTCGGCCCGGTTGAAGAAGAAGTGGGAGACGCCGAAACCGAGCAGGACGACGAGGTCGAGGTTGGCGACCCGGCGCAGCCGCCGCCAGTCGATC
The DNA here is from genome assembly GCA_044867925.1 of Solirubrobacterales bacterium. Taxonomy (GTDB): domain Bacteria; phylum Actinomycetota; class Thermoleophilia; order Solirubrobacterales; family 70-9; genus VRUE01. The sequence goes on along the minus strand of JBIOVV010000027.1, from coordinate 2,749 downwards.
AGCCCGAGCAGGAAGATCGCGCAGAGCGGCAGGAAGACGTAGGGGGCGTTGAGCTTGTGGCCGAAGGCGCCGGAGTAGCCTCGGGCCATCTTCCAGGCCACCTGGTGGCCGGTCCAGGCCTCGCGCACGAGCCCGGTCGCCGGGTCGACGACGACCAGGGCGACCTCCTCGTCGGCGGCGAAGTAGGCGACCTCCCAGTTGCCGCCGACCTTGTTGGCGACGTGAGTGAGGACGTCGTTCGCCTGGCGCTCCTGGACGACCTTCGGGTCCCGGTTGGCATTTCGAACCGCTTCCGAAGCGCTCACATCCGCACGCGCCGTGGCGGGAAAGAGGAAGAGGAATAGAACAGACAGCGCTACTCCGGCGGGTCGGCCGATCACGTCAGTCCAAAGTGCTCACGCACGGCCGGTGCCACATCGCTGAGCGTCCACTGGTCCCGCTCGTTGGCATCGTGCGGGCCGCAGCCGACGAAGAGGAGCGGGCCGAGCGAGTCGCCGGCGTGCAGCGAGCCGTGGCTGCCGCCGCCGGCGTGGGTTACGCCGCCCCAGTCGACGGCCTCGAAGCCGGGCGCCAGCGAGAGGATGAAGTCGCCGGCGTGAGGGCCACTGAGCGCCGCCCAGACGCGGGCGAGGGGATCCGGATAGGCATCGCTGCGCAGCAGCCCGCCCTCGATCCTCGCCTGCAGCGCCTCGAGGTCGCCTTCGAGGCGCCAGCTTCGCTCGCGCAGATCCTCCACGGCGCCGCCCGGGCGAAAGCGCAGTCGCGCCTCACCGCGTTCCACCACCGCCGTCGCCTCCACCGGGGGCGGCCCCGGCTCGCGGCGGCGCAGCGGCGCCCCGGTCGAGTCCTCTAGGCGGCAGACCAGGTCGACGCCCTCGATCACACCGAGCGCCGCGCGCACCGCGTCCGGGTCGGGGCGTTCCGCGGCGCCGGGCAGGAGGTAGACGTGCGCGGCCCGGCCGGTAGGGCTGACCGCGATCTGGGCGTCCTCCGGCCGGTCCTGGGAGGGCTGCAGCACCGACCACTCGCGCCCCAGCAATTCGGCCAGCGGCAGGCCGCGATGGACCGGCGTCTGGGCATGATCGGCGACCAGGATCAGAGCGTAGGAGTCGAGGAAGGCCTCGAGGCCCCCCACCGCCTCGACGAGTTTGCCGAAGCAGTGGTCCGCCTTGGCGATCGACTCGACGCTCGCCTCGGGCCCGAAGCGATGCGAGTAGTTGTCGTTGTCCGGAAGCGAGAAGAGCAGGAAGTCGAAGCCGTCCACCTTGGCCAGCTCGGCCGTGCAGCAGGCTGAGTAGCCGTCGCGGCTGCCGGGTATCGAAGTCGATTTGCAGGGCACCTCGCGGCTGGCGTAGAGGTCGCCGTAGAAGAGCTCGGCCGGGCCCCAGGTGTGGTGGCGGAACTTGAGCCGGGTCGCGTCGACCGCGCGCCGCAGGAGGCCGTCGAGGGAGACCTGGTGACGGTGGCGGCCACGGTAGATCAGGAACGGCGTGCAGGCGGTGCGCAGGCCGGCGTCATCGAGCTGCTCGAAGAGGGTCTCGACGTCGGGGTTGAGATGGGCCAGGTTCATGTTGTAGACGAGGTCGTAGAGGGAGCGAAAGACGCCGAAGGCGCGGGTGGCCTCCAGCGAGGAGCCGTACTCGACGTAGCGGCGCTCGAGCCGGTGGTACCAGTTCATGCCGCTGATCCAGTGGCCCTCGGAGCCGCGGCCGGTGACCATCTCGGCGCTGGCGACCGGCGTCACCGAGGGAAAGCTGGAAACGCAGTCGGGGATCAGGACGCCATGCTCGACCAGGGCGCCGAAGTTCGGTGCGCGACCGTCGGCGACGGCGCATTCCAGCATGTCCGTGCGCAGCGAGTCGACGTAGGTGAGAATTAGCTTCTTGGCGGGCACCAGCGCATCATCCTCGACCGTTCGAGTGGGCCGAAGACCTATCCCGGCAGGGGTTCCACTTAACTTTTTCGAGCTGCGTCCCTGGCTGCCGACAATGGGTCGCGGCGAAAAAGTACAAGACGTTCCACCCCTGCCGGGATAGGTCTTAGCGGAGGACGCGGAGGCCGGCGTGTTTGCGTTGGGCGCGCCTGCGTCTTGAGACTCCGAGCCATGCCAGGGCCGCAACTATCAGCAGGATTGCCGGGGAGATCAGGATCGCGAGGGCGACGACGATCAGGGCGGCGAGCGAGACGAGGAAGGCGAGGGCGCCGGAGCCGCTGCCCTCGCGGCGGCCGGCGGAGCTGACCACGTCGCTGACGATCAGGCAGGCGAACACGGCGCCGAGCAGGCAGAAGAAGGCTCCGGTGAGCGAGCTGACGTCGGCGGTTCCGGACAAGAGGAAGCCGGCGACTATCGCGATCGCGCCGGCGAGGATCGTCATCCGACCGCGGGCGGAGCCGTGCGTGCCGGTGGTGCCGGCGAGCATGCCGATCGCGATGCCGAGGCCGAGCTCGAGGCAGATGCCGGAGAAAGTTCCCACGCCGAAAACCTAACTCCCCTGGCTCGGCGGCGCGGATTCGGCACACTGTCCCAATGCCCGACCCGCCCCACCGGCGCCGCGCCCACGCCAGCAGCAGCGACCTGGAGCGCTACGCGGGCCTCTTCGCCGAGCGGACACGGGTGATGCGTTCCTCGGCGATGCGCGACCTGATGGCGATCACCGCGCGGCCCGAGGTGATCTCGCTCGCCGGCGGCCTCCCCGACACCTCGACCTTCCCGCCGCAGACCTTCGCCGCGCAGATGACGCGGATCGCC
>JBIOVV010000026.1:0-22823 GCA_044867925.1 Solirubrobacterales bacterium | reverse complement strand
CGACGGTGCCGTCGGCCCCCACCAGCACTGCGCTCACCATATCCGGCGGGAAAAGGCCGTGAGCGGCAACGCCGGGGTCGGCCTCCAGCCGGGCGGCGAGCTCGGCCGGGTCACCGATCTCCCCGCCGTAGTCGGCGATCACGCCGTCGTCGGGGCTGCGCGGGACGTCGCGCGGGGCAACGGCTGAGCCAAGCCGGTCCAGCGTTGAGGCAATCCCGAAGGAGAAGAGCTCGAGCGGCACGGGCGCGCTCAGCCTGTCGACCGGCTTGCTCGAGTCGGCGATCACGATGAAGCGCTCGGCGGCTGCGGCGACGATCTTCTCGCGCAGGTGGGCGCCGCCGGCGCCCTTGATCAGCCAGCCGTCGGGGGTCACCTGATCGGTGCCGTCGATCGCGATGTCGAGCCGCTCCAGCCGGCTGAACTCCTCGACCGGAATACCCAGTTCGCGCGCCTGTTCCTCGGTGGCGACCGAGGTGGCGACGCAGCGGATCCCGCTGATTTCGCGGGCGGCGAGGGCCGGCAGCAGGTGAGCGACGGTCGATCCAGTGCCCAGGCCGACCGTCATCCCGTCCTCGACCAGCTTCGCCGCCGCTTCGGCAGCGATGCGCTTCTCGGCGTCGGCGGACACGGCGTCGCACTCTACCCATGTGAGGTGCAACGTTTTTCGGCTCCCCCGCAGCCACAATGCGTTACGCCCAATCTATGCTCGCGGGCGATGGATGCGCGAATCTGGCTGACGGGCGCGGGTGGCGAGCCCCGTTCGGTGGCGCTCTCTGGCGAGCGCACCCTCGTCGGGCGCGACCCCGCGGCCGCGATTCACATCGATGACGAGGCGGTCTCCTGGAACCACCTCGAGATCGAGAATCGCGGCGGCGTGTTGATGGCGACCGATCTCGACAGTCGCAACGGCACCGCGCTCAACGGCGAGCCGCTGGACCGGCCGCGGCGCCTGCGCGACGGCGACACGCTGACCGTCGGCGGCCACCGGCTCGAAGTCTCCGACCCGATCCCCGGGCGAGCGGGCGGTACCGTGGCCGCTGCCGGGCCCGGCGTGACGCTGACCGAAGAGGAGCGCGCGACCGCTGCCGCCCTGGTCGCGCCCTACCGCAGCGAGGGCGCCTTCGCCGGGCGTCCCGCCACCCGCGCCGAGATCGCCGAGGCGCTGCACGTCAGTGAGCGCACGGCACAGCGCCGCCTCGACGCCCTTGCCGCCAAGCTCGAGGTTCCCGGTGAGTCAGGACGTGACCGCCCGCGCCTGATCGCTGCTCGGGTGATCGAGCTCGGTCTCGATCGTCAGTAGCTGCCTGCTTCGCGTCGTCGATAATCGCGTCGTGGCGACACCCGTGCCGAATGTCTGTGCCGGCCCGTTCGGCGCCTTCTACGACTTCTACATCGAGCGCCCCTGGCTGATGCAGGCGATCGGCCGCGCCGTCTGGGGCATCGATTCCTCGCTCCTCTACGCCAGCATGGAGACGATCGCGCGCGCGCCGACGGGGGCGACGATCGCCGACGTGCCCTGCGGGGGCGGGGTCGCCTTTCGCGCCCTCAGCCCCGAGCAAGATGTGCGTTACGTCGCCGTAGACCTCTCGCCGAAGATGCTGGAGCGGGCCAAGCGCCGCGCCCGCGCGCGGTCGCTGAAGCAGGTCGAGCTGCTCGAGGCCGACATGACGGCGCTTCCCCTCGCCGACGCTGAGGTTGACCTCTTTCTCTCCTACAGCGGCCTTCATATGGTCCCCGACCCCGAGCTGGCCGTCGCCGAGATGGCTCGCTGTCTCAAGCCCGGCGGACAGTTGATCGGCACGGCGTTCTTCTCGGACGCCAGCCGGAGAGCCCGGGCCCTCTTCAAGCTCGGCAGTTACAGCGGGCATCCGCTGCCTCCTGGCCGGGAGGATCTGCGCGCCTGGCTCGCGGCGGCCGGTTTCGAGGAACCCACGATCGGGCCGCAGGCCGGCTTCGCCGCTTTCGCAGGTCGCAAGAGCGTGAGTTGAGCTGACCCGGACCGGGCCAAAACCGGCCCGATCGGTGACACCGGCGTCGTTGGCGCGCACGCCCCGCGAGTGGAGCATCGGTTGCGCAAATGCAACTGACCCGAAAGGGGAGTCCGATGCTCAACCGTTCGATCAAGTTCCTGCTCACCGCCCTTGCCCTCGCCCTGATGCCGGCGGCGAGCGCCGCCGCCGCCGGTCACTCAGGCGCGGTCGTCTTCTCACGGGCGATCGTCACCACCGAAAAAACGACGACCGGCGAAGTCGAGAAAGCCGAAGGCGGCATCTACGCGGCCCGCGACGGCCGCCTCAACCAGCTCACCGAGGACCCGGCCGACGTCGAACCCGACTTCTCCGCCGACGGGCGCAAGATCGCCTTCGTCCGCGGCGGGGACGTCTGGTCGATGCGGGCCGACGGCACCGGCCAGCACAAGCTGACCGCCGGCGCCGAGCTGGACAGCCGGCCGCAGTTCTCACCCGACGGGCGCTACGTCGTCTTCGCTCGCCGCGCCTCGGCCGATGCCCCCCGCGACCTCTACCGGGTGAACCTCGGCGGCAGTGCCCGCCCCCTGGTGACGAGCGCCGGCGACGAGCACGAAGCGTCGTTCTCGCCGGACGGCAAGACGATCGTCTTCGTCCGCGGCGTCGCCGAGAGGAGCGGCGGCACAGCCGATGACGTCTACTCGGTGCGTCCCTCCGGCGGCGGCCTGGCTCGCCTGACCAAGACCGGTCACATCGACGAGTTCTCCCCCCGCTACTTCGCGCGTGGGATCGTCTTCAGCCGCGGCCAGAGCGGCGAAGGCCCAGGCGCATACGCCGACATCTTCACCATGCGCCGCAACGGCACCAAAGTGAAGGTCCTGGTCGCCGGTGCCGGCTCGTCCTTCGTCGAAGACGTCGCCCCGGCGGCGCAGATGCTGCTCTTCCGCCGCGATCAGGGGCTCTGGGTGAAGAAGATCGGCCCGGGCCGCGCGCACAAGCTGAGCCAGGTCGCCGACAACTCCGCGACCAACTCGGTCTTCTCCTTCGATGGACGCAAGGTCGCGGCGTTCATCGCAACCGACGAAGCCGAGACGCTTTCGGCGATCGACGTCGCCAGTCGCCGCAGCTCGCAGCTCGCCGCGGGTTTCGCGCTGGAAAGCGGTTCGACCGCGACGACGATCGGGTCGGTGATCACCTGGCAGCCGGTGCGGCGCTGAGCCCCATCCGGTTCTCCGGGGGGCTCTGCACGGACTCCCCCCGGCTCCAGCTCGAAGGGCCCGCTCCGTTCGGAGCGGGCCCTTCGTCGTTGGGCAGTTGTATAACCGCCGGGTGGGAGAACCTTCGATCGGCTCCACGCTCGCCGGCTATCGGATCGAGTCGCTGATCGCCAGGGGCGGCATGGGCGTCGTCTACCGGGCCACGCAGCTGGCCTTGGAGCGGCCGGTTGCGCTCAAGGTGATCGCCCGCGAGCTGGCCGATGACGAGACGTTCCGCCGCCGCTTCCTCAGCGAGTCGCGGCTCGCCGCCCGTCTCGAGCATCCCAGTGTCGTGCCGGTCTACGACGCCCGCGAGGAAGACGGCGAGCTGATCGTCGCGATGCGTCTCGTCGAGGGCGGCGACCTGCGCAAGCTGATCGACCGCGAGGGGCCGCTCGAGCCGGGGAGGGCGATCCACCTGCTCGCTCAGGTCGCGGAAGCGCTCGATGCCGCTCACGCTGCCGGCATCGTCCACCGCGACGTCAAGCCGCACAACATCCTGGTCGAAGGCGAGCGCGCCTACCTCTCCGATTTCGGCCTCGCCAAGGCCTACGCGGAGACCGGTTCCGGCACAGGGGCCTCGGTCGTCGGCACGGTCGAGTACATGGCGCCGGAGCAGTGGCGCGGCGAGCGGGTCGGGCCCGAGGCGGACGTCTACGCGCTCGGCTGCGTCCTCTACGAGGCGCTGACCGGGATCGTCCCCTACGCCCGCAAGGAGGTAGAGACGGAGCCGGAGGTGCCGAAGGGGATCGATGTGGTGATCGAGCGCGCGGTTTCGAAGGATCCGGCGGATCGCTACCGCTCGGCCGGGGCGCTGCTCGCCGCCGCGAGCGCGCGCGAGGGGGAGGCGCCCGCACCGACGCGGGTGCTCTCGGCCGGCGACGAGCAGCTGACGCGCCGCGACGACGGCGCGCCGCGACGGCGCCGCCGCCTCGCCGCCAAAACCAAGCAGTGGCTGGGCGCGGGAGTTGCCCTGGCTGCGGGGGCGGTCGCGCTGGCCTTTGTCTTGTTCGGCGGCAACGGCGTCTCGGTCTCATCTCCGATCGCGGTGGGCAAGGGTCCGCTGCGCCTCGCCACCGGGGCCGGCGCGGTCTGGGCGACAAGCGGGCGCGACGGCACCCTGACGCAAATCGATCCTGGCGAGCAGGCGGTCGTGGGCAGGCCGGAGCAGCTCGGTGCCGGTATCTCCGGCGTCGCCGTCGGCGCCGGCTCGGTCTGGGTGTCCAGTCCGCGCCAGGGCGAGGTTCTCCGCGTCGACGCCGGCAGCGGCCGCGTGGTCGACCGAGTCGAGGTGGGAGGCAGCCCCGGCCCCCTCGCCTTCGGCGGCGGACGGGTCTGGGTCGCCGACGAAGGGGGCGCCGGCGTCACCGCGATCAACGCCCGTGGCGCACGCGTCGTCAAGCGCGGTCTCGCCCCGCACGCCATGCCGCTGCGGCTCGCCGTGGGTGCCGGCGGCCTCTGGGTGAGCAGCGCCTCGACCGCGACGGTGCGCCGGATCGACCTCGGCACGCTGGCGGTCGATCCGCCGATCCTCGCCGGTCGCGGACCCGCCGGCGTCACCGTCGCCAATGGCCTCGTCTGGGTCGCGAACAGTCGCTCGACCACCGTCACCCGGGTCGACCCGGCCACGCACTCGATTCTCGGCGACCCGATCGAGGTCGGCGAACGCCCGGGCGGGATCGACGCCGGCACCAGCGCCGTCTGGGTGGCGAGCGCGGCTGACGATTCGGTCACTCGCATCGACCTCGCGAGCGGCGAGCCGATCGGCGGCCCGATCGCCGTCGGCGACGATCCCGGGGCAGTAGTCGTCGGCTCAAAGGCAGTGTGGGTGGCCAACAACGGCGACGGCACGATCACCCGGATCGAACCTTGACTCGAGCCGAGTCCGGCAGGGGTGGAACGTCTTGTACTTTTTCGTCGTGAGCTCGAGGCGCCAGCCCGGTGACTCCTCCACCGAAAAAGTTAAGTGGAACCCCTGCCGGACTCGGCTCCCGCCTAGGATCGACCTAGTGAACGAGCGCGACCTCGACCAGTTGGCGATCAACACGATCCGCACCCTTTCGATCGACGCGATCCAGAAGGCCAACTCGGGCCACCCGGGGACGCCGATGGCGCTGGCCCCGCTCGCCTACACGCTCTGGCAGCGCTTCCTGCGCTTCGACCCCGCGGACCCGATCTGGCCCGGGCGCGACCGCTTCGTCCTCTCCGCCGGCCACGCCTCGATGCTGCTCTACTCGCTGCTTCATCTCGCCGGAGTCAAGGCCGTGGATCCCGACTACGAGATCGTCGGCGACCCCGCCGTCTCGCTCGCCGACATCGAGAGCTTCCGCCAGCTCGACTCGCGCGCTCCGGGACACCCCGAGTACCGCTGGACCTCCGGGGTCGAGACGACCACCGGCCCGCTCGGCCAGGGGGTGGCCACCTCGGTCGGCATGGCGATCGCCGGCAAGTGGCAGGGCGCCCGTTACAACCGCCCCGGCTTCGAGCTCTTCGACTTCGACGTCTACGCGATCGCCGGCGACGGCTGCCTGATGGAGGGCGTCTCCAGCGAAGCCGCCTCGATCGCCGGCCATCTGAAGCTCGACAACCTCTGCTGGGTCTACGACAACAACCAGATCACGATCGACGGCAAGACCAGCCTCGCCTACGAAGACGACGTCGCCGCCCGCTTCATGGGCTACGGCTGGAACGTCACCAGGGTCGGCGACGCCAACGACACCGACCTGATCGCCACCGCCTTCGAGGAGTTCAAGGGCGAGCAGGGCCGACCGACGCTGATCGTCGTCGACAGCCATATCGGCTGGGGCTCGCCGCACAAGGTCGATACCTCCGCCGCCCACGGCGAGCCGCTGGGCGAGGAGGAGGTGCGCGAGACCAAGCGCGCCTATGGCTGGCCCGAGGACGCCCAGTTCCTCGTCCCGGACGGGGTGCGGGAGCATTTTGCCGAGGGGATCGGCAAGCGCGGCGCCGAGCTCTCGGCGGCCTGGAGAAAGCTGCTGGACGCCTACGCGGGAGAGAACGCCGGTCTCGTCGCCGAGATCGAGGCCCAGCAGAGGCGCGAGCTGCCCGACGGCTGGGACGCCGACATCCCCAGCTTCGAGGCGGACGAGAAGGGCGTCGCCACTCGCAAGGCCTCGCAGCAGGTCGAGAACGCGATCGCCGCACGCCTGCCCTGGCTGCTGGCCGGCTCCGCCGACCTCACCGACTCGACCTCGGTGCGGCTCGAGCTCGACGGCGTCGCCGACTTCGAGCCCGGTGCCTACGACGGTCGCCAGCTTCACTTCGGCATCCGCGAGCACGAGTCGGCGGCGATCTCCAACGGCCTCTCGCTCTCCAAGCTGCGCCCGCTCTGGTCGACCTACCTCACATTCTCCGACTACGCTCGGCCGGCGATCCGCCTCTCGGCGCTGATGGAGCTGCCGGTGATCCACCTCTTCACCCACGACTCGATCGGCCTCGGCGAGGACGGGCCGACCCACCAGCCGGTCGAGCAGCTCGCCTCGCTGCGGGCGATCCCCGGCCTCGACGTGATCCGCCCCGCCGACGCCAACGAGGTCGCCGAGGCCTGGCGGGCGGCGATCGACCGCAGCCACCAACCGGTTGCCCTGATCCTCACCCGCCAGAGCGTGCCCGTCTTCGACCGCGCCAAGTACGCCTCGGCCGAGGGCCTGCGCCGCGGCGGCTACGTGCTCGCCGACGCCGAGGGCGGCGATCCCGAGGTGATCCTGATCGCCACCGGCAGCGAGGTTGCGCTGGCTTTGTCGGCGCACGAGGAGCTGCTCGCCGACGGCGTCCGCTCGCGCTTGGTCAGCATGCCCTGCTGCGAGCTCTTCGACCGCCAGGACGTCGATTACCGCGACGCGGTGCTGCCGCCGGCCGTCACCGCCCGCATCTCGATCGAGGAGGCCTCGACGCTGGGCTGGGATCGCTACGTTGGGTCTGACGGCGTCAAGGTCGGGATGCACACCTTTGGCACCTCGGCGCCGTTGAAGGACGTTCAAACCAAGTTCGGCTTCACCCCCGACCGGGTGGCCGAAGCCGCAAAGGAGCTGCTTTCATGAAGCCGACCGCGAAGCTGCACGACATTGGCCAGAGCCTCTGGCTCGACAACATCACCCGCACGATGCTGGCCGACGGCACCCTGCAGGGCTACATCGAGGAGCTCTCGGTCACCGGCCTGACCTCCAACCCGACGATCTTCGACAAGGCGATCTCCGGCGGCGACGCCTACGACGAGCAGATTGCCGAGCTCAGCAACAGCGACATTCCCGAGCAGGGGATCGGCGCGACGCCGACCGAGCGGATCTTCTTCGAGCTGGCGCTCGCCGACCTCCGCGACGCGACCGACCTCTTCAGGCCCGTCCACGAGCGGACGGCCGGGGTGGACGGCTTCTGCTCGCTCGAGGTCTCGCCGCTGATCGCCGACGACGCCGCGGCGACGATCGAGGAGGCAGCCGAGCTCCACGCCAAGGCAGAGCGCGACAACCTCTTCATCAAGATCCCGGGCACCGAGGCCGGGCTGACGGCGATCGAGGAGTCGATCTTCGCCGGCATCCCGATCAATGTCACGCTGCTCTTCGACGCGGAGCAGTACCTGGCCGCCGCCGACGCCTACCTGAAGGGGATCGAACGGAGGATCGAGGCCGGGCGCAGCGCCGACGTCGCCTCGGTCGCCTCGATCTTCATGAGCCGCTGGGACGTCGCCGTCGGCGAGCAGGTTGCCGACGAGCTGCGCAACCGGCTCGGCCTGGCGATCGGCTTCCAGGCCTACCGCGCTTACCGCGAGTTGCTCGACTCGCCGCGCATGCAGCGGCTGATGAACGAGGGAGCCCGGCCGCAGCGCCTGCTCTGGGCGAGCACCGGGACCAAGGATCCCGACGCCTCCGATGTCCTCTACATCGAGGGCTTCGCCTCGCCCTTCACCGTCAACACGATGCCCGAGCCGACCCTGCACGCCTTCGCCGACCACGGTGAGGTGGGCGAGCCGGTTCCCGCGGACGGCGGCGACTGCGACAAGGTGCTGGCGCAGTTCGGCGACGCGGGCATCGACGTCGACGCGCTTGCCAAGAGGCTGCAGGAGGAGGGCAAGGAGGCCTTTGCGAAGTCCTGGGACGAGATGCTGAAGACGATCGAGTCGCAGGCCGGGGCCCGCGCGTGAACAATCCGCTCCGCTGTTCCTTTGCTGCGAATGGCGACGGAAAGGAACAGCGGAAGTGAGTGAGTTGAGGCAGCGCCCCGCCTGGGCGGCGCTCGAGCAGCACTTCGCCGCGATCGAGGGCCGGCATCTGCGCGACCTCTTTGCCGCCGACCCCGCACGCGGCGAGCGCCTCGTCGCCGACGGCGCCGGCCTTCACCTCGACTTCTCCAAGAACCGCATCAGCGACGAGACGGTGATGCTGCTCGGTCAGCTGGCCAGGGAGCGGGGGGTGGAGGAGCGCCGGGAAGCGATGTTCGCCGGCGAGCACGTCAACGTCTCCGAGGACCGCGCCGTCCTCCACGTGGCGCTGCGCATGCCGCGCGGGCGCTCGCTGATCGTCGAAGGCGTCGACGTGGTCAGGCAGGTGCACGAGACGCTCAACCGCATGGCCGCCTTCGTCGAGCGCGTCCACTCGGGCGAGTGGACCGGCCACACCGGCAAGCCGATCCGCAACGTCGTCAACGTCGGCATCGGCGGCTCCGACCTCGGCCCGGTGATGGCGTACGAGGCGCTGCGCCACTGCTCGCGCCGGGAGATGACCTTCCGCTTCGTCTCCAACGTCGACGGCACCGATTTCGCCGAGTCGACCCGCGACCTCGACCCCGAGGAGACGCTCTTCGTCATCTCCTCGAAGACCTTCACCACGCTGGAGACGATGACCAACGCGCGCACCGCCCGCGAGTGGGCTCTGGCCGGGCTCGGCGGCGACGAGTCAGCGGTCGCCAGGCACTTCGTCGCCGTCTCGACCAACGCCGGGGAGGTCGCGGAGTTCGGCATCGACACCGCGAACATGTTCGGTTTCTGGGAGTGGGTGGGGGGCCGCTACTCGATGGACTCGGCGATCGGCCTCTCGACCATGCTGGCGATCGGGCCGGCGCGCTTCGAGGAGATGCTGGCCGGCTTCCACGCGATGGACGAGCACTTCCGCGCGGCGCCGCTGGCCGAGAACCTGCCTGCTCTGATGGGGCTTCTGAGCGTCTGGTACGGCGACTTCTTCGGCGCCCAGACCTGCGGCGTCTTTCCCTACGACCAGTACCTGCACCGCTTTCCCGCCTATCTGCAGCAACTGACGATGGAGTCCAACGGCAAGCACGTCACTCTCGACGGTGCCCGGGTCGACTACGACACCGGGGCGATCTTCTGGGGCGAGCCGGGGACCAACGGCCAGCACTCCTTCTACCAGCTGATCCACCAGGGCACTCGGCTGATCCCCTGCGACTTCATCGGCTTCTTCCAGTCCAACAACCCGCTCGGCAACCATCATGACCTGCTGATGTCGAACGTCTTCGCCCAGAGCGAGGCGCTGGCTTTCGGCAAGACGCCCGAGCAGGTCCGTGCCGAGGGCACGGCGGAGAACGTCGTCCCGCACCGGGTGATGGAGGGCAACCGTCCCTCCAACACGATCCTCGCCGAGCGCCTCGACCCGCACACGCTCGGCACCCTGGTCGCCCTCTACGAGCACAGCACCTTCACCCAGGGAGCCGTGTGGGGCATCGACTCCTTCGACCAGTGGGGGGTGGAGCTGGGCAAGGCCCTGGCGGTGGCGATCATCCCCGAGCTGCAGGCCGACGAGGAGCCGAAGCTCAGCCACGACAGCTCGACCAACGCCCTGATCCGGCGCTACCGCAGCGCCCGCCGCGGGGAGTAGGCTCGCCGCATGCCCTGGCTCGACCCGCTCCCCCTGGCGGCGTCGGCGTCGAACCTGCTCGCCGCCCGCGAGCAGATGGCCTTCACCCTCGGCTTCCACATCGTCCTCGCCTGCCTCGGCGTCGCCCTGCCGGCGACGATCCTGGTCGCCAACTACCTCGGCCTCAAGCGCGATGACGGCGACGCGATGGAGCTCGCCCGCCGCTGGTCGAAGGCGATGGCGGTCACCTTCGCCGTCGGCGCCGTCACCGGCACCGTGCTCAGCTTCGAGTTCGGTTTGCTCTGGCCCCACTTCATGGACCGTTTCGGCGCCGCCTTCGGCATCGCCTTCGCGATCGAGGGGATCTTCTTCTTCGTCGAGGCGATCTTCCTGGCGATCTACATCTACGGCTGGAAGCGGCTCTCTGGCTGGGCCCATTTCTGGTCCGGGGTGCCGATGGTGATCACCGGCATCGGCGGCGCCTTCTCGGTCGTCGCCGCCAATGCCTGGATGAACCAGCCGCAGGGCTTCACCCTCGACGCCGCCGGCAAGGTTGTCGACGTCGACCCGGCCCAGGTGCTCTTCAACCCGGCCACCGGCTACGAGGTGCCGCACATGATCCTCGCCGCCTACATGGTCACCGGCTTCCTCGTCGCTTCGATCTACGCCGTCGGCATGCTCAAGGGCCGGCGCGACCGCCTGCACCGGCTCGGCCTGCTGATCCCGCTGACGATCGCCTGCATCGTCACCCCGATCCAGCTCTTCGTCGGCGACACCGCGGCGCGCGAAGTCGCCGACCACCAGCCGGCCAAGTTCGCCGGCTTCGAGTGCATTCAGGAGACCGGCACCCACCAGACCGAGTACATCGGCGGCATCTGCACCGAGGATGGGGTCAAGGGGGCGATCCCGGTCCCCGACCTCGACTCGTTCCTGGTCGGCTTCAGCGCCGACACCAAGGTGATCGGGCTCGAGGACATCCCGGTCGACGAGCGCCCACCGGCGAACACCCTGCTGCACCTCGCCTTCGACGCGATGGTCGGGATCGGTACGGCGCTGCTCGGGCTCGGCGCCTGGCTCGCCTTCGTCTGGTGGCGGCGCCGTGAGATCCCGCGCACGCCCTGGTTCCTGCGTGCGGTCGCGGTCTCCGGGGCGGGAGCGATCCTCGCCCTCTGGTGCGGCTGGATCGTCACCGAGGTCGGTCGCCAGCCCTGGATCGTGCAGGGCTACATGCGCACCTCCGAAGCGGTCACCGAGGCCGACGGGCTCTGGTTCAGCTTCGCCCTGGTGCTGCTGGTCTACGCCGCGATCGGCACGACCGCGGTCCTGATCCTGCGGGCGATGTCACGCCGCTGGCGCGAGGACGGAGCGGAGGCGGAGGGCGGCACGCCCTACGCGCCGCCGACGGAGGCCGGCGCATGAAGCAGAACCACCCCGTTCCCCTGTGCCTTTGCCTCGCAAGGCATGGCAAAGGCACAGGGGAGGGGCAGATGAAGCGGAACGCCCCGTTCCGGTGTGCCTTTGCCTCGCAAGGCGGGGCAAAGGCACAGGGGAGGAGAGGGTCGTGACCCGCGCCGACATCTGCGCGGCGATCCTCTGGCTGGGGGCGACGTTCTACGCGCTTTTCGGCGGCGCCGATTTCGGCGGCGGCTTCTGGGACCTAGTCGCCGGCGGGGCCAAGCGTGGCGAGCGGCCTCGGGCAGTGATCCAGCAATCGCTCACGCCGGTCTGGGAGGCAAACCACGTCTGGCTGATCTTCATCCTGGTCGTTCTCTGGACCGCCTTCCCGCCGGCCTTCAGCGCGGTGATGACGACGCTCTACGTGCCGATCGCCCTGGCCGCGCTCGGCATCGTCCTGCGCGGCTCGGGCTTTGCCTTCCGCAAGTCGATCGAGGGCCTCTCCGGCCGCCGCGCCGCCGGTGCGACCTTCGCGATCTCCTCGCTGCTGACCCCCTTCTTCATGGGCACGGTGGTCGGCGCGGTGGCGGACGGCAACGTGCCGGCCGACGGCAGCGGCGCCGTCTTCTCGAGCTGGCTGCAGCCGCTTCCCCTGCTGACCGGGGCGATGTTCGTCGCCAGCGGCGCCTACCTGGCTGCCGTCTTCCTGATCGGCGACGCGAGTCGCAGGGGCGACGACGAGATGCAGCGCTACTTCGCCCGCCGGGCGCTCGGCGCCGCCACCGTCGGCGGCGCCGCCGCCATCCTCGGCCTGGTCGAGCTGCACGCCGAGACCCGCTACGTCTTCGACCGCTTGATCGACCAGGGCCTGCCGCTGGTGATCCTCTCCGCTCTCTGCGGCATCGGGGTTCTCGCCATCCTGCTGGCGACCGCCCGCCGTCCCGGGCCGCCGCCCTGGCCCCTGCGCCCGCTGGCCGGCGGGGCGGTGATCGCCGTGATCTGGGGCTGGGGCGTCGCCCAGTTTCCCTACCTGCTGCCGACTTCGCTGAAGATCTCGGAGGCGGCGGCGCCACCGGCCACGCTCGCCGCCGTGATCATCGTCTTCCTCTTCGCCGGCATCATCGTCCTGCCCGCCCTCGGCCTGCTCTACTGGCTCTCCCAGAAGGAGCTGCTCAGTGAGTGAGGCCGGAGCGATCCGCGCCGTCCTCTTCGACATAGACGGGACGCTGCTCGTCACCGGTGGCGCCGGCGGCGTCGCCTGGCAGCGCGCCTTTGCCGAGCTGTACGAGGTCGAAGCGAACGTCGCCGAGCACACCGACGCGGGCATGACCGACCCCGAGATCGCCGCGATCGTCTTCCGCGAGGTGATCGGCCGCGAGGGCTCGCCGGAGGAGCGTGCGAGAGCGATCGGCTGCTATCTCAAGCACCTGCCGGCAAGCGTTGCGGGGTCGGACGGCTACCGGGTCATGCCCGGCGTCGAGCAACTGCTCGATCGCCTGATCGATAGCGGCGCCCTGCTCGGCCTGGTCACCGGAAACATCGAGGCCGCCGCCCACATCAAGCTCGCCCGCGCCCGCCTCAATCGCTTCTTCAGCTTCGGCGGCTACGGCTCGGACTCCTCCGACCGCACCGAGGTGACCAAGGCCGCCCTCGGCCGCGGCGCCCTGGTCTCCGGAGGAACGCTTGCCGATGGGGCCTGCATCGCCGTCGGCGACACGCCCCGCGACGTCGTCGCCGCTCATGGGGCCGGCATCGACGTGGTCGGCGTCGCCACCGGCAGCTACAGCGTCGAGCAGCTGCGCGAGGCCGGTGCCGACTACGCGCTGGCGACCGTGCAGAGCGGCTTCCCGCTCTAGTTCGCGCGGCAGTTATTCACATATTTGGCAAAAACCCTGGCGACCCTGGCTGCGCGTACGTAGGCTGATCGACCGGTCCCGAAGTGAAGCACTGGCGTTGAGCGTCCTCCAAACAGTGGCGCAGGGGAAGGTGTGGCTCTTCACGTACGCAGAGCATTGGGACTGTCGCTGGCCGCCTTGGCCCTGTTTCTCGCTGGGCCCGTTGCCGGGGCGGCCGCCGAATTCGAGATCGCACCTGAAGGTTTCACGGCCAGGATGCTCGACGCCGGCGGCGAGCCGGAGCTGCGCGCCGGAGCTCACCCCGACAGGCTCGAAATCGATTTCGCCCTGAGTCTCGACGAAAGCTCGGCTCGCGACCTGGTCTTCGATCTCCCCGCCGGCCTTGGTGTGAGTGCAGCGGCAGTTCCGCTCTGCCCGCAAAGCGTGGTCGAAGCGAAAGAGGAATGCCCGGCGGAGAGCAGAGTGGGGGCCCTCGCGATTACCTCTGCCGAAGGCGCCGAAGCCGAACTGCCGCTGTTCGCGCTGGAAACTCTGCCCGGCCGGCCGATAGCCGTCGGCACCAAGCCTTCGTTCGATCTGCCGGTCGCCACGGAACTTCGCCCCGAGGACCTGGGCATCACGGTCGCGGTCAGAGAGCTCCCGCAGGAATCGTTTGCCGCCGGGCATCTGGAGCTCTGGGGGGTCCCGGCTGATCACCAGGTGGGCACGTCGATCGAGCGGCGGGCGCTGCTGACCATGCCTCCCACCTGCGGGCCGCTGAGCTTCGAGTTCCATACGCGCTCCTGGGAGGAAGAAGCGCCCTGGCTGAGCGCCTCGGCCGAAACCGCTCCTCTCGTCGGCTGCGAGGGCCTCCGCTTCGAGCCTGGCGTCGGGCTGCAGCTCAGCAACCCGGTGGCCGACTCCCCGACCGGGCTGCGAACGGAGCTGACCCTGCCGGAGGAAACCGGTCCCGACCAGCCGGTGCAAGCACCGATCGAGAGCGCCACGGTGGAAATGCCGGTCGGCATCGGCTTCTCCCCCGGCGGGGCCAAGGCACTTGCCACCTGCAGCGATGCCCAGGTCGGGCTTGGCAATGGGTTCGAGGCCCGGTGCCCCCCTGCCTCGCGCGTCGGCTCGGTCGAATTCGTCACCCCGGCGGTGACGGGGGCCTTGGGTGGGGCGCTCTACCTCGGCGAGGAAAGACCGGGCCGGCCCTTCCGCGTCTTCGTCGTCATCGAGGTCGCCGGCGCCGCGGTCAAGTTCGTCGCTGCGCTCGAGGTCGCGGAAGGAAGCGGTCGGCTGACCACAGTGCTGAACGGCCTACCGCCGCTCCCCGTCAACCGCATCGCGATGAGCTTCGACGGCGGTCCCGACGCCCTGCTGGCTTCCCCGCTCGGCTGTGGCCCGGTGAGCACCGAGGCCAGGTTCGTTCCCTACGGAGGGGGCCCCCAGGTCGACTCCTCGGCGGGCGTCGCGATCCTGCCCGTCCCGCCCCTAACCGCCTGCGCTGCGCCTCCCTTCTCGCCGCGCATGGAGGTCGCTGTACCCGCTCGCAGGGCTGGACGGCCGACCTCGTTCTCCGCGACGGTCCTGCGCGGTCAGGGAGAACAGCTTCCCAGCCGCCTTTCGATGACCCTCCCGGCAGGGTTGAGCGCGCGCCTGGGAGCGCTCCAGCAGTGCCCGGCGGGAGCCGTCGCCGCGGTGGCCTGTCCGCTCGCCAGCCGCATGGGCAGCGTTGCCGCCCGAATCGGATCCGGCCCCAGCAGCGCCACCCTGCACGGCGGTCTGTACCTCACGGCTCCCTACCGGCGTGCCCCCTTTGGAGTGCTGATAGCGATACCGGCGGAGCTGGGGCCCTTCCATCTGGGCACGATCGCCCTGCGCGGCGGCGCCGAGCTCGACCCGCACAGCGGCCGCCTCACCGTCTCGACGGACCGTCTGCCTGCCGCGGTCAAGGGCGTGCCCGTTCGCTTCCAGTCGATCGAGCTGAGCATGGACCGGGAAGGGCTGATCCGCAACCCGACCAACTGCTCCCCCAGCAGCACCGCCGTTTTGCTCGAGAGCCAGGAAGGCGCGGCCGCAAGCTTGAGCAGCCCTTTCCGGGCACGCGGCTGCGATCGACTCGGCTTCCGCCCCGAGATTCGGATGGCCCTGATCGGTCGCAAGCAACTGCGCCGGCACGGTAGGCCGGGGCTGCGGACGAGCATCCGACTGCATGCCGGCGACGCGAACCTGCGGAAGGTGAAGATGACGCTGCCCCCGGCGCTTGGGTTTTCGCCTGGCGGACTCGAGGAGATCTGTTCCCGCCGGGATGCGGCGGCGGGGGACTGCCCGGCGACTTCCCGGGTCGGCAGCGCCCGGGGCGAGTCCTCGCTGCTGAGCGAGCCGTTGGATGGCGATGTCTACGTCGCACAGCCCCGCGGGGGCGGGCTGCCTGACATCTGGATCAGCCTGCACGGTGGCGGGCTCGACATGAGCCTTTCAGGCGACATCTCCAATCGCCGCGGAAGCACCGTGATCGACTTGGCGGGCCTACCCGACCTGCCGCTTGCCTCGCTATCGATGCGACTTCAGCCGGGAGCTCGCGGCCCTCTCGCGCTCGAGGTTCGTCCCTGCCGCCATGGCAAGCCCCGGCGCCTGGCGGCGCCGGTCGTCCTCGCCGGCCAAAACGCCAAGCGACGCACGCTGAAGGCTCGAATCGGATTGAAGGCCCACTGCCGGGCCGGCTCCGGATGAGAGCCCGTCGCGGCCGGCTTTCGGGACCAGCTCTTACCGCCGGCATCGCCAGGCTGACGACCAGGCACTCGCGCCTGGTCGTCGCGATCTGGGTCGCGCTGGTCGCCGTCCTGGCGCTCCAGGGGCGAGACGCCGAAGACAAACTGGCCATCCACCCCCTGCTGGTTGCCGGCAGCGGGGTCGAGCGCGCCCATGAGATCTCCCTGCGCGAGTTCGGCAACGACTACCCGATCATCGTGCTGCTGCGCGGCCCTCAGGGGGCCGTCGAACGCCAGGGCCGCAGGCTGGCCGAGCGGCTCGGCGCGATTCCGCGCACCCTGGTGATCTCGCCCTGGGCCGACGGAGCCGCGATCGACGGCCTCAATCCGCGGCCGGGCGTCGCCGCCTTGCTCCTGCGCACGGCGAGCGGGGAAGGAGACAACGTCTCCAGCCTGCTGCCGCCGGTGCAGCACCGGATCCACGCCACGGTGAGCGGACCGGTCGACGCCAGCGTCGCCGGCTTGCCGGTGATCATCGACTCGATCCGCAACGCAAACCGCAGCGCCAGCAAGACCGGGGAGCTGATCGCGGTGCCGGTGCTGCTCTTCGTCTTGCTCTTCGTCTTTCGCTCGGTGCTGGCCGCGATCACCCCGTTGCTGATCGGCGGCATGGTCGTGGTCGCCTCGCGCGGGCTTCTCGTCCTCCTCTCCGGCATCGTCGAGCTCGACCTCTTCGCCTTGGCCGTCAGCGCGATGATGGGGCTGGCGCTCGGGGTGGACTACTCGCTGCTCGTCGTCTCGCGATTCCGCGAAGAGCGGCAGGGCAGCGATCTCCCCACCGCCATGCAGGCCACCCTCAGCGCGATGTCGCGCTCGGTCCTGCCGGCGGGAGGCGCGCTGCTGCTGGCGATGCTGATCGTCCCGATCTTGCTGCCGGGTTTGCTCGTTCGCTCGGTGGCCCTCGGGATCGCCCTCTCGACCGTGCTCAGCGTCTTCTCGGCCTTCTGCATCGTGCCGGCTCTGCTGACGCTCTTCGGCAAGAACCTGGATCGCTGGGCGCTGCCGATGCGGCGCGCTTCCGGCGGCGCCGCGCTGAGCTGGAGTCGTCGTCTCAGAAAGCAGCCCGGGATTGCGCTCATCTTCATCTTCGCCCTGCTGCTCCTCTCCGGGCTGGCCTTCAACCTGGACTCAGACGTCGCGACCGCGGGTCTCCTGCCCCCGGAGGACCCGGGCCGCATCCAGCAGGAAGAGGTCGAGCGAGCGCTCGGGCCCGGCTGGGTGGCGCCGATGGAAATCGTCGTCAACGGGCGGGGCAGCCCGATTACCTCGCCGTCGCGATTGCGCGCACTCGCGGCCCTCCAGCGCCACGTCGAAGCCGAGCCGGGCGTGGCAAGCGCGGCCGGGCTCGTTCCGGTCGCGCGTGCCGCCAAAAAGCTGCGAGGGGTGGGCGGGGAACTGGAGCAGCAGGAACGCGGCTTGGACAAGCTCGAATCGGGCATTGCCCGGGTCGGCCGTGGCGCCGCCCGCAACAGCGCCGGCTTGCACAGCGCCGCCGAGGGCTCGGAATCCGTTGCCGCCGGGGTCGATGCGGCCGGCGATGGCGCCGGCGCCTTGGCGAGCGGCTTGCGCCGGACGAGCGCCGGCTCAGACGACTTGACCAAAGGCCTTGGTGAGGCTGACGAGGGCAGCGGCGAAGTTGCTCGCGGTGCGGACAACGCGAGCAACGGCGCCGGCAAGCTAGCTCACGGGCTGGCCGGTGCCGAGGAAAAGACGGCTGAAATCGAGGGCAGCGCGCGACTCTTTCGCAACGCGATGCACTCGGGGGAAGATCGCCTCGGCGAAGTGCAGCCGCCCCTTCTGGCGAGCGAAGAACAGCTTGCCGCGGCGCGACGGGCGCTGCAGCAGATGACGACTGGACGCGGGGACCCCGAATACGCCGCCGCGCTCGCCGCGGTCGAAGAAGCGAGTCGTCGCCTCACCGGCACCGACCCCGGAACCGGAGAACCGGTCGGCCAGGGGGTCAAGGCCGGTGTGGAAAGGGCGGATGGGCAGTTCGGCGTGGGCATCTACCTGGCGGACAGGCTGGAACGACAGGGGCAGCAGGCCGGCGAGGGAATCGGCAAGCTGACCCGGGCCTCGCAGAAGCTCGACCGCGGGTTGCGACGACTCGCGGCGGGCGGCCGGCAGGTCTCGGAAGGGATCGCCGCGCTCGCCGACGGTGGTCAGCAGCTCTCCCCGGCCCTGCAGCGGCTGAGCAGCGGGGCCGAGCACCTCACCAGCGGGCTCGGCACGCTTGCCGGCGGCAGCAGCCGTCTGGCCGGCGGCCTTCGCGAAGGCGCTGCCCGCTCGGAGGAGCTGCCGCTGGCGCTGTACCGCATCAACCACGGCCTCGGGAGCGAACGCGGCGCCGGCAGCGGCGGTCGGCTGCAACGGTCCCCCGGCCTCTTCCGCTCCAGCTATTTCGTTCTCGCCGCCCTCGACGGAAGCCGGTCCGAGCGGCGGCGGCAGCTCGGCGCCCTGATCAACATCGACCACGGCGGCACCAACGCGCGCATGCTCGTGATTCCACGCGACGAACCGGGCAGCGATCGAGCCCGCGCGCTGGCCGAGGACCTCGAAGCCGAAGCCGCCGAGCTCTCCCGCAAGACCGGCACCGAGGCAGTCCTCGGCGGCATCGGCCCGGCGACGATGGCGGTCAACGACGAGTTCCGCGAGCAGGCGCCGTTCGTGCGTCTCGCCCTCTCGCTGATCAGCCTGATCATCCTGATCCCGCTGCTGCGCTCGCTCGTGCTTCCGATCCTCACCGTGGTGATCAACCTGATCACCGTCAGCGCCAGCTTCGGCATCCTCTCGCTGCTCTTCAACGACTCTTTGCTTGGCGGACCGGGGTACGTCGACGCGACGATGATCCCCGTGATCATCATCGTCATCTTCGCTCTCGCGATCGACTACGAGGTGTTCATCTTCGCCCGGATCCGAGAGGAATATGAGCGCACGGGCTCGACCAGCGCCGCGGTGGCCGGCGGCCTCGACCGCACGGCCCACGTCGTCACCGGGGCGGCGATCATCATGATGACCGTCTTCCTTGCCTTCTCCGTCTCGGAGTTCACCACGATCCGGAATTTCGGCATCGCCCAGACGATCGCCGTGTTCATCGATGCCTTCATCGTCCGGCTCGTCGTCGTCCCGGCGCTGATGCTCTGGCTCGGCGATCGCTGCTGGTGGATGCCGCGCTGGCTGGGAGGGCCTAGCCGGCGTCGAGCACCGAGCTGACGCTCTCGCGCACCGCCGGCGCGAGGCTGAAGCGGGTCGGCGGCCGGCCGGTGGTCTCGCCGTCGCTGATCCCGGGACGGGCGCGGACCACGCCTGATGCCTCGAGTGCCTCGAGGTGGCGGCGCAGCGTCTGGTAGCTGGCGGGGCTGCGTTCGGCGAGCTCGGAAGCCGTTGCCTCAGGGACCTCGGTCAGGGAGCGGAGGATCTGCAAGCGCACCGGCTCGGCGACGACATCGACCCAGGATTGCGACACCACCCGAGAAAAACTAGCCCGTTTATGGCGGGACGGGGCGCAGCTTCGGTTAAGTCAGGCTGCAGCGCGCCTGGTAGATCGAGGTGAAGCCGGAGAGGAAGCCGTTGCGCGCGGCACGCAGGTAGAGCCGCCAGACGCGGACCCGTTCAGGTCCGGCGAGGCGGATCGCCTGGTCGAGGTTGTCGTCGAGGTTCTGGGCCCAGTGGCGCAGGGTCTCGGCGTAGTCGAGCGCGAAGTCCTCGACGTGGTGGGTGACGAAGCCGGCCCGTTCGAGCGCCATCAGGTTGCGCGAGAGGTGGAGGGGGGCGGCATCGGGGAAGACGTAGCGCTCCGAGAAGGCGCCCGCCTCGGCGTCGGTGTGGCGCAAACGGGTGATGCCGTGGTTGAGCAGCCGCCCGCCCGGCTCGAGCAGGCCGGCGAGGGTCTGGGCGTAGACGTCGATCTGGGAGGCGCCGACGTGCTCGACCATGCCGATGCTGGCGATCGCGTCGAAGCGCTCGCCGGCGAGGTCGCGGTAGTCCATGACGCGGATCTCGACCCGGTCGGCGACGCCGGCCTCCTCGGCCCGCTGCCGCGCCTTCTCCGCCTGCGGGGCAGAGAGGGTGATGCCGACCACGCTCGCCCCGTGCTTGGTCGCCGCCCAGAGCGGGAAGCCGCCCCAGCCGCAGCCGACGTCGAGCACCCGCTCGCCCTCCTTGAGCGCGAGCTTGCGGGCGACCGTCTCCAGCTTCTCTTCCTGTGCCTGCTTCAGGGTCGTCGCGCCGCGCGAGAAGATCGCGCAGCTGTAGACCATCGTCTCGCCGAGGAAGAGCTCGAAGAAATCATTGGAGACGTCGTAGTGGTGGCGCACGGCGCGGGCGTCGCGCTCCTTGCTGTGGCGCTTGCCGCTGGGGCGCAGCTCGGCTTGCGGCCGCGGCGGCGGCTTCGTCAACCCCGCGGCCCGCGCCGCGCCCAGCAGCAGTGCGCGCTTGTCGGCGCCTGTCAGGCTGGGTGGGTCCCAGCCGTCGAGCAGCTCGATCACCGCGTCCATGTCGTCGACCTCGATCTCGCCGCTGACGTAGGCGCGGCCAAGGCCGAGCTGTCCCGGTGCGCGCAGCAGGTGGGCGGCGGCGCGTGGTGAGCGCACGTAGAAGGTCGGTCCCGCGCCCTCGGTCGAGGGAAGCTTCGTCCCGTCCCAGAACTCGACCGCGAAGGGTCGGTTGGGAACGCGCGCCTCGATCTCACGGCGCAGTGGGGCGGTGCTGGCGAATGCCACCGGCGGCTCCTTTCGGCAGAAGGTTGTCGAGGCGGGCGCGACTTTACCTTTCCCCGGGTCGCAGACCGTATGATCGCCCCGCATGTCGGCAAGCGGAGTCCTCCCCTCAGATATCCAGCCCGTCGCCAACGAGACGCGCGATCGCATCATCACCGGCTTGGTCACCCTGGTCCCCTTCGTGGCGCTCGGGCTGGCGGGCTGGCAGGTTTGGGGCAGTGCCCTGCACTGGAGCGACGTCTTCCTCTTCCTCGGCATGTACCTGTTCACCGGACTTGGGATCACGGTCGGCTTTCACCGCCACCTCACCCACCGCAGCTTCAAGGCGAAGAAGTGGCTGCACGGCCTGCTGGCGATCCTCGGCTCGGCGGCGATCGAGGGCCCGGTGATCTCCTGGGTCGCCGACCACCGCAAGCACCACGCCTTCTCCGACGAAGAGGGGGACCCGCACAGCCCCCACGTCGACCACGGCCACGGCTGGTCGGGCGCGATGCGCGGCCTCTTCCACGCCCACATGGGCTGGCTCTTCATCCACACCCAGCGCGGCAACAAGGAGCGCTTCGCGCCGGACCTGATCAAGGACCCGACGATCAACTGGGTCGACCGCACCTTCCTGGTCTGGGCGATCGGCGGCCTCATGCTTCCCTTCGCGCTGGGCTGGATCATCGGCGGCACCCTCTTCGCCGGCGTCACCGGCCTGCTCTGGGGCGGCCTGGTCCGTGTCTTCGTCCTGCACCACTTCACCTACAGCATCAACTCGCTCTGCCACGTCTTCGGCAATCGCGATTTCGAGACGACGGACGAGTCGCGCAACCTGGCGCTGATCGCGATCCCGACCTTCGGTGAGGCCTGGCACAACAACCATCACGCCTTCCCCACCTCCGCCACCCACGGCCTCGGACGCTGGCAGTTCGATTTCTCGGCCGTGGTGATCGACTCGCTCGAGAAGGTCGGCCTGGTCTGGGACGTCGTCCGGGTAACTCCCGAGCGCATGGCGGCCAAGGCCGCCTCCTAGGGCACTTCGGCCGACTCGTACCAGTCGATCCAGGCATCGCATGCCTGTCTGAGCGGCACGATTCGGTGCGGTGCGGCCGGCGTTGCGACCAGCAGGCCGAGGTTGGCTTTGCCGGCGTAGCCGCTGAGGCGCTGCAGGGTGCTTGGCTCCGCGGCGGCGATCGTGAAGCGGATCGACTTGCCGGTGCCGCGGATCTCTCCCGCGGGCCAGAACTGGCCCTCGTTGGCGAGGCTGATCGTGTTGGGCCGCTGCCCGTCGAGCGCCGCCGGCAGCGATTGGCGGAACCCGGGCGCCGAGAGGGTCAGGTCGAAGGGGGAGAAGTACTGGATCGAGAGCCGCCAGCGGCCGGGCCCCAGCCGCAGGCTCTGCGCTGTGCGCTCGCCGGGCTGCAGGCCACCGCCCGGGCTCCAGCGGGCTTTGCTGCCGATCACGGCATCCGGAAAGAGCGAGGCGCGGCCGGGGTTGGCGGTGAGGATGCGGATCTCCGGTGCGTCGCAGTCGGCGTACGCCGCCGGTTCGGTGCCCTCGAGCAGCACGTGGCGGTCCTCGGGCGGGGTGCCGGTGCGCTTCCAGAGGATGTAGGACGGGGTGGCGGCGACCCGCCTGAAGCCCGAGGGCGCTTCGCTGTTCCAGGCCGCGTGGCCGGTGATCACGTAGGGGAAGCGGTCCAGGGTGCCGTGCGAGAAGGAGTCGAAGTCGATCGGGCTGTAGGCATCGCCGGTGTCGAAAGGCTTTTCCGGGCTGGGGGAGACGTCGGCGTCGGGGAACTCGACCAGCGGCACGTGCGTGTCGGCTCCCATCAGCTCGTGAGCGGCGTAGCGGTCCTGGCCCGCATAGAGCACCGGTTCCCCGCTCAAGATCGGCATGAAGGCCTGCAGCTCCGACCCGTGCCCCGGCGGCCCCACCGGCGCATCCCGCAGCGCCAACCAGCTCGAGTAGGCGGCCCCGGCGACGAACGCCACCGCCACCACGCCCCAAGCCACCTGCCACCTCCCCGGTGAGTTCCCGATTCTCCGCGGTATGCGCGGAGAATCGGGAA
>JBIOVV010000025.1:0-17515 GCA_044867925.1 Solirubrobacterales bacterium | reverse complement strand
GAGATCGCGCCGCCGCCTGCTGATGGCAAATGCTCGCTTCGAACCCATAGGTGGGCGCGAAGCATATGAGGAGTTCTAACTGCTTTTGCTTTGAATTTCCAGACCTACTTGACAGCTTTCTTCGCGCGGCCTTTTTTGAGGCCTTTACTCGACTTGGCCTCTGGGGACAGGCCTTCGAAGTTCATCACGACCGTCGTCGCCGGAATCCCCTCCTCTCCAGACTTGGCGAGCCGCTTCATGCTTTCAGCCTGAATCTTGATCACGCTCTCCAGAGTCTCGGCGGCGAGCTCGACCGATTCCTCCCAACCTTGCTCGTCGACAATGCCGGGTGTCCAGCTCAGGTGCCGGTCATCCCGTGCATCGAACGTGCCGCCCGTGAGAGCCCCAAAGACGTCCTCGATGATCATCTGGATGCTTGAGGCGCTCACGCCGGGCTTAACCGACTCAGGGAGCGACTGCCAGTCGCTATCCGTGAGAAATGCCCTTGCGGTCGCGCGGTAATAATGCTCGACGGCGCCTCGCCGCGGCTCAGTCTTGACCATTTCAATGCACTCGAAGTCCTTGAGCACTTTGACGTGGTAGCTGACCTGGCTGAGGCCCTCCTCAAGCTCCTTCGAAAGTTCGTTCGGGCTCGCCATCCGCTCGTTGAGGATGGTCAAGATCTCCACGCGCAACGGATGCGCAAGCGCCTTCACCAAGCGCTGATCAACGCCGGTTCCCTTCTTTTTCTTGGTCTTGGTCTTTGCGGCCAAAGCGACTCCTCATTTCGTTATTGCAACCTTGAACCACTCCATCGTATTGGACCCAAAGCCGAATTGGAAACCTAAAACCGCCAATTTGCAGGCCAAGACTTTAATACTGGAACTTTTTCCAGCATTCGGTCGGTCTAAAGCGTCGTACCGGATGGGTCGCGACCCCCAACCGCAAGAGCTGACGATTGCGAAGGGGGTGAGGCAGGGTGAAGATCGGCAAGACCGAGCAGGTCGTTCCGCTGCTTTCGATCAACAAGACACGCTAGATCTGCGATGCAGGCAGGCGGATCGATTCGTCGACTCGAGGGATCGATCCGCCGCTTGCCGCACTTGGCCGCCATGATCAACACGAATGGCCGACAGCGCCCCCACAGAGGACAGCGAAGCCTTTTCGGAGCTGGCATCCGAAATCCACAGCTGCAGGCTCTGTCCGCGGCTCGTTGAGTGGCGGGAGGAGCGTGCCGGCGATCCCCCTCGTCGCTATCTGGGCGAGAGCTACTGGGCGCGCCCCGTCGCCGGCTTTGGCGATCCGACTGCGCGAGTGGCGATCGTGGGTCTAGCTCCGGCGGCCCATGGCGCCAATCGCACCGGCCGGATGTTCACCGGGGACCGTTCCGGCGACTGGCTCTACGCCGCGCTGCATCGCGCCGGCTTTGCGAACCGGCCCGACAGCGCCCACCGGGGCGATGGCCTGCGCCTTCAGGACGCCTACGTAACCGCCGTGGTGCGGTGTGCTCCGCCCGCGAACCGCCCCACTCCCTCCGAGCGCGATCGGTGCCTGCCGTATCTGGAGCGTGAGCTGGCGCTGCTGGAGAACTGCGGCACGATCGTTGCTCTCGGCGGCTTTGCCTGGGACGGTGCGCTGCGGGCTCTTCGCGCCCTCGGGAACGAGATACCCAGGCCGAGGCCCCGCTTCGGCCACGGAGCCGAGGTCGCCGTAGACCGCTGGGCCCTGCTCGGCTGCTACCACCCGAGCCAGCAGAACACCTTCACCGGCCGGCTCACCGAGCCGATGCTGGACGCGGTGCTCTCTCGTGCTCGTGCCCTGGCATCGCGGCGCCGCCCTTAGGCGGCATCGGGGTCTCGAACGCGAGGATCCCCACGGTGGCCGACAGGCCTTCCTTTCCTTCCGCCGCCAGTCGCGCCGCGCTCGCTTCCATGATCGTCGCCAAGCGACTGAGCGTCTGGTTGATCAGCCGGGTCGCTTCCTCCCAGCCTTGGGCGTCCACCCTCGCCGGCGTCCAGCTCACATGCTCGTTCCCTCGCCCGGCGAATGTCCCAGCGTCCAGGGCCAAGGTCGCATCGTCGAAAATCGACTGGACGAAGCTGGCGGTCAAATCTGTCCTCAGCGAGACAGGAAGTCGCTGCCAGGCCTCATCGTCGAAGAAGACGGTCCTCTTCGCCCTGAAGAAGTGCTCCTTTGCCCCGCGCCGCTTCCGCGTCTCGACCCGCTCGATGCAGTCGAGTTTCTCCAGCTCCTCGATGTGGTGGTAGAAGGAGCTGACCTCGGCCCCGAGTTCCTGCCCGATTTCTCTCGCGCTGGCGACGCGTTCGTTGAGGACGGCGAGGATGTGCTCCCGCACCGGATGGCCCAGCGCTTTGATCAGCCGCCGGTCGAAGAAGGTTCTCAGCCCATCCGCTTCGCTCAGCTCCTGCATCGACTTGCCCTTCATGGCCCTCCTGGCGTAGTTGGCGGCACCACGATAGTTCGCTGCGCGTACCGCAACTGGGGCGTCATAGCGGCGTTTCAAGATTAATTGAAACTAATTTGAGCAATCCCCTGGTCTCAAGCGTATCCAGAGGAGGTGGGCAGCGTGCAACGACCGCGACTGAAGCGCACAACGCAGCAAATGGAAGCGCCCAATGGCGACCTCTACCTGCTCCGGCCAAGCGCCGGGGCCGACATCCACATCGAGGACCCCGATCCGGACGGGAGGCGCCTGCTCGGCGCCCTCGACGGGACCCGGACCGAAGAGGAGCTGATCGAGGAGTTCGGGGCCGACGAGGTCAGCGATCTGCTCGGCCAGTTCGAGGAGCTCGGCGTCGTCGAGGACGGCGCCGACGACGATCGGATCGACGCGCCGGTGATCGAGCGCTTCGACCGCCAGCTGCGGTATTTCAGCGACATCACGACTGGGCCCAGCGCCTCGGAATGCCAGGGACGGCTGGAAAAGGCGAAGGTGGCCGTGCTCGGCGTCGGCGGGCTCGGCGGCTGGTCGGCGCTGAACCTCGCCTGCTGCGGGGTGGGCGAGATGCTGCTGCTCGACTTCGACCGGGTCGAGCTGAGCAACCTCAACCGCCAGGTGCTCTATTCCGAGGCCGACATCGGCCGCTACAAGGCCGAGGCGGCGGCGGAACGCCTGAGCGGCTTCAACTCAGCGATGAAGATCGAGCCGCGCGTGCAGAAGCTCGACAGCGAAGCGGCGATCGCCGAGGCGATCGCCGGCTACGACCTCGTGATCGACGCCTGCGACTGGCCGGCGCACGACATCGAGCGCTGGATCAACGCGGCCTGCTTCGCGGCCCGCATCCCCTTCATCGCGATGAGCCACTTCCCGCCGGTGGCGCGGGTCGGGCCGCTCTACGTGCCGGGCGTGACCGGTTGCTTCGCCTGTCAGGAGATCGGCTACCGGCGCACCTTCCCGCTCTACGACATCGCGGTGAGCCAGCAGCGCGGCAAAGGCTCTCCAGCCGCGACTCTGGGGCCGGCCTGCGGGCTGATCGGGGGCCAGATCGGCCTCGACATCCTCCATTACCTGACCGGGCTGGCCAGGCCCTCGACCCTCGGCGTCGGCCACATCTACGACCTGCGCACGATGGCTGTCGATCGCGAGCCGGTGGTGCCGGAGCCGAGCTGTCCGGTCTGCAGCGGGATGCAGCCGTCATCCGACAAAGAGCTGCAGGAAACGGCGCCGCGATAGCTACGAGCGCTTCTTGCGGGACAGGCGGCCAACCAAGGGGCCGAGGAAAAGAGCGAGCCAGCAGTACGGGGCGAGGTGAGGTTCGATCAGCGCGACGGGGATCGAGATCAAGAAGATCGAGGCAATGAGGAGGGCGATGCGCTGACCCACCGCGGCTTCCTCCGCGGACACCTTGCTGAGGCCGGCGCGGCGGGCGTCGGCGAACATCAGCGCGCCGGAGAGGAGCACCCCGACCAGGTTGACGGCATAGAGGATGACCGCCGCCTCGTCGCCGGCGTGGTCGCCGAGCACCTGGCTGCTGAAGGGGATCAACACGATCCAGGCCAGATAGAAGAGGTTGAGCGCGATCAGGCGTCCGTCGAAGCCGGTGACGTCGCCGAAGAAGCGGTGGTGGACGACCCAGAAGCGACCGATCACGGCGAAGCTGAGCGCATAGGCGAAGAGGTCCTGGCCCTGGTCCCGCAGCACCGGCCAGAGGTCGTCGTGGCGGATGTGCTCGGGCACGCCCAGGTTCAGCACCAGCAGTGTGATCGCGATCGCGAAGACCCCGTCGCTGAAGGCGACGATCCGCGAGAACTCGATCTCGTTCTCCGCCCGCCGCTTTGCCGTCCGCGCCCTCGACACGCCCCCATCATCGAGTCCGGCCGCGACGGAACCCCGTCCCACCCCCCACTCCTACAATGGACCGGTCCCGCCGACGTAGCTCAGTTGGTAGAGCACTTCACTCGTAATGAAGGGGTCCCCGGTTCGAATCCGGGCGTCGGCTCTCACGGAACCCCGTCGACTCGATCTCCTCTGCGTAGGCGCCGTGGATCGTGCCGCGGGCCCTCGATACGACGATCCCGTAGGCCTCGACCATCGCCCGGGCGAGCGTCGCCTTGAAGGTCTTGCCGTGCCAGGCGTGCGGCTCGGCCGCGCGCCCGACGTGCAGGTGCACGAGCTCGTGGAGCAGCGTCTCGAGCACGTCGCCGGCGCGGATCCCGGGATAGGCGGTGACCGAGAGGCGAAACTGGGCCGGCACCGCGAAGCCGAGCCGGTTCGGGCGGCGGCGGGCGCGCCGGACCTTCAGCTCGGGCTCGCGCGCCGCCAGCGGGCCGTCAGCGAAGGCGGGCATCTTCCGCAGTCGCCCCATCTCCTCGCGGAGGTCGATCCCCGCGACGACGAAATAGGACGGGTGGCGCTTCAGCCGCTCGCACCTTCGAACTTGTAGCCGACGCCGCGCACGGTGACGACCAGTTCGGGGCGCTGGGGGTCGCGCTCGACCTTTTGGCGGAGGTTGGAGATGTGGACGTCGCAGGCGCGCTCGTCGCCGTCGAACTCGGTCTGCCAGAGCTCCTCCATGATCTGGCGGCGGGGGAAGACCTCGCCGGGGCGGCCGACGAGCAGGCGCAGCAGCTGGAACTCCGAGCGGGTGAGGCTGACCGGCGCGCCGTGCACGGTGGCGACGTGGCGGACCAGGTCGATCGCCACCGGGCCGGCTTCGATCTTCACCGCCTGGTTGAGCGGGCCGCGGTCGAGCTCTCGACGGCGCAGCTGGGCGCGCACGCGACCGAGCAGCTCGCGGACCGAGAAGGGCTTGGTGACATAGTCGTCGGCGCCGACCTCGAGGCCGACGACCTTGTCGACCTCGGCGTCCTTGGCGGTGAGGACGATGATCGGCACGGCGCTGCGCGAGCGCACGTCGCGGCAGATGTCGAGGCCACTCGGTCCCGGCATCATGATGTCGAGGATCAGCAGGTCGTAGTAGATGCCGTCGCCGTCGAGCTTCTGCGTCGCCTCGTCGCCGTCGACCGCGACGTCGACGTCGAAGCCCTCTTGGGCGAGCGCGTAGCCGACCGACTCGCGGACCGAGGGCTCATCGTCGGCGACCAGGATGCGTCCGCTGCTCATCGTCAGGCCACCGGGGTCGGGCTCGGTTGCGATATCGGCAGCCGGACCCAGAAGGTGCTGCCTTTGCCCTCGACCGAGGTCGCGCCCATCTCGCCGCCCATCACGTCGACCATGCGGCGGGCGATCGCCAGGCCGAGGCCGAAGCCCTCCTGCTTGCGCGTCTCGCTGCGGCGGTAGAAGCGCTCGAAGACGCGCTCGATCTCCGCGGCGGGGATGCCTGTTCCGGTGTCGATTACCTCCATGATCACGTCCGCCGTGCCATCGCGACGGCCGCGTACGGTAACGGCGCCGGGGGGTGGCGTGTTCTTGAAGGCGTTGGTCAGCAAGCCGATCATCACCTGGCGCAGGAGGGTCGGGTCCGCCTTGGCGGCGAGATCGGGCTCGACTTCGACGTAGAGATCGACGTGTTTGCGCGGCTCGACCGCGGCGACGACGTCGCGGATCGCGATCGGCACGTCGACCACCTCGGTCTCCCCCGCCCCCAGCGACTCGACCCGGGCGAGGGTGAGCAGCGCCTGGGTGAGGCGGCTCATCCGGTCGGCGTCCTCGGCGAGGCGGCTGAGGAAGTGGTCGCGCGCTTGCGGGTCGTCCTTGGCCCCGTCCTGCAGAACCTCGATCGCGCCGGAGATCCCGGCCAGCGGGTTGCGCAGCTCGTGGGCAGCATTGGAGACGAAGTCGGCTTCGGCGAACTCGCGGCGCATCTCTTCGGTGCGATCGCGGACGACAGCGAGGACGGCGCGCTCGCCGGGCAGCGCCCGCGCCTGCATCGCGTAGGCGCGGTCGCCGATGCGCAGGGCCGGGTGGGCGGTGAAGCCGACCTCGGCGGCGCGATGAAGGTGCGGCAGCATCGCCTCGGGCGGGCGGCCGCCCTCGAGCAGGTCCGCCGCGGCGCTGTTGGAGAACCGCACGGGGCCTTCGTCGTCGACCACCATCACCGCGTCGGTGAGGCCGTCGAAGATCGCCTCGAGCTTGTTGCGGTCGGCGGTGAGCACGCCGAAGCTCTCCTTCAGCGAGGCGCGCATCGAGTCGAGGGCGCGGGCGAGTTCGCCGATCTCGTCGCGGGCGCCGACCCGCAGCGGCGCGTCGAAGGAGCCCGCGGCCATCTCGTTGGCGGCCTGGGCGAGGCGCGAGACGCGATGGGTGATCGCGACCGCGATCAGGAAGCCCGCGAGCACGCCGATCAGCACCGCGACGATCAGCGCCCGCTGGTTGTCGCCGAAGAGATAGACCGCGAAGGCGGTGATCAGCGAAACCGCCGCGAAGGCGCCCGCCAGCCACAGCCGCATCCCTATGCGTCTCATGAGGAGTTACTAACACAATCGCCTCCTCCACAAGGGCGTGTCTGAGCTTATGGGTCCACATGGCACCACAAACTCAGACACGCCCCCGGGAGGTGGCGGGACCGGGGGGCATGGGAGAATCGATTTGTGCGGACGCTCGTATTCATTCCCGCCTGGAACGAGGAGGACTCGGTTGCGGCCGTGATCGCGGATGTGCGCGAGTGCCTGCCCGAGGCCGATCTACTCGTGATCGACGACGGCTCGACCGACGGGACCGTGGCGCGGGCCCGGGAGGCGGGGGCGCTGGTCGCGTCCCTGCCCTTCAACCAGGGACTCGGGGCCGCCCTGCAGACGGGCTATCTGCACGCGCTGCGCGAGGGCTATGAGGCCTGCGCCCACCTCGACGCCGACGGGCAGCACCCGCCGCGCGAGGTCGCCCGCCTGCTGGATGAGATCTACGCCGACCGGGCCGACCTGGTGATCGGCTCGCGCTACCGCGACCCCGGCAAAGCGGAGAGCGACGACTACAAGCCGACGCTCTCGCGCCGCATCGGCACAGGCGTCTTCCGTTTCTTCCTCACCCTGGCGACGCGCCAGCGCTTCACCGACACGACCAGCGGCATGCGAGCGGCGAACCGGCGGGTGATGAGGCTCTTCAGCGAGCACTACTCGCCGGACTTCGCCGAGATCGAGTCGCTGCAGCTCGCCGTGCGCGAGGGCCTGCGGGTCGAGGAGCTGCCGGTACGGATGCTGGAGCGGGCCGGCGGCAGCTCCTTCCTGACGCCGCTGCGCTCCGCCTTCTTCATCTTCAAGGGGATGATCGTGCTGCTGGTCGGCCAGTTCCGGCCCCGCCACGCCGGGGCGGGCGAGCGATGAGCGGGCTATGGGTGCTGGCGGCGAGCCAGAGCCCCAAGGTCCACCTCACCTCGCAGACGCGGATCATCGCCGCGGTCCTGGCAATCGCCTTCATGGCCCTGATCCTCGAGCTGATCCGCCGCGACAAGCTGCAGGAGCGCTACAGCGTGGTCTGGTTCGTCGCCGGCCTGGGCATGCTGCTCGGCGCCGCCTTCCCGGGCCTGCTCGAGCTGGTCGCCGACGCGATGGGCGTGCGCGACACCAACGTCGCCCTCTTCTCGATCGTGCTGCTGCTGCTGCTCGGCTTGGCGCTCAACTTCAGCGTGATCATGTCGCGCCAGGCCGCCCAGATAACCCGGCTCGCTCAGGAGCGGGCGCTGGAGAAGGCCAACGCGCAGGCGCGCTCAGGCGAAAACGGCAGCAAGGCGGAAGGCGAGCGCCTCGAGGGCTAGCTCCTCGGAGACGTTGAGGTCGAGGCGGCGGCGGGTGTCCTGAACCAGCTCGGCGGCACGGCGGGGGCGAGCGGGGTCAAGCACCGCGGCGCTCGATTCGAGCTCGGGCAGACGGTCGCGGTTGTAGACCACCTCGGTGGCTCCGGAGGCCGTCGCGGCGAGATCCCGGAACCAGCTCGCGCTCAGCTCCAGGGCGAGGTCGAGAGTCTCGGTGCGACGACGGCGGCCGGCGCGTTTGGCTTCGTCGGCGATGTCCTTGGCGCTGCGCTTCACTCCGGCTTCGGCTTCCTCTTCGAGGATCTCGCGGGTTGATGCTTCGGCGTCCTCGCCTACGGACTCGGCGGCTTTGAGGAGGTGGGTCCAGGCGGCGGGGGCCGTCGGCGCGGACTCGCCGGACGCGCTTGCGTGCTGAGTGTCCGGCGAGTCCCCCCCGACGGCCTTTCCCAACTCCAGAGCCGCCGCTCGTAGGTCCCTGCCGGAGGTCGAAAGGAGGAAGCGGGCGCGGGCCACGTCTCCGGCGGCGAGACGGGCGGCGGCGGCGATGTCATCGGGGGAGCCGTCATCGGCTAGTTGAGCTTCGATGGCTTCCGGCGGCAGCGGCGCGAAGTCGACAGGCTGGCAGCGCGAGGCGATCGTCTCCAGCAGCATCGCCGGTTCGGCGGTGAGCAGGATCAGGTGGACGAAGTCCGGCGGCTCCTCCAAGGTCTTGAGCAGGGCGTTCTGGCTCTCGTCGCGCATCTGTTCGGCGGCCTCGATCACGAAGACGCGCTTCTCGGCTTCGAAGGGCCGGTAGGAGGCGGCGCGGATCACCCGCTCGCGAACCTCGTCGACCATGTGCTGGGCCCCGCGGGGCCGGAGCCAGACGAGGTCGGGATGGGGCGACGGGTCGAGCAGAGTCCGGCGGCGGGCGTCATCCGCGTCCGCAGCTCCAGCAGCCAGGATCTCCGCGGCAAACGCTCGCGCAGCCAAGCTCTTGCCAGCGCCCCGCGGGCCGCGGAACAGGTACGCGTGACTCGGCCCCGCGGCCAGCGCCGCCGTCAGCGCCAGCCGCGCCCGCGGCTGATGAGCAGTGCTGTCGTCGAGAGAGATCATGCGTTCCTCCCGCGGCCGGCGCGGTGGCGGGGGTCCCCCATCGCGGAGGACGCCGCAGGCGCCCGAGCACATGGGGGAGGGCCGCCGCGACAGGACCCGCGGTCAGTGGGCATGGTCCCTAACCGCATCCATCACCCGCCCATGAACCTCCTCGACGCTGCCGGCCCCGTCGACGACGACGACTCGGTCGGAGGCGATCTTGGCGATTTCCTCGTAGGCCTTGGCGACGGCGCGCTGCAGCTCGACGCCCTCGGACTCGAAGCGATCGTTGCCCTCGGCCCGGCCGAGGCCGATCTCGGGGTCGACGCGCAGCAGCACCGTGACGTCGGGCCAGAGGCCCTCGGTGGCGGCGTCGGTGAGCGAGATCACCTCGGGGGCGCCGAGGCCGCGGGCGGCACCCTGGTAGGCGACGCTGGAATCGGCGAAGCGGTCGGAGACGATGTCGCGCCCCGCCGCCACCGCCGGGCGGATCACCCGAGCCGTCAGGTCGGCCCGCGCGGCGAGAAAGAGTAGCAGCTCGGCGAGCGGGTCCAGCGCCAGCTCGGGATCGGCAAGCAGGCCGCGGACCTTCTCCGCCGCCTCGGTCCCCCCCGGCTCGCGGATCAGCAGCGTCTCGGGGCCGAGCGCCTCCGCCAGCAGCTTCGCCTGCGTCGACTTGCCCGATCCATCGATGCCCTCCAGCGAGACGAACACGTCAATCCCCCTCCGCTGGTCCTTTTGCACCGTGCGGGTGCACAGAGCGCACCGGGGGCTCTATTTGGCCGCGGCCTTGGCGCGTTTGCGACCGCGGGTGGCGGTGTCGGCTTTGCCGGTGACCTTGGTCTTGGCTTTCTTCGCCGGCGCCTTGTCCTCATCGCCCTCGGGCAACGGCTTCTCCGCCATCGCTTCCTTGGCCGCTTTCGCCGCTTCGCGCTCGGCGCGGCGTTTCTTCATCTCCTGCATCGACTCGCAGTCGTCGTTGAGGCAGAGATTCCAGGGCCGGCCGCGGAAGGGCTGCACCTTCAGCCGCGGCGTCTCGCCGCAGATCGAGCAGCGTTCCTCGAGCTTGAAGACGTCACCGCGCTGCGGCAGCGGGAAGGTCTGGTCGCATGACTCCGGATCGTCCAGGGTCCAGCCACCGCAGCCGACGAAGCGCTTGCCCGATTTTTTCGCCCGGATCACGCGCAGCATGTTGGGCGAGCCGTCCTCCTTCGTGCGACCGGCTTCTTCGCAGACCTTGCAGGGGCCGAGGATGCGGTCCTCGTCCATGCCCTTCCAGACGACTTTGGCCAGGTCTTCGCGGCTCTCGTCGATTTCGGTCCAGGTTTTGTGCAGCAGTTCGCGGCTGTCGCCGACGACGCCGTCCTTGCTCATCGCGCCGGCGGCGATCTGGTCCATCTCGGACTCGAGCTGCGCGGTCATCTCCGGCGTCGCCATCGCCGGGACGTATTTTTTGAATGCTTCGTACATCGCGATCCCGGTCTCGGTCGGGATCGGCGGGTTGCCGTAGACGTAGCCGCGGTCGAAGAGCTTCTTGATGATGTCGGCGCGGGTGGCCTTGGTGCCGAGGCCGCGCTCCTCCATCATCTCGACCAGCTTCGCCTGCGAGATCCGCGAGGGCGGCTGGGTCTCTTTGTCGACGATCCAGGGCTCGCCGTCGAGCTGCAGCGTCTGGCCCTCCCGCAGCGCCGGGATCTCCTCGTCGGAGGAGCGGGCGTAGGTGTAGATGCCGGCGAAGCCCGGATCGACGACGACCGAGCCGCGCACGAAGTAGGTCTGCGAGCCGGCCGTGATGTCGGCCCGGGTGGACTCGGTGATCATCGGCGGGCTGAAGGTGGCGAGGAAGCGGCGCACGACCAGTTCGTAGACGCGCTTCTTGGGACCGTCGCCGAGGGCGCCGGGCTGGATCGCCTGGGTCGGGTAGATCGGCGGGTGGTCGGTGGTCTCTTTTTTGCCGCGGGTCGGCTTCAGCTCGCCGTCGAGCAGGCCCGAGGCAGCGGAGAACTCCTTGACCTTGACCAGCGAGGCGACCAGCTCGCGCAGCGGCAGCGAGACCGGGTAGACGGTGTTGTCGGTGCGCGGGTAGGAGATGAAGCCGTCCATGTAGAGGTCCTCGGCGAGTCGCATCGCCGCGGCCGGGGTGATGCCGAGGCGGCTGGAGGCGTCGGTGGTGAAGGCGGTGGTGTTGTAGGGGGTCGGCGGTTTGCGCGTGTTCTTGCGCGCCGTCACCGACTTGACAGTGCCGGGACCGGAGGTGCCGGCGAAGGCGGCGTCGGCCTCGGCCTTCTCCCAGAACTTGTCGGTCTCGTGGTGGGTCTCGAAGCTGCCGTCGGGGTGCTCGAACTTGGCGAAGAGTTCCCAGAAGGGCTTGGCGACGTGGGCGCGGCGCTCCATCTCGCGCTCGACGATCAGCCCCAGGGTCGGGCTCTGCACGCGGCCGACCGAGAGGAAGTTGGAGCCGAAGCGGCGGGTCGAGAGCGAGACCGCGCGGGTCAGCGTCGCGCCCCAGAGCAGGTCGATGTCCTGGCGGGCGGCGCCGGCGTTGGCGAGCGGGTAGGAGAGCTCGTCGAGCTCGTCGAAGGCGCGCTCGATCTCATCCTTGGTCAGGGCCGAGTAGCGGGCGCGCTGGATCCGCAGCGTGCCGGCCTTGGTTTCCTCGCGGTTGCCGAGCGTCGGGTTGGAGTCGAGCATCTCCTCCAGCGCCTCGAGCCCGATCAGCTCGCCCTCGCGGTCGAAGTCGGTGGCGATCACCAGCTCGTCCGCTTCTTTGGCGACTTTGCGGATCGCCTTGACGACGTTCTTGTCGGTCGGCTCCTTGATCAGCTCGGCGTCGATCAGATCGTGCAGGTCCGTTTTCTGCCAGTTCGAGTAGCCCTCGGGGAAGGCCGGGCCGAGGACATGGCCCTTGAGCCCGATCGTGCGATGAACGTCGCCACCCTCGTCGGTCCAGGTGTAGAACGGGACTTTGAAAGTTTTGTCGCTGGTCGCGCTTCCCTTGCTGAGGAAGGTCGCGATCTTCTCGGCGCTGTTGTTCTTCTCGGTGACGATGAGACGCATGGGGCGGCGAGGGTAGCAGGGGCGCTCGGCGACCCTGGCGGGGAGAAATCTCGGCTGCGGCCCTACATATCCGGGCGCCTGCTGTCGATCAAAGGTGCGATGAACATAGGATCGCGACCTCAATGAGAGCTTTGGTGACAGGCGGGGCCGGCTTCATCGGCTCGAATCTGACCGACGCGCTGCTGGCGCGCGGGGACGAGGCGATCGTCGTCGACGACCTCTCGACCGGCCGGCGCGAGAACCTCGACCAGGCGCTCGCCGATGGCGCAACGCTGGTCGAGGCCGACATCCGCGACCGGGCCGCGATCGAGGAGCTGGCGAGCCGCGAGCAACCCGAGGTCATCTTCCACCTGGCCGCCCAGATCGACGTGCGCAGGTCGATCGCCGACCCGGCCTTCGACGCCTCGATCAACGTCGGCGGCACAGCCAACGTGCTCGAGGCAGCGCGCACGGCCGGCACCCGGCGCATCGTCTTCAGCTCCACTGGCGGGGCGATCTACGGCGAGGGCGAGGGCCAGCAGCTGCCCCTGTCCGAGCAGGCGCCGCTGGCTCCGGAAGCGCCCTACGGACAGAGCAAGTTCGCCGGCGAGGGCTACCTGGGGCTCTACGAACGGCTGTATTCCCTTTCGACCATCCCGCTGCGCCTCGGCAACGTCTACGGCCCGCGCCAGGATCCGCTCGGCGAGGCCGGCGTGATCGCGATCTTCTGCGGGCGGCTGCGCGAGGGCACGCGACCGACGGTCTTCGGCGACGGCAAGCAGACCCGCGACTACATATATGTGGGCGACGTGGTCGCGGCCATGCTCGCCGCGGCCGAGTCGGAGACGACCGGCCCGGTCAACATCGGCACCGGCGTCGAGACCGACGTGCTCGAGCTGGTCAGCGCGCTCGGCGAGCTGGGCGGCGGCGGCGACTTCGAGCCCGAGTTCGCCCCTCCCCGCACCGGCGAGGTGCAGCGCATCTCGATCGACCCCGGCCGCGCCGAGCGCGAGCTGGGCTGGCGGGCGGAGACGAGCCTGGCCGAGGGCCTGCGCGTCACGCTCGACTCGATTTAGCGCCGACGAGGCTCCAGTCCGGATCCGAGCGAAGGGTCTCCCAGCCGGGTGCAACGTTTTGTAGCGCTGGTGGAGCCGTAAAACGTTGCACCGGGGCGGCGGCGGTCGTCGGATCACTAGGCTTTGGGCATGCCAGCCCAGGCCTACGCCGGCAAGGAGTGCGTGTGTCAGCTGCGCAAGGGGATCTGCGACCAGTCCTGCGTGCGCGACATGCTGGAGACGCCCTTCTACATCGCCTGCCTGAAGTTGAAGGGGCGGCGCTGCCTGGTGGTCGGCGGCGGCGACATCGGGCTCGAGAAGGTCGAGGGCCTGCTCGCATGCGACGCCGACGTGACGCTGATCGCGCCCGTGGCGCATCCGCAGCTGGAGGAGCTTGCCGCGGAGGGGTCGATCGAGTGGGAGAAGCGGGCCTACGCCGGCGCCGCCGACCTCGAGGGGGTCTTCATGGCGATCGCCTCCACCGACGACACCGAGGTCAACATCAAGGTCTACGACGACGCCGAGAAGCGGGCGATGCTGGTCAACATCGTCGACGTGCCACCGCTCTGCAACTTCATCCTGCCGGCGATCGTGCGCACCGGCCCGCTGGCGATCGCGATCTCCACCGCCGGCGCCTCCCCCGCCTTGGCGAAGCGGATGAAGCGCGAGATCTCAGAGCTCTTCGGCGAGGAGTACGCCCGCCTCGCGGTGATCCTCAACGACGCCCGCGGCTGGGCCAAGGGGACGCTGCCGACCTACCAGGACCGCAAGGAGTTCTTCGAGGGCATCGTCAACGGCGACCCCGACCCGGTCGAGCTGATCCGCGCCGATCGCGAGATCGAGCTGATCGCGCTGATCGAGGCCGCCAAAGAGCGCGCCGCCGCCGCGCTCGCCTGAGCGTTCCCTCGTTCCGGTGCGCTTTATGCACCCATAGGGAGCAAAAGGCGCACCGGAAGCGCTAGTTGCCGCAGGCTGAGCTGCGGACGCTGTCGAGCGTGCGGCGCAGCTCCTTGGCCTGGGCGACGCTGAGGTTGGCGGAGAAGGCGACCTCGAGCTCGGCGACCACGGCAGGGCGCATCTCGGCCAGCAGGTCGCGGCCGGCAGGCGTCAGGGTCGCGTAGCTGACGCGGCGATCGGTCTCGCAGAAGGTCCGCTCCAGCAGGCCCGCCTTGACCAGGCGGTCGACCAGCTTGGTCAGGCCGCCGCGGGTGATCACCAGCGCCTCGGCCAGGTCTCCCATCTTCATCCGCTCGTCGGGTGCCTCGGAGACAGTGGCGAGAACCTCGTACCAGGGCAGCGGCGGAAAGTCGGCGGCGGAGAGCGTTTCTTGCAAGCGCTGGACGATCGCGGCGTGGGTGCGGGTCAGGGCGCCCCAGGCCTCGCCGTGGGGGTTCGGCGTCGAAGGCCCTCCGTTCTGCGCCCTGTCAGCGGTTGTCTGCTCCACCGCTTCATGATCGCAGATAAATGTTGTCTCAGCAATAGTTGTATTTACAAGCATTTTCTGCTACGATTGTTTCTGTGTCAACCATTTAGTAAGCAACTATCGAACTTGGAGGCAGAGATGAGCGCTCAGACGGTCGCCCAGCAGATTCCGACAGGCACATACGTGGTGGACCCAGTCCACTCCTCGATCAACTTCGCCATCGCCCACAACGGGGTGGCGACCTTCCGCAGCGGCTTCGCCGCCTACGAGGCCCGGCTCACCGGGGGCGAGGAGGCCAAGCTCGAAGGCACGGTCGACGTCGCCGGCATCGAGATCGACGAGGAGCAGCTCAGGGGCCACCTCCTCTCCCCCGACTTCTTCGACGCCGGCCGCTATCCGCAACTGCGCTTCAGCTCCAGCGAGCTGAGCGTCGACGCCGACGGCACGGCGACCCTGCGCGGCGAGCTCGAGATCCGCGGCGAGACGCGCGAGGTCGAGGCGAGCGGCAAGTTCGGGCAGCTAGGCGCCGACCTCGCCGGCAATTCCCGCGTCGGCCTCTCGGTCGCCGCCACGGTCGACCGCCGCAACTTCGGCCTCGACTGGAACGCCGAGCTGCCGAGCGGCGGCGAGGTGCTCGACTACGAGGTCGCGATCGCGGTCGAGCTGGAGCTGGTCGAGGAGGCCAGGTAACGATGCGGGTGCTCGGCATCTCGGGCAGCCTGCGAAGCGGCTCGCTGAACAGTGCGCTGCTGCGGGCGGCCGCCGAAAGGCTGCCCGCCGGGGCGGAGCTGGTCGAGTTCGAGCGCCTGCGCGAGGTCCCGCCCTACGACGAGGACGTCGAGCTGAACGGCACGCCGGCTGTGGTCGAGGAGCTGCGCGAGGCGGTGCGCAACGCCGACGCGGTCCTGATCGCGACCCCCGAGTACAACCACTCGATCCCGGGCCAGCTCAAGAACGCGCTCGACTGGGCCTCCCGGCCGGCGGGCAAGAGCGCCCTCAACGGCACGCCCGCCGCGGTCATCGGGGCCTCGACCGGCATGTTCGGCGCCGTCTGGGCCCAAGCCGAGCTGCGCAAGGTACTGGGCGCGATGGGTGGCCGTGTGGTCGAGGCCGAGCTGCCGGTCGGCCACGCCAGGGATCGGCTTGCGGGTAACCGCCTCGAGCTCTCCCCCCAGCAGTCCGAGCAGCTGGAGGAGATCCTCGCCGAGCTGGTCGCCGAGGCGGAGAGGGAGGGCGAAGCGCAGCCGGCGCTCGCGGCCTAGGGCCGCCGACTGATCGATTTGCCCCCGTATTCGTGGGTCAATCGATCAGTCGAGCTTCAGGAGGCCGGCAGGGCGAAGAAGGCGATCGCGGCGAAGTGGGCGGCGGCGGCGGCGATCACGAGGAGGTGGAAGACCTCGTGGTAGCCGAAGACTCTTGGGCTGGGGTTGGGGCGTTGGGTGGCGTAGACCACCGCGCCCGCGGTGTAGAGGAGGCCGCCGGCGGCGACGAGGAGGGTGCCGGCGATGCCCATCTCGTCCCAGAGGCCGGGGAAGGCGATCGCTGCTACCCAGCCGAGCGACATGTAGATCAGGGCGGCGACCCACTTGGGGTGTTCGATCCAGACCATCTCGACGATCGCGCCGGCGAGGGCGCCGGCCCAGACGACGACGAGGATCGCGTCGGCGAGCGGGCCGTCGAGGACGAGCAGGGCGAAGGGCGTGTAGGTGCCGGCGATGAGGAAGAAGATCATCGAGTGATCGAGGCGGCGCATCCAGCGGCGCACGCCGGGCCGGCTCCAGTTGACGCGGTGGTAGAGGGCGCTGGTGCCGAGCAGAGCCGAGAGGCTGACGGCGTAGATCGCAACCGCGAGCGTGGCCTCGGGCGTCTTCGCCGCGACGATCAGGCCAGCGCCGAGAAACAGTGAGATGAAGAAGGCCCACTCGTGCGAGACGCCGCGCAGCTTCGGCTTGACCGCGGCGATCGCGTCACCCGCCGCGTCCTTGGCGGCCCCGGCCCTCTCCACTGCGGCCTCCCTCGCCGCGGTCGCCCGCTCGCCCATCCGCTCCGCGCCCCTGCGCAGATCTTCAACCATGCCCCCAGGGTACTCCCAACTTTGTCCCGACATTGCGGAATTGCCACCATGTAGGGGCGGCGCGCCCGGCGAATCAAGCTCCTTATTTGCGCTTTTCGCCACTTTTCCGTCTGAGGCTTTAGCGATCCTGCTTTGTTACCCCTGAAAGTCGCTGCGAGAGGAGAAGTTTGATGTCCCAGACCGCCACCAGTGCCCCGAAAAACGGTCTCAAGGGCCTCGCGGTCGAACGCCGTTTTTCCTCTCCAGGGACCCATCCGTTCGATCAGATCGAGTGGGAAGTGCGCGATGCGGTGATCGGCGACCCGGAGAGCCCGGCCTTCGAGCAGCGCGGGGTCGAGTTCCCCAAGAGCTGGTCCCAGAACGCGACCAACATCGTCGCCCAGAAGTACTTCCGCGGCCAGCTCGGCTCCGACAAACGCGAGTCGTCGGTCAAACAGATGATCGGCCGCGTCGCCGGCACGATCTCCGAGTGGGGGCGCAGGGGCGGCT
The DNA here is from genome assembly GCA_044867925.1 of Solirubrobacterales bacterium. Lineage (GTDB taxonomy): Bacteria > Actinomycetota > Thermoleophilia > Solirubrobacterales > 70-9 > VRUE01. The sequence continues at coordinate 217 of JBIOVV010000025.1, read as the reverse complement.
ACTTCGCCTCCGATGAGGACGCCGATGCCTTCGAGGCGGAGCTGACCTCGATCCTGCTCAACCAGAAGGCGGCCTTCAACTCGCCGGTCTGGTTCAACGTCGGCTTCGAGGAGCGGCCGCAGTGCTCGGCCTGCTTCATCCTCAGCGTCGAGGACAACATGGACTCGATCCTCGCCTGGAACACCAAGGAGGGCAAGATCTTCCGCGGCGGCTCCGG
>JBIOVV010000024.1:0-32350 GCA_044867925.1 Solirubrobacterales bacterium | reverse complement strand
CGATAGACCCCCGTATGCGGGGGTCTATCGATCAGTCGGGGCGAGGGATCGAGATCGGCCGGGGCCGGTCTCAAGGAAGGGGGCCGATCTGGAGCTCTGGCCAGCTCGCCGGTTCGTTCAGGTCGAGACGGGGGAGGGTGTGGACCGGGGTGGCAGCAAGGGCTTCGAGCGTCTCGCGGTTGGAGGTCTCGATCGCGCTGGGTTTGCTCGGCCACGGCGTGAGCACGAGGGCGGCGACGGTTAGGCCGGCCGCGCGAGCCGCCTCGACGGTCAGCAGCGTGTGGTTGATCGTGCCCAGCCCGGGCGATGCCGCGATCACGAGCGAAAGGCCGAGATCGACCGCAAGGTCGCGCACCAAGTACGGACTGCCGAGTTCTTTCCGGGGGGTGGGAGCAGCTCGACTCGCGAGTGGGACCAGCAGGCCGCCGACGCCCTCGCAGACGAGTCGATCGGCGCTTGCGGCGGCCTCGCGCGCGCTCTGGCGCAGGCGCTCGGGCTCGATCTCCTCTCCGGCCTGCGCCGCGGCCAGATGCGGCGAGGCCGGCGGACCGTAGCGGTACGGGGCGATCTCGTCGTCGCTCTGCTCGGAGCCGGCGGCGCGGCGAAGCAGTGCGTGGTCCGGCTCGCCCGGTTCCTCGAGGCCGGTCACGGCGGGCTTGAAGACCGCGACCGAGCCGCGCGCGCGCAGCGTCCGCGCCAGCACGGCGGCGACGACCGTCTTGCCCACCTCCGTGCCGGTGCCGGTGACGAAGAGGCCGCGCAAGGCTCAGGCGGCGACGGCCTGCGACGCAGCCGCCCCGGCGCCCGTGGCGATGCCGAGCTCGCGGGCGGCGCCGCCGACGATCCTCGCGGCCTGCTCCAGCTCTTCGCGGCGATGGGTCGACATCACCGTGAAGCGCAGCCGTGAGGATCCCTCCGGGACGGTCGGGGGGCGGATGCCCTGGGCGAAGACGCCCTGCTCGAGGATCCGCTCAGAGAGGGCCATCGTCGGCTCCGCGGCGCCGACCTCGACCGGCACTATCTGGGTGTCCGAGCCGCTTACCGCCAGGCCCTCGGCGGCGAGCGACCGTCGCAGGGTCGCCGCGTTGACGACCAGTTTGCCGACGCGCTCCGGCTGCGATTCGAGCACCTCCAGCGCCGCCATCGCGGCCGCGGTGACCGGCGGCGGCGGCGCCGTCGAGAAGACGAACGACCGCGCTGTGTTGAGCAGGTAGTCGATCGTCTCGCGCTTCGCGCAGGCGTAGGCCCCGTAGGAGCCGAGCGCCTTGCCCAGCGTCCCGATCACGACGTCGACCTCGCCGCTGAGCCCGGCGGCGGCAACCGAGCCCCGTCCGCCGGGGCCGAGCGCCCCGGTGGCGTGGGCCTCATCGACCATCAGCCGGCAGCCGTGCTGGCGAGCAAGGACGAGGAGATCCCCGAGCGGAGCGATATCGCCGTCCATCGAGAAGACACCGTCGGTGACGATCAGGGCGGCCCGCTCGCCCACCTTGCGCAAGCCCCAGGAGAGGTGGTCGATGTCGCCGTGGCGGTAGACGAAGGTCTCGGCTCGCGAGAGCCGGCAGCCATCGATGATGCTGGCGTGGTTGAGCTCGTCGGAGAAGACCACCTCGCCAGGCTGGGCCAGGGCGGCGATCGCGCCGCTGTTGGCCAGGTAGCCGGAGCCGAACAGCAACGCCGACTCATATCCCTTGAAGGCGGCGATCCGCCGCTCCAGGCGACCGTGCGGTTGCATGTTGCCCGAGATCAATCGCGACGCGCCCGCGCCCGCGCCCCAGTTCATCGCCGCCTCGGCGGCGGCGCCGCGCACGCGCGGATGGGCGGCGAGGCCGAGGTAGTCGTTGGAGCAGAGCAGCAGGACGTCGCGGCCGTCGAGGGTGACGCGCGGGCCCTGCCTGCCCTCGACCAGGCGCAGTCGCCGGTGAAGCCCCCGGTCGCGGAGCTCCTCGATTCGCGCTGCGATATCCGTCACGGGTTCACCAAGCCGCCCCCGGACGCGGGAGCGCGGGGACGTGACTTCCGGTGGCCATTAGCGTGCCCGCGCGGGAGCGGAGGAGGCGGCGCCTGATTCTGGATACGGAGGCGGCTTCTTGGTCTTCTTGATCACCCGCAGCTGGGTCGAGGGATCCCAGAAGTTGGCCTCGTCCTGGCGGTCGATCAGCTCGTCGATCGGCGTCGCGGGCGTCTCTCCGTCGAGCCAGCCGTCGCGATTGTCGGGGCGCGGGTTGGCGCCGTTGTCGGGCTGGCGGGCTACGTTGAGCCCGAGCTCCTCGAACATCGCCCGGTCGTCCTCAGGCTCGGCGCCGAGCGTGGTCAGGAAGTTGCCCATCATCACGCCGTTGAGGCCGGCCTTGACCGCCAGCGGCTGCAGCTCGCCGAGGTTCTCGACCCGGCCGCCGCAGAGGCGGAAGAGGGCGCCGGGGATGATCAGGCGGAAGATCGCCACCCACTTGACCACCTCCCAGGCGTCCATCAGCGGCCGCTCGCCGAACTTGGTGCCGGTGCGCGGGTTGAGCAGGTTGATCGGCACCGAGGTCGGGTTGATCTCGGTCAGCTCGAAGGCCATCTCGACCCGCTGCCGCGGCGACTCGCCGAGGTTGAGGATGCCGCCGACGCAGGTCTCCAGCCCCGCCTCCTTGACCGCCTGGATCGTGCGCAGGCGGCCCTCGTAGCGAACCGTGGTCGAGACCTCGGGGTAGTAGGAGCGGGCCGACTCGACGTTGTGGTGGACGCGCTGGATCCCGGCCTCGCGCAGCTTTTTGGCGCGCTCCGCCGACATGTGGCCGATCGAGGCGCAGCGCTTGAGGTTGGTCTGCTCGGCGACCAGTTCCGCGCCCTCGAGGATTTTCTCGAAGTCCCGCTTGGAGAGGCCCTGACCCTGGGTGACCATGCAGAAGCGGTGGGCGCCCGCGGCTTCTGCCGCCTTCGCGTGCTCGAGGATCTGCTCCGGCTCCATCATTGCGTGCATCGGCGTGTCCGCCTCGGCGTAGCGCGACTGGGCGCAGAAGCCGCAGTCCTCGGCGCAGCCGCCGGACTTGGCGTTGACCAGCGAGCACATGTCGGTCGAGTCGCCGAAGTTCTCGCGACGCACGGCCCAGGCCCGCTCGACCAGCTCGCCGATCTCCTCGTGACCGGTCAACTCGCCGAGGGCCAGCGCTTCCTCGAAAGAGATCAGGGCGGGCATTCGAGCGCAAGGCTAGGCGGCGGCCCGGACGCTTGGCGTGTCTGAGTTTGACCGCCCATATGGACCCATAAGCTCAGACACGTGGCGACATCTGAGGCAAGACGCAGGCGGATCGCCGTCGGGGCCGCGGCGGGGCTGGCGGTTGTCGCCTTCGCGTGCGGCGCCTCGCTCGGCGATCGCGCTGCCGAGCCGGCGCCCAGCGTCGCGTCCCAGCTATCGCTGCGAGAGCTCGCCGGACAGCGTCTGGTGGCTGGGTTCGACGGCGCCGCTGCGCCGGCGCCGCTGCGGCGGATGATCCACCGCGGCGAGCTGGCGGGCGTGATCCTCTTCGGAGAGAACCTGCCGAGTCGAGGGGCGGCGCGCCGCCTGGCCGCCGAGCTCGAGTCGATCCGGCGGCCGCCGGGTTTGCGCGACCCGCTGTTGGTAATGGTCGACCAGGAGGGCGGGCTGGTGAAGCGACTGAGCGGTCCGCCGAGTGCCTCCGCGCGGCAGATGGGCCTCGCCGGTGCCGCCTTCAGCAGACGGCAGGGGCGCGCCACCGCCGCCGGCTTGCGCGGCGTCGGCATCAACGTCGACCTCGCCCCCGTCCTCGACGTCGCCCGTCCGGGAGGGACCATCGCCGCGACGGAACGGGGCTTCGGATCGACAGCGTCTCGGGTCGCGGAGACGGCCGTGCCCTTTGCCGAGGGCCTGCAGGGGGGCGGGGTCGCGGCCACCGCCAAGCACTTCCCCGGCCTCGGCGCCGCCGCCGAGAACACCGACTTCGCCGTGCAGCGGATCGAGCTCTCGCGGCAGGCGCTGCGAGCGGTCGACGAGCGGCCCTATCGCGAGTACGTCGCGGAGGGCGGTGAGATGGTGATGCTGAGCACCGCGATCTATCCCGCCTTCTCGCCGCGGCCGGCCGCCTTCGCCAGGCAGATCGCGAGCGGCGAGCTGCGCGACCGCATCGGCTTCGGCGGCGTCTCGATCACGGACGCGCTGGAATCGGTCGCCGTGCGCGACTTCGGCGGCCCTGCCAAGGTGGCGATCGCCGGCGCCGAGGCCGGGACCGACCTCCTCCTCTTCAGCGACTACCGTGCCGCCGCCGTCGCCCACGGGGCGATGCTGCGGGGACTGCGCCGGGGCGGGCTGAGGCGCCCGTCGTTCGAAGCCTCGGTCAGCCGCGTGCTGCGACTCCGCCATCGCCTGCCGGCTGAGGCCGCTCGCCCACGGCGATAGGCGCCGCCTCCCGCCGCGGCTGGATCGCCGAGTCGAAGACCCGCACCCTGTCGCGACCCGATCCCTTCGCCTCGTACATCGCCGTGTCGGCGCGAGCGAGGACCGATTCGTAGCTGAGCCGGCGGCCGGTGCCGAAGGGCGCGATGCCGATGCTGGCCGTGATCGGCGGCACGTCCCGCTCGGCACGCATCCGCTCGCGAATCCCGCCGGCGATCTCGTCCGCCACCTCTTCGGCCTCGCCGAGCTCGCAGCGCGGCAGCACGATCGCGAACTCGTCGCCGCCGATGCGCGCCAGCACGTCGGTCTCGCGGGCGCGGCCGCGCAGCACCGCGGCGATCTCGGCGAGCACCCGGTCCCCCGCCGGGTGCCCGAGCGTGTCGTTGACCTGCTTGAAGCGATCGAGGTCGAGCATCAGCAGCGCCCCCGGGGCGCCGTAGCGGTGGCTGCGGGCCAGCTCGGCACGCAGGTCCTCCTCGAAGCGGCGCCGATTCTTCAGTCCGGTGAGAGGGTCCTGACTGGCCTGGAGGGCCAGCTCCTGCATCCGTTCGTTGCGGCTCCAGACCAGCACCAGCGCCGCCAGCAGCGCCGCCAGCGAGAGACCGACGAGGGCGATCATCACCGGCAGATCGACACCGGGACGGCTGGGGTCGCGAACGACCAGCAGCCAGGTGCGATCGGCGATGCGGATCGGTGCGGTCGCGGCTTCGTCACGAGGGAGGCCAGGGCCCGCGACCGGTTTCCCGCGCTCGACCAGGGCGGCGTCTACCCCGTCCGGCAATGCCGTCGTCGCCGCCGCGGCAAGGTCGGGCACGTGGAAGGCGCCCGCGGCGAAGCCGGTCAGAGCCGCGCGTCGCTCCGCCGCGGTACGGACCGAGGCGCCGTCGCGGTAGACCGGGCGGAAGACGTTGATCCCGGTGCCGCCGACCGGCAGCCGCATCGCCGGCGTGGCGGCGGGTTTGCCGAGGTCGCGTGCTTTCAACAGGTAGGCGCCGCGCAGATCGTCGGAGGCGACGTCGTAGCCGATCGGCGCCTGCACGGTGAGCCCGCTCGCGGCCACGTAGATCACGGGGAAGTAGTGGTTGCGCCGATGTGCCCGGCGCAGGTTGCCCAGCGGCCCCCGTTCGAGGATCGGGTAGCCGCGCGAGCGTTCGAACCGCGCCCGGCGCGAGTCCGGCACCGAGGCGATGAACGCCGTCGCGCTCAGCGCTCCCGGTCGCAGCAGCGTCCCGGCGACGACGTCGAACTCGTGACGGGTGAAGCGACCCTCGGCCTGGTAGAAGGCCGCGGCGCTGGAGAGCTGCCCGACCGAGAGCCTCGCCAGCGCTTCCGCCTGATGAGCCGCCCGGGTCGCCTCGCCGCGCTGCCGCGTCTCGAAGTTGTCGCGTTCACGCTCGTGGACGACGAGCGCCACCGCGATCGAGCCGACCGCGATCGCGGCAACCACGGCAAAGCCAAGCCAGAAACGCAGGCGCATGGTCCTCTTGTCGACCATGTCCCGCCGGGCCTCAATCTACGGGTGCGTTTGCAAGCGACTCCCAGAGGTACAGCGAGGCGAGGCTGCGCTGGGGGCGCCAGGGCTCGCCGATCTCCAGCACCCGCGTCGGCGTCGGCATCTCCTGCAAGCCGTACTCGACCTGGATCGCCTTGCGGATGCCGAGGTCGCCGCCGGAGAGGACGTCGGGCCGTTCGAGATGGAAGAGCAGGAACATCTCCGCGGTCCAGACTCCGAGGCCGCGCACGGCGACGATCTCCTCGATCACCTGCTCGTCGTCGAGGCGGTCGAGGCGGTCGAGCTCCAGCTCGCCGTCGATCACGTGCGAGGCGAGATCGCGCACGTATTCGACCTTGCGGCCGGAGAGGCCGGCGCCGCGCAGGTCGGCTTCGTCGGCTGCGAGCAGCTGCTCGGGCGACGGCGTGCCGCCATCGAAGATCTCCAGCACGCGCCCGTAGATCGTCCGCGCCGCCTTGGTCGAGAGCTGCTGCCCGACGATCGCCCGCAGCAGTGCCCCGTAAGCGTCGGCCGGCCGTTCCTCGCTGCGCCGCTTCAGCCGTGTCGCGATGTCGATCTTGCCGACCCGCTCGATCAAAGCCGCCATCGTCGGGTCGCTGGCGGCGAGCTGCTTGCGCGCCCTCGCGCTCATCGCCCCTTCCACTCTGGCTTGCGCTTCTCGGCGAAGGCCCTGACGCCCTCGCGGAAGTCCTCCGAGGCAAAGCAGGACTCGCGCAGGGCGATCAGGCCGGCCTCCTGTTGTGTGCTCAGCGTCGGCGAGGCGGTCAGCAGGTCGATCGCGCTCTTGTTGCCGCGCATCGAGAGCGGTGCGTTGGCGGCGATCTCCGCCGCTAAGGCCACCGCCGCCTGCTCGAGCTCCTCGGCGGGCACGACTTCGTGGACGAGGCCGATCTCGGCGGCGCGGAGAGCGTCGAAGTTGCGGCCGGTGAGGAAGAGCTCCTTGGTGCGGGCCAGCCCGACCGTGTCGAGGAACTTGCGCAGCCCGGTGTGGCTGTAGACGAGGCCGAGCTTGACCGGGGGCATGCCGAGCATGGCTCCGTCGGCAGCGATCCGCAGGTCGCAGGTGACGGCGAGCTCGAGGCCGCCGCCGATGCAGTGCCCGTTGATCGCCGCGACGGTCGGCCAGGGGAAGTTGGCCAGGGCCTCGGTCGCGGCGTGAAAGGGGTGGGCGACGAGGGCCTCGGCGTCACGCTCGAAGGTCTCGGTCGGAATCGAGGCGAGGTCGTAGCCGGCCGAGAAGACCGGTGGCGCCCCGGTGACCAGCAGGCAGCGGGTCTCGATCCCCCGGTCGAGCCGCGGCACGGTCTCGGCGATCGCGTCGAGGATCTCGTGATCGAGCGCATTGCGCCGCTCGGGGTTGGATATGCGGAGGCGGACGACCGCCTCGGCCGGCGAGTCGAGGAGGAGCTTGCCGCCGGCGAGCTGCTCACTCACTCGAGCACTACGAGGATGTCGCCTTCGCTGACCGACTGGCCCTCCTCGCAGCGGATCTCCTTGACGGTGCCGTCGTCTTCGGCCTCGACCGGGATCTCCATCTTCATCGACTCGAGGATCACGACCGTGTCCCCGTCCTCGATCGTGTCCCCGACCGCGACCTCGATTTTCCACACGTTGCCGGTGATGTGCGCCTCGATGTTCATGGCGGGGCACAATAGCCGCCGTGAATCCTGAAGAACGGGGCTCCGGCCGATCGCTCGCCGTGATCGTCGCCGCGCACAACGAGGCTGACCGAGTCGCGGCGACGATCGGCGCCCTGCGCAGCGCCTTCCCCGGCGCGGTCGTTTGGGTCGCCGACGACGCGTCCAGCGACGGCAGCGCCGAGGTGGCGATGGCCAGCGGGGCCAAGGTAGTTAGCCGGGGACGCCCACATGGCAAGGGCGGCAACGTCAGCGCCGCTGCGGAGGCGGTGCTGAGCGATGGCATCGCGCCCGACCTCGTCCTGCTCTGCGACGGCGACCTCGGCAATTCCGCAGGACGTCTCGGTCCCCTGGTCTCCGCGGTCCAGGCGGGCGAGTGCGACCTGGCGATCGCCACCTTCGCCAATCGAGTCGGCGGCGGCTTCGGCCTCGCCCTCGGCTTCGCCCGCTGGGCGATTCGGCGACTCAGCGGTTTCGAGGCAAAAGCTCCAATCTCCGGCCAGCGCGCGATGCAAACCGAGGTCCTACGTGAAGTCCTGCCCTTTGCGCGTGGTTACGGCATGGAGCTGGGCATGACCGTCGACGCGGTGCGCGCCGGCTACCGCGTCGGCGAGTACGAACTGGACCTTTCCCACCGATCGACCGGCCGAAGCTTCCGCGGCTTCCTCCATCGCGGCAGCCAGTTGCGCGACTTCGTACGGGCTTACCGCGCCCGCGCTTAGGACCATCCCGGTAGGGGTGGAGCGTCTTGTACTTTTTTCGCGCTGGGCTCCGGGCGCCAGCCCTCCCACGCAACTTCGAAAAAAGTTAAGCGAAACCCCTACCGGGACAGGCCCTCACTCCGGCCGGGGCCACCCACCTTCGGCCCGCTCGACCTGCCCCGCGAGCGAGAGCAGCGTCGTCTCGTCGTTTTCGCGACCGAGCAGCTGGGCGCCGATCGGCAGGCCGTTCGACGTCAGGCCGGCGGGAACGCTGATCCCGGGCCAGCCGACCACGTTCCAGGCGAAGGCGAAGGGGCAGATCGCGCCGGCGGTCGAGCTGGTCGCCCAGTAGCCCTTGCCCTCGAGGGCGCCGATCCGTGGCGCCGGCCTCGCTGTGGTCGGGGTGAGGACGACGTCGCAGCGCTCGAAGACGCGACCGACTCGCCGCCGCAGCCCCGGCTCGGCTGCCCGCGAGATGCGCAGCGGCAGGCCGCTCAGCGCTCGCCCGAAGCGGGCGTGGATGCGTGTGCGCGGCTCGAGCGCGGAGCGATCTTCGCCATGGGCGCGCAGCCAGGCATCGACGCCGGCCATGCCGCGGGGGACGATCGCCGGTCCGACCATGCCGTAGTCGGGGTCGATGCGGACGATCTCGTGGCCCAGGCTCGCCAGGCGCACGGCGAAGTCTTCGATTGCCTCGCGATGCTCGGGGTCGACCTTGTTGACGACGCCGAACGGGGTGGCGAAGGAGACGGCGATGCGCAAAGCGCCGGGTTCGCGGCCGGCGGCTTCGGAGAAGGTTTCGGGCGGCGCGGGCGGCCGGTGCAGGTCGGCTGGGACGTTGCCGTGGACCGCGTCGAGCAACAGGGCGGCGTCAACGGTGCTGCGGGCGAGCGGTCCGTAGCAGCTGAGCCCGTTGAAGGCCTCGGCGTCGGGCCAGGTGGAGACCCGGCCGCGCTGGGGCTTGAGCCCGACTAGGCCGGTCCAGGCGGCCGGGATGCGGATCGAGCCGGCCCCGTCGGAGCCGATCGCGGCGGGGACCACGCCGGCGGCGACGGCGGCCGCGGCACCGCCGCTGGAGCCCCCCGGGGTGTGATCGGTGTTCCAGGGGTTGCGCGTCGCCCCGTGCAGGGGCGTCTCGGTGAAGTGCCACTGGCCGACCTCAGGTGCGTGGGTCTTGCCGATCGGGATCGCGCCGGCCTCGCGCAGGCGGCGCACCGCCTCGGCGTCGCGCACAGCCGGGCTGCCGCCGCCACAGCCGAAGGGGCTGGTGTGACCGGTCAGGTCGACGTCGTCCTTGATCGCCACCGGCACGCCCAGCAGGGGCGCGCCCTCGCCGTCGGCAAGGCGCCGATCTGCCTCCTCGGCAGCGCTCAGCGCTTCCTCGCTGCAGATTACGCGGAACGCGTTGAGGGTCTCCTGGGTCGCCTCGGCGCGCTGCAGAGCTGCTTCGACCAGCTCGCGCGATGTGGTCTCTCCGGCCTGCAGCAGCAGTGTCTGCTCCCGCAGGCCGGCGGGTGAAGTCGTCGTCGCCGTCATCCGTTGCCTCCCTCTCCTTGCCTGTTCGTTCGAACGAACGATAGGCGAAAAGGATAGGCTGGCGCTTCTTGGCCACCGTCGCGCCCACCGATACCCGCGAGCGCATCCTGCGTGCCACGGTCGAGCTGATCGGCCGCGAGGGCGTCCCCGCGGTGACGAACCGCCGGGTCGCCATCACCGCCGGCGTCGCCCTCGGCTCGCTCACCTACCACTTCCCCAGCCAGGTCGATCTGCTGCGTGAGAGCCTGCTGCTCTTCGTCGGCGAGGAGGTGGTGCGCCAGGAGGAGATCGCCGCGGAGCTGCGCCGTGGAGACCCGAGCGTCGAGCAGGTGGCGGCGGAAGTCGAGCGTGTGGTCGAGGAGTCGGGGAATCGCATCCAGCAGCTGGCGGAGATCGAGCTCCACCTGCAGGCGGCCCGCGACCCAGCCCTGCGCGAGGCTTCCCTGCGCTGCTTCGAGGCCTACGAAGGCGTCGCCGCCGCGGCGCTGGAGAAGCTCGAGGTGCCCGAGCCCAGCCGCCACGCGCGCACGATCGTGGCGCTGATGTACGGCATGGGCCTGCGGCGCCTGAGCACCGGCGAGGACGCGTCCGGGGTGGCGGAGGGCCTGCTGACGGTGGTGCGCGGGGTGACCCGCTGATCCTCGCGATCGACCAGGGGACGACGGGCACGACCTGCCTCGTCTTCGATCGGCGGGGACGGATCGCGGGGCGCGCCTACTCGGAGTTCGAGCAGCACTTCCCCCGGCCGGGATGGGTCGAGCACGACGCCGACGAGATCTGGGAGGTGAGTCGACGGGTCGCCGTCGAGGCGATCGCCGACGCCGGCATCCAGGGGGACGACCTCGAAGCGATCGGGATCGCCAACCAGCGCGAGACGGTCGTAGCCTGGGACCCCGAGAGCGGCGAGCCGATCCACCGGGCGCTGGTCTGGCAGGACCGGCGCACCGCCGAGCGCTGCCAGGAGCTGCGCGCCGCCGGGCACGAGGCCCTGGTGCGCGAGCGCACCGGGCTCGTCATCGATCCCTACTTCTCGGCGACCAAGATCGAGTGGCTGCTGCGCAACGTCGAGGGTGCCGAGCGGGCGGCGTTCGGCACGGTCGATTCCTGGCTGCTCTTCAAGCTCACCGGCCGCCACGCGACCGACCACACCAACGCCTCGCGCACGATGCTCTTCGACATCAAGCGGCGCGCCTGGGACGAGGAGCTCTGCGCCCTGCTCGGGATCAACCCCGCCAGCCTGCCTGAAGCGCTGCCGTCGGCCCATGTCTACGGCACCACGTCGGAGTTCGGCGGCGAGGTGCCGGTGGCCGGGATCGCCGGCGACCAGCAGGCGGCGCTCTTCGGCCAGGCCTGCCACCGCGCGGGCACCGCGAAGAACACCTACGGCACCGGCAGCTTCGTCCTGCTCAACACCGGCCCCGAGCCCCCCGATCCCTCCAAAGGTCTACTCACCACAATCGCAGCCTCCCTGGGCCGACGGGACTCAAAATCGCCTATATCGCGACTTTCAGGCCCGTCGACCGGAGTTTCTTATGCCCTGGAGGCGTCGATCTTCGTCACCGGCGCCGCCGTGCAGTGGCTGCGCGACGGGCTCGGTGTGATCGAGCGGGCCGGGGAAAGCGAGGCCCTCGCCGCCTCGCTCGCCGGCAATGACGGGGTCTACTTCGTTCCGGCCCTGACCGGCCTCGGCTCGCCGCACTGGGATCCCTACGCCCGCGGCACGATCGTCGGCCTCACCCGCGGCAGCGGTCGGGCTCATCTGGCCAGGGCGGCGCTGGAGGCGATCGCCTTCCAGACGGTCGACGCGGTGCGGGCCCAGGAGGAGGCGGCCGGGGAGCGCCTGGCGGTGCTCAAGGCCGACGGCGGGGCGGCTGCCAACCGCTGGCTGATGCAGTTCCAGGCCGACGTGCTCGGTTGCGAGGTGGTCGTGCCCGAGGTGGCCGAGACGACTGCCCTGGGGGCGGCCTATCTGGCCGGGATCGCGACCGGGCGTTGGACCCTGGACGAGGTGGGGGAGATGTGGCGCGAGGCGGCGCGCTATGAGCCGGCGATGGAGGCGGGGGAGCGAGAACGGCTCCTCGCCGAGTGGCATCGGGCCCTGGAGCGCGCCGGCGGCTGGGCAGGCCCGAGCGCCGGCGGCGTGCCGTAACCCCCCGCCTCGCCGGGGGTACCGCGTAGCGACGGCCGAGGGCCGTCGCAGCCATGGCCGAGATGAAGCCCCAGATATACAAGGACGAACGCCCGGCGGAGTACTTCGACCAGTTCCACGCGGCGGCGCGCAAGGGCGTGGGCTGGACCTACACCTTCGTCCGCATCATCCTCACCCTGCCGACGCTGCTGATCTACCGGGTGCGGGCGATCGGGGTCGAGAACGTGCCCAAGGAGGGTGCCTTGATCCTCGCGCCCAACCATTTCAGCCAGATGGACCACTTCTTCGTCGGCCTCTACCTGCTGCGGCGCAAGGTTCGCTTCATGGCCAAGTCGCAGATGTTCGGACCGCCGGTGCTCACCTACGTCTACAAGCACGGTGGCGTCTTCCCGGTGCGGCGCGGGCATCACGACGAGGAGGCGATGAAGACGGCCTTCGCGATCCTCGATCAGGGGGAGATGCTGCTCGTCTACGCCGAGGGCGGCCGCTCGCGCAGCGGCAAGCTGAAAGGGGTCAAGCCGGGCATCGGTCGCATCGCGCTCGAATCGGGCGCGCCGGTGGTGCCGGTCGCGATTCAGGGCTCGGAGAGAGTGCGCCGCTGGAAGCGGCTCAGCTTCCCCAGGGTGACCGTGCAGTTCGGCGAGCCGCTCCGCTTCCCGACCGAGGAGGCGCCGAGCCGCGAGCGCCAGCTCGAGGTGGCGGAGCAGATATTCGCCCCGGTGCGGGAGATGTACGGGGCGCTCGCTACTCGTAGCGAGCGCTGAGCGCGGCGAAGAACTCTGGGTCGTGACCCGGCGTGACGATCGCGTCGGGGTACTCGCGCTTGAACAGCTTCAGCTCCTGCAGCGAGCGGCGGTAGTTGTGAGTGTCGAAGGGTCGCGGCGCCAGCGGCGCCTCGCCATCGAGCTGGCCCTGCGTGTACGTCGCGTCGCCGCCGATCACGAAGTCGCGCTTGGCGAGGTGGGCGATCACCGACATGTGGCCGGCGCTGTGGCCCGGCGTATAGGCGAGCCGGATCGAGCCGTCGCCGAAGAGGTCGAAGCAGCGGCCGAAGGTCGCGTAGGAGTCGATGCCGCCGCGGTCGAAGTCGACAGTGCGGTAGTCGAAGGCATAGTCGTAGTGCGGGCGGCGGTAGCCGTTGAGCAGGGGGCGCGGACCGGCCGCTGCCGCATGCCACTCCTTCTCGCTGACGACGAAGGTCGAGCTGGGGAACTCGGAGATCGCCGAGGTGTGGTCGATGTGCATGTGCGTCATCACGACGATCGGGATCTCGCCGGGGTCGAGGCCGAGCTTGCGCAGCTGCGCGGGCACGTCTTCGCCCGATGCCAGCGAGGGGTTGCCGAAGCGGGTGGCAAGAGCGCCGAAGTTCTCCTTGCCGTCGGTGGCGATCGAGGGGTGCAGCCCGGTGTCGACGAGGATCGCGCCGGCGCTCGGGTGGCGGATCAGGAAGGCGGGGCAGGGCACTGTCGCCGCCGGCTTGCCGCTGAGCAGGGCGCGCAGCAGCTTCAGAGTCTCGAAGCGGCCGCCGGGCCGTTCCATCATCGTCGCCGGCCAGGTGACGTGCCCGGCGACGAGCGGCTCGACCGTGACGGTGGCGCCAGGGGTGCCCCCGGCCAGCGGCTCGTGCAGCGGTTTCGGCTCTACGCTCACCTTCATTGCCGCTGAGGTTACGGCGAGTGCCCGTCTATAGGCTTGCGCCTCGATGGCTGAAACCCCGCATTCGCGCATCTTCAGAGAGGGATTGCTCGACGGACAGGTCTGCGTCGTCTCCGGCGCCGGCAGCGGCCTGGGGCGCGAGACGGCCTTGGAGCTGGTCCGCCTCGGTGCGACCGTGGTCGGTTGCGGACGGCGCGAGGAGCCGCTCGTCGAGACCGCCGGGCTGGCCGAGGGGCTGGCGGGCCGCTTCGACCACGCTGCAATCGACATCCGCGAGGAGGACCCGGTCGACGGTTTCTTCGACCGGGTCCTGGCCGACCACGAGCGGATCGACGTGCTGGTCAACAACGCCGGCGGTCAGTTCCTCGCCCCCGCCGAGTCGATCACCCCCAAGGGGTTCCGAACGGTGATCGAGCTGAACGTCCAGGGCACCTGGCTGATGACCCACGCCGCCGCGACCAAGGCCTTCATCCCCCAGGGCGGGGGCAAGGTGCTCAGCGTCACCCTCTCGCCGCACAACGGCATGCCGGGCATGGTCCACTCCGGCGCCGCCCGCGCTGCGGTCGAGAACATGATGCGCACGCTTGCCGTCGAGTGGGCCCGCTTCGGAATCAAGACCTGCGCGCTCGCCGCCGGCCAGTTCGCAACCGAGACGCTGCTGACCAAGTATCCCCAGGTAGTCGTCGACAACCTCGAGCGCTCGATACCGATCGGCCGCGCCGGCCGCGCCGAGGAGATGGCCTGGCTGGTCGCCTACCTGGCTTCCCCGGCCGGGGACTTCTTCTCCGGCACGACGATCACGCTCGACGGTGCCCGCGACAACTGGGCGGGGCCCTGGCCGCCTGAGGCGATCACGAGCGAGTCAGGCGATCCCGTCGCCGAGGCGCGGCGGCCGAAGTAGGGGCACGGCCCCCTCTCCCAGAGACCGTTGCGCAGCAGATCGTTGCCTTGGTTCGAGGCGTGGTCCCCAAGCCTCTGGGAGAGGGGGCCGTGCCCCTACTGTCAGCGTGGCTGGAGAATTACGAGCGGGATTTCGCGGCCCTTGCTGCGGACCGCGTAGTCCTCGTAGCCGTGGTACGACTTCACCGCCATTGGCCAGAGGCGCTCACGCTCCTCCGGCGTGGCGACACGGGCGCGGACCGGAAGATGGTGTGAGGCGACTTGGACCGTGGTGTCTGGATTGGCCTTGAGGTTGTGGTACCAGGCCGGGTGTTTGGGGAAGCCGCCCTTGGAGGCGACGATGACAAGGTCCTCGCCGTCCCTGAAGTAGAGCAGAGGAGAGGTGCGCTCAATGCCGCTCTTCGCCCCCTTGTGGTCGAGCAGCAGCATCTTGCCGGGAACGCCTGGGATCGTGTGCCCGAGCCGCCCGCCGCTGGCCTTGTACAGGGCGGTGTGAAGCCCCATGAAGCGGCGGGTGGCAGGCCAGATCCTGTCCGCTACGTCGAGGTAGCGGGGAGTGCGCCTGCCACCTGTCGCCTCGGAGCTCAGGTGTACATCCCCCCGAACATGCCGCCGGTGACGTTGAGCACCTGGCCGTGCACGTAGTTCGCCAAAGGAGAGGCGAGGAAGAGCACCGGGGCCGAGGCCTCCTCCGGGGTGGCGGGGCGACCGAGCGGGATGATCGCCGAGGCCATCGCCCGCATCTGCTCGGGAATGCCGAGCTCGATCTTCTCGCCGCCCGGCGCGGTCATCTCGCCACCCTGCTCCTTGGCGGCAGTGAGGCGGGTTTCGACGAAGCCGAAGGCGACCGCGTTGACGTTGATCTTGAACTGGCCCCACTCCTTGGCCAGCGTTTTGGTCATGCCGACGACGGCCATCTTCGCCGCCGAGTAGTTGACCTGACCGGCGTTGCCCATCATGCCCGAGGTCGAGGAGACGTTGACGATCTTGCGGAAGACCTCCTTGCCTTCGCCGCGCTCGGCCTTGGCGGCCTCGCGCCAGTGGGGGGCGAGCGCGCGAGCGACGCGGAAGGGCACGATGGTGTGGATGTCGATCATCGCCTGGAACTGCTCGTCGGTCATCTTGTGGGCGACGCTGTCCCAGGTGTAGCCGGCGTTGTTGACGACGATGTCTACGGCGCCGAAGGCGTCGACGCCGGCGGCGACGAGCTGGTCGGCGGCGTCGGGCTTGGTCAGATCGCCGGCGAAGACCGCGGTCTCGCCGTCGATCTCGCTCGCGGTCTGCTCGGCGACGTCGGCGTCGAGGTCGTTGATCAGCACCTTGGCGCCCTCGGCGACGAACATCTCTGCCGTCGCCCGGCCGATCCCGCGCGCCGACCCGGTGACGATCGCCGCTTTGCCATCAAGAAGTCCCATCAGTCTGCTCTCTCCTTCTCGGATTCGAAAGTCGGCCCGGGAGGCTACAAGGAACGTGTAGCCCTGGTTGACTGGCCAGTCGGTGAGCCTGAAGAGGGTTGCCGGCTACTCGCTCAGGGTGGCGGCGAGATCAGCAGCCGGTAGTCGAAGACCGTCTCGTAGCCCAGCTTCTCGTAGATCGGCCTGCCCATCGGCGATGCCTGCAGGGAGGCGATCTCGGCGCCGCGCTCGAAGCCGGCGTTCGTCGCCGCCACCGTGACGGCGCGGCCGAGCCCCAGCCCGCGTGCTCGCTCGACGCTGCCGACCCAGTAGATGCCGGCGACGCCGTGGCTGACGATCGTCATCGCGATGCTCGCCGGCTCGCTGCCCAGGTAGACGATGAAGGCAGTGACGTTCTCGGCGAGCAGGCCGGCGTGGTCGGTGTAGCCGGCGAAGACCTCAGGCGGGAAGCCGTTGCTCGCGTAGGCCTCCTTGGCCACCTCCCAGAAGCCGGGGGCTTCGCCTGGGTCGCTCAGCCGGCGCAGCTCGGCCCCGGCGGGCAGCGGCTCGGCTGCCGGCTCGCCGGAGAGCAGCATCTCCGGCATCTCGTAGACCGCTTGGAAGCCCGCCGCCTCGGCTGCTGCGGCAAGGTCGCTGTCGGCGTCTTGGCCTGCCCGGAGCCAGATGCTGAATCCACGCTCCCGGGCCGCGAAGAACCTGCCGGCGCGGACGATGAAGTCCTCGGCGTCGACGTTGTCATCGCGGCGAAACGCGGCATTCGAGATCACCGGGTGGGAGGCGCTGCCGGCGCCGAAGAGCCATCCCGGCTCGGCCTCGATCGCGGCAGCGGGGTCGAGCTCGAAGAACTGGCGCGAGCTGTCGACGAGGTTGAGGTGGGCCCGCTCGCGTTCGCTAGCGGCCAAGTTCAACGCCGCCGTCCTCGGTGATCGTCCAGTGCGGGTTGTGGGCGACCTCCCAGGGGTGGCCGTCGGGGTCGATGAAGAGCGCGGTGTAGCCGCCCCAGAAGGCTTCGGCCGGCTCACGGCCGATCGTCGCGCCGGCGCTGCGCGCTTCCTCGATCGCGGTGTCGACCTCGGCCGGCGAGCCGAAGTTGAGCGCCAGGGTCACGCCGCCCCAGCCGCCGCCGTCCTCTACACAGCTGTCCTCGGCGAGGCGGGCCCGGTCCCAGAGGGCGACGATCATCCCGCCGCCGATCTGAAAGAAGACGACGTCGTCGTCGGGAGCCGCACCCGTCGTCCAGCCGAGCGCTTCGTAGAAGCGGCGCGCCCGCCCGAGATCGCCCGTGCCGAGGGTGATCAGGCTGACGCGCTGCTTCATGAGTGGGTCAGGCGGTGGGCCCGGCGGGGGGCGGACCACCGGCCGGGGGCTCGGTCGCTCCCGGTTGCTCGGCCAGGGGCGGGGGAAGCGGGTCGGCCGGTGCCGGGGGCGCCAGTTCGCCCTCGATCGTGTCGGCTTCGGCTTCCCAGACCTTGTTGAGCTCGACCTGGATGTAGGCCCAGAGCGCCGGTGCGATCAGCAGGTAGAGGATGATCGCGATCCAGCCGTTGAGCGGCTCCTTGCCGGCCAGGCGGGAGGCGCCCATGACGCGCTGGGTCCCGCGCCAGTAGGTGATCAGCGCCGGCACGATGATCAGCCCACCCGGGAAGAGGGCCAGCACGGAGTTGGTCGGGTTCTGGCCGAGGTCGCGCCCCTTCGCTTTGCCGTAGTCACGCAGCTCGCGGTTGATCCGGTACCACCAGACCAGGTGGTAGATGCCGAGCGTGATCAGCGGCAACAGCGCCGCCGCCCAGGGACTGCGGACCTTGACCCTGTCCTGACTCCCCCGGATCTGCATTTCGTACGCCATCTAACCCCTCGTTTCTCCCTGCATCGGATAGGTCGCGATGACCCTAGCCGACCTTGTGCGGGAAATCACCCGGTGATGGCCGACAGTTCCGCGGGCTGCAGCAGAGAGACCAGCGTGCTGCCATCGATCGCGGCGAGGCCGCCCTTGCGCAGCTTGACCTTGGCGCCGGTGAGGCGGGCAACCTCGGAGGAGAAGTCGGGCTCGTGGCCGACGAGGAGGACGTCGCCGCGCCCGGCGGCCAGTGCGGTCGAGTCGAACGGCCCGCCGCGGAGCGCCTCGGCCACCTCCGGCTCGAGCCCGAGCGCCTCACAGGCCAAGCGGGCGGTGTCCGCGGCTCGCACCTTCGGGCTGGTCAGGCAGACATCGGGCTTGATGCCGAGGGCAGCGAATGCCGCACCTGCGGCGTGGGCTTGGCGCTCGCCCTTGAGCGTGAGCCGCCGCGCCGCGTCATCGCCCATGCCTTCCTCGGCGTCACCGTGTCGAAGCAGGTAGATCAAGTCATCTCCATTTCAGCAGCCGCCTTGGTGTAGCAGCCTCTTGCGGTAGGTCCGCATCGACTCGTGTCTCCAGTCACCGTGGGTCTGTCGCCGCAGACTCGCGACCCGCTCGCGGTGATAGGGCGAGGAGAGGCTCTCGGCGTGGCCGATCACGTCGCGCAGCTTGATGCGGAAGCGGCAGCGCAGGTAACGGATCAGGCGCAGCGAGGCATGCATCTGGCGCCGGTTGCCGAGCACTTCGCCGTCGCTGAACCCCGTGTGCTCGATCCCGATCGCAGTCCAGTTGAGGCCGACCGTGTGCCGGCAGCGGACCCTCGCCGAGACCAGCTGGTAGATCCGCCCCGATCCCGAGATCACGAAGTGGGAGCACACGTTGGGCAGCTCATGCAGCTCCGAATCGGGCAGGTCGGGCGCAAAGGTGTTGTAGACGGCCGCGGCGCTGCCCGTTTCAGCCCAGTGCTCGACGATGACGCGGGGGCGCTTCAGGCGCCAGGCGCGTTCTCCGTAGTGCCGCGCCGAGTAGGCGGCCATCTGGTGCTTGCGCTTCGGCCCGAACGGGATGAGGTGGCGGACGATGTGCGGCCGGGGCACGCGCGCGGTGCCCGAGGGGTGCCTGCCCTCGCCGGAACTGGCTGGCGCTCCGCGGGCCACCGAGCCCCCCGCCAAGACACAGGCGAAAAGCAGAATGGAGAGGCCGACTCTCACGACTCCAAGTTTCGGACCCGCCGGCCGATCTCGCGGTCCTGGGGGTAACCGGCGGACTCCCAGAACCCTCCCGCCACCTCATCGTCAAAAGCGACCAAAGCGGTCACGCGACGGACGCCGCGCCGCCGCAGGTAGTCCTCGCCGGCCCGCGTCAGCGCGAGCCCAATGCCCCGCCGCCGGTTCCCGTCTCGAACCGCGAGCCGGTGCATGTTGCCCATCCACAACTCCAGCACTGCCGGCACCTCGGACCGTCGGCAGCGTCTTACGTCGATTTCCTCGCCAGACAAGTGGCGAGCATACGGGCCCGATGTCCCTCTACAGCCCCATCAGCTTGCCGAGGATCTCCTTCATCACCTCATCCGTCCCGCCGCCGATTGGGCCTAGGCGGGCGTCGCGGACGGCTCGCTCGATGCCGTACTCGCGCATGTAGCCGTAGCCGCCGTGGATCTGGAGGGACTGGTCGGCGATCTCAAGGACGGCGCGCTGGGTGATTAGCTTCGCCATGGTCACGTCCTGGATGCAGTCCTGGCCTTCGTGGAAGAGGCGGAGGGCGTTGTAGGTGAGGGCGCGGGAAGACTCTGCCTTGGTCGCCATCTCGGCGACCTGGTGGCGGATTGCCTGGAACTTGCCGATTGGGCGGCCGAAGGCTTCGCGGTCGAGGGCGTAGGCGACGGTGGTCTCGATCAGGCGCTGCATCGCGCCGACGGCGCCGATCGCCATCAGCAGCCGCTCCCAGGCGAAGTTGGCCATGATCAGCTTGAAGCCCTCGTTCTCGCCGCCGAGCAGGTTCTCCGCGGGCACCTCGACGTCGGTGAAGGCCAGCTCGCCGGTGTCGGATGAGTGCCAGCCCATCTTCTCCAGCTTCTGCGCCACCTCGTAGCCGGGCATCTCGCGCTCGAGCACGAGGAAGGAGATGCCGCTGTGGCCGCCCTCTTTCGTCGTCTTGACGGCGCAGACGAGGAAGTCGGCGCGGACGCCGTTGGTGATGAAGGTCTTCGAGCCGTTGACTACGTAGCCGCCGTCGACCTTCTCGGCGAAGGTGGAGATGCCGGCGACGTCGGAGCCGGCGCCGGGCTCGGTGATGCCGAGCGCGCCGATCTTCTCGCCGGCGATCCCCGGCACCAGCCAGCGCTGCTTCTGCTCCTCGGTGCCGAAGTTGAAGATCGGCGGCATCGCGATCGAGGTGTGGGCGTTGAGGCCGGCGGCGACGCCACCAGAGCCGCCGCTCCGCGCCAGCTCCTCGACCCAGATCGCGTCGTGCAGGTGGGTGCCGCCCTGGCCACCCAGCTCCTCGGGGAACTTGAGGCCGAGGAAGCCGAGCTCGGCGCAGCGGCCGTAGAGCTCGCGGGGGAATTCGCGCGCCGCCTCCCACTCGTCGACGTTGGGCGCGATCTCCTTGGAGACGAAGCGGCGCACGGTCTCACGCAGCTCCGCGTGCTCCTCGCCGAATGGCGGCAGGACGGCCCGCGTCCCTTTGTCCTTGATTACGGTCATCCTGCGCTCGCCGCGCATCATCCCGCAAAGCAATGGACCACACGACCCTCAGCCTGATCACGATCCCGCTCTTCACCGGGGCGATCGGCTACGTGACCAACCTCAGCGGGGTCTGGATGCTCTTCTACCCGGTGCGTTTTGCGGGTGTCAGGGTGCCGGGCCTGGCGCCGCTCGCCAACGTGATGCCGCGGCGCATCCAGCAGATCCCGGGGCTGGGCCAGGGCGGGCTCGGCTGGCAGGGGATCGTCCCCTCGCGGGCGGCGAAGATGGGCTCGATCGCCGTCGACAAGGGGATCTCGAAGCTCGGCAGCCCCGCTGACTTCTACCGTCAGCTCGATCCCGAGGCGATCGCCGCGCAGATCCTCGAGACGGCCCGCGGTGAGATCCACGACGTGGTCGAGCGGATCATGGAGCGCGAGCGCCCGCAGCTCTGGCACGACCTGCCGCCGCGCGTGCGCGCCGCCGTCCACGCTCGCGTCGAGGAGCAGCTGCCGCAGATCGTGCGCACGATCACCGATGAAATCGGCACCCACGCGGACGACCTGATCGACGTCAAGCTGATGGTGATCCGCCGGCTCGAGGCCAACCCGGCGCTGGCCAACCGCATCTTCCTCGAGGTCGGCCGCAAGGAGCTGCGCTTCATCGTCAACTTCGGCTTCTTCTTCGGCCTGCTGCTCGGCATCCCCACGGCCTTCCTGACCGAGTACGTGCTGACCCCGTGGTGGGTGCTGCCGATCGCCGGCGTGCTGATCGGCTACACGACGAATCTGCTCGGCATCCGGATGATCTTCGAGCCGGTGCGGCCGCGGCGGGTCGGGCCGTTCGGGGTCCAGGGGCTCTTCCTCAAGCGCCAGCCCGAGGTGGCTGAGGTCTACGCCGACATCATCGCCGACGACGTGGTGACGATGACCAACGTCGCCGAGGACCTGATGCATGGGCCCAACTCGGATCGCACCCGGCAGCTGATCGAGGACTCGTTGCGCCCGGCGATCGACCGGGCGCTCGGCCGCGCGCGGTCGGCGGTCAGGGTGGCGGTCGGCAGCCGCGACTACGACACGATCCGCACCTCGCTCGCCGCCGAGGCCGCCGACTACGCGGTCACCCCGCTTGCCGACGAGGAGTTCAACGCCAGGCAGAGGGACGGTGTGCGCGAGTTCGTCGCCACACGGGTGCGGGCGATGGAGCCGCCCGAATTCTCGGAGATGCTGCGCACGGCGATGCGCGAGGACGAGTGGCTGCTCTACCTGCACGGGGCCGTGCTCGGATTCGGCGCCGGGCTGCTACACCTGGCGATCTTCGGATGAGCTTCGACGACGACAGGGGAGAGCCGGCGGGGCGGCGGCGAGCATCGAGCGCGACGGGGTCGCGACGGCGAGCATCCGGCGCGACGGGACAGCAGGCGCTGGAAGAGCTGCTGCAGGCGGCGCCCGGCCTGGCCAGAATCGCCGCGAACGTCGCCAGGCAAGGGGCGTCGGAGATAGCCCACGCCTACGCCGAGGGCGCCGCGCGGGTGGTGCGTGCCGCTTCCCAGGGCGAGTCGACAGCGGACGCTGTGCAGGAGACCACTGCCGAGCTGCGCGCCTATCTGCGTGAGCTGATCGGCGTCGAGGAAGGCGCCATCCGGTCGCGGCCGGCAGGAGATTCCTCCGCTGAGGCATTGCGCGGCCGTGGCGAGGAGCTGCTGCGCCGCTCTGCCGATGTCAGCGTCGACGTCGATTCCCACCCCGCCTACATGCGGATCCTCGACGCCCTGGCGCCGGACGAGGCTCGCATCCTGCGCTTCTTGGCCCGCGAGGGCGAGCAGCCCTCGGTCGATGTGCGGGCGGGCCTGCCGTTTGCCTCCGAGCTGGTCGCCCAGGGCTGCACGATGATCGCCGAGGAGGCTGGCTGCCGCCACGCCGGTCGCGTCTACGCCTACCTCAACAACCTGAACCGGCTGGGGCTCGTCTGGTTCTCGCGGGAGTCGCTGCGCGACGCCCGCCGCTATCAGGTGCTGGAGGCCCAGCCGGAGGTGACGGAAGCCTTGGAGCGAGGCGGGCGCACGGCTCGCACCGTGCGCCGCAGCATCGTCCTCACCCCGTTCGGCGAGGACTTCTGCACGATCTGCCTGCCCTTGGACTAGACCTGCGCGGCCGACTGATCGATTTGCCCCCTTATGCGTGGGTCAATCGATCAGTCGGAACCAGGGGACCGCAGCAAAGCGGATGCGCGATCTGGCGGCGCTCTTGACTACAGCCCGTAGCTGCGCCCGATCACGTCGAGCATGACCTCGTCGGTGCCGGCGCCGATGCGGTTGAGGCGGACGTCGCGGAAGGCGCGCTCGATCTCGTACTCCTTCATGTAGCCGTAGCCGCCGAGGATCTGGACGGCATCGTCGGCCACCTCGCAGGCGATGCGGGAGGCGTAGAGCTTGGCCATCGTGATCTCACGCACCGGGTACTCGCCGTTGGCGAAGCGCCAGGCGGTGGCGTAGGTGAACTGCTTGGCGGCCTCGGTCTTCGTCGCCATCTCGGCGATCTTGTGGCGCAGGGCCTGGAATTTGCCGATCGGACGGCCGAAGGCTTCGCGCTCCTTGGCGTACTCGATCGTCTTCTCGATCATCCGCTCCGCACCGGCGTGGCAGCCGGCGGCGGCGACCAGCCGCTCGCCCTGAAGCTCCCAGGCGATGTGGTAGAAGCCCTTGCCGACTTCGCCCAGCACGGCGTCGGCCGGCACGCGGACGTCTTCGAAGGAGAGCTCGCCGGTGTCGGAGGCGTGCATCCCCATCTTCTCCAGCTCGGCCGAGACGGTGAAGCCGGGCACGTGGTTACCCTCCTCGTCGCGTAGCGGCAGCACGAAGAGGGTGATGCCCTCGTGGCGGGCGCTGGGGTCGGTCTTGGTGACGAGGACGATGAAGTCGGCGCGGGGACCGTTGGTGATGAAGGTCTTGGAGCCGTTGATCACGTATTCGTCGCCGTCGAGGATCGCCGTGGTGCGGATCCCGGCGACGTCGGAGCCGGCGCCCGGCTCGGTGATCGCGATGCAGCCGATCTTCTCGCCCTTGAGGCCGGGCTCGAGGTATTTGCGCTTCTGCTCCTCGGTGCCGAGCAGGTGGATCGGCGGCAGCACCATGTCGCTCTGCACGGCGAAGCCCATGTTGGTGCCGCCCGAGCCGGAGTAGCTCATGCACTCGGCACGAACGATCGAGTAGAAGTAATCGCCGCCCTGGCCGCCGTACTCCTCGGGGAAGCAGAGGCCGAGGAAGCCGAGCTCGCCGGCGCGCTTCATCGCGGCGGAGTCCCAGTAGGTGTCCTCCCACTCGTTGCGATGCGGCCACAGCTCCTTCTTCACCCACGACTGCATCGACTCGCGCAGGTCTTCGTGCTCCTGGCTGAAGATGAAGTGCTTGCGGCCCGATTCATGATCGGGCTTGATGACTTTGGAGCCGTTGGTCGTCGCGGTCGCCACTGTCTCTCTCCTCGTTTCGCAGTTCGTGATCGGTGGCGTGTCTGAGTTTGAGGGGCCATGTGGACCCATAAGCTCAGACACGTCTCGCGCGGGTGGACAGTAGCACTTCCTACTTTCAGCGCGGTTCGGCTATGGTCCCGCTCGATGGATTACGAGGTCGTCAAGTACGAGGTCGCGGACGGGGTCGCCACGGTGACGCTGAACAACCCGGAGAAGCGCAACATGCTCTCCGGTCAGATGCTGGCCGAGCTGGTCGATGCGATGAAGACGGCGCGCGACTCCGAGGAGGTTCGCTCGGTGGTGCTGACCGGAGCGGGGGACAAGGTCTTCTGCGCCGGGGCCGACCTCGGTGGCTTCGCCGCGGATGTGCCGCTCGTCGGCAAACACTTCGCCACCGATCTCTTCCTCGAATACTTCAGGCTGATGCCGCGCCTCGGCAAGCCGAGCCTCTGCGCCGCCAACGGCCATGTGCTTGCGGGTGGGATGGGCCTCGCTCTCTCCTGCGACCTGCTGATCGCCAAAGAGGGGGCCACCTTCGGTACGCCGGAGATCAACGTCGGTGCTTTTCCCTACATGATCATGGCGATCATCTACCGCAACGTCCCGCGCAAGAAGGTCAACGAGATGATGCTGCTGGGCGAGCGCTTGAGCGCTGAGGAGGCGGTCGAGTACGGGCTCGCCAACAAGGTGGTCCCGGCCGGGGAGTTCGACGCCGCCGTCGCCGATTGGGCGACCAAGCTGGCATCGAAGAGCCCGGTGCTGATGCGGCTCGGCCACGACGCGATGTACCGCCAGCAGGACATGGCGGTCGACGACGCGCTCGACTACCTGCGCTCGCAGCTATCGCTCACCTTCTCGACCGAGGACATCGTCGAGGGCGTCACCGCATTCTTCGAGAAACGCGATCCGCAGTGGAAAGGCAGATAGTGGCTGAGCAGGTCGAGCAGAAGCATCTCTTGCCGGGCACCGCTCCATTGACGGAGCTGACCGAGCAGTTGCATGAGCGCCGCGAGAAGGCCAGGCTCGGCGGCGGCGATGAGAAGATCGCCAAACAGCACGAGCGCGGCAAGCTCACCGCCCGCGAGCGGATCGACCTGCTGGTCGACGAGGGCAGCTTCGTCGAGATGGGCATCCACGGCCGCCCCCACTTCGCCCAGCGGGCGATGGAAGGCAAGGAGGCGCCCGCCGACGGTGTGATCACCGGCTGGGGCGACGTCGACGGCCGCCCCTGCTGCGTCGCCGCCTACGACTTCACCGTGATGGCCGGCTCGATGGGGATGACCGGCGAGCTCAAGGTCACCCGCCTGCGTGAGATGGCGCTCTCCAAGCGGATGCCCTTCATCTGGCTGCTCGACTCGGCCGGAGCCCGCATCCAGGAGGCGGCGGGTTCGCTCTTCGCCGGCTCCGGCCACCTCTTTCGCGAGGAGGTCGAGATGTCGGGCGTGATCCCGATGGTGGCGGCGATGATGGGGCCCTGTGCCGCCGGCACCGCTTACATCCCGGCGCTCGCCGACTTCGTGCCGATGGTCTCCGGCCAGGGCGCGATGGCGCTGGCCGGCCCGCACCTGACCAAGGCGGTCACCGGCGAGGACATCACGATGGAGGAGCTCGGCGGCGCCAAGGTCCACTGCCGCAAGTCGGGGGTGGGGGACCTCGAGGTGAAGGACGACGAGGAATGCATCGTCAAGGTCAAGCAGTACCTCTCCTACTTCCCCACCGACTGCGAGCAGAAGCCGCCGCTGCGCGAGGTCTCGGACCCGATCGAGCGCCAGTCGGAGAAGCTGATGGAGATCGTCCCGGATTCCTCGCGGCAGCCCTATGACATGTACGAGGTGATCCGCGAGATCGTCGACGACGGCGAGTTCTTCGACATCAAGCCGAAGTTCGCCAAGACTCTGATCACCTGCTTCGCCCGCTTCGGCGGCCAGCCCGCCGGGATCGTCGCCAACCAGCCCAAGCAGCTGGCCGGGATCCTCGACAACGACTCGGCCGACAAGGCGGCGCGCTTCATCAACCTCTGCGACGCCTTCAACATCCCGCTCGTCTTCCTCCAGGACGTGCCCGGCTTCATGGTCGGCGCCAAGGTCGAGCACGCCGGGATCATTCGCCACGGGGCGAAGATGCTCTACGCGGTCAGCCGCGCCACCGTGCCCAAGGTGACCGTGATCGTGCGCAAGGCCTACGGCGCCGGCTACTACGTGATGTGCGGCAAGGCATACGAGCCCGACCTGATCGTCGCCTGGCCGGGGGCCGAGATCTCGGTGATGGGCGCCGAGGGCGCGGTCAACATCATCGGCCGCTCGATGATCGAGGCCTCCGACGATCCCGAGGCGACCAAAGAGGCGATGCTGAACGCGGTGCGCGAGCAGATCGACCCCTACATCGCCGCCGGCAATGCCGTGATCGACGACGTGATCGACCCGCGTGAGACGCGCCCCACGATCGCCAAGGCGCTGAAGATGGCGCGCAACAAGCAGGTGCAAAAGCCGAAGAAGCGCCATGGGGTGATGCCGGTATGAGATTCCGGTGCGCCTTTTGGACTCTGAGGATGGATAAGGCGCACCGGAAGGGGGAGCGATGAGTCGCTTTGAGGATCCGGTGGTGATCAGCTGCTCGATCAGCGGCGTGATCGCCAACCGCGACCAGTGCCCGGCAATCCCCTACACGCCCGAGGAGTACGCGGCGGAGGCCCGGCGCGCGGTCGACGAGGGCGCCTCGCAGCTCCACATCCACGCCCGCAAACCCGACGGCACGCCCTCCTACGAGGTCGAGGACTTCCGCGCGATCACCGAGGCGATCCTGGCCGAGGTCGGCGACGTGATCGTCAACTACTCGACCGGCGCGATCGGGATCCCGATCGAGAAGCGGATCGAGTACCTGCGCGAGCTGAAGCCCGACATCGCCGCGCTCAACATGAGCTCGATGAACTACGCCAAGTACAGCTCGCGGCGCAAGGACTTTGTCTTCAAGACGGTCTTCGAGAACAGCTTCGACACGATCATCGAGTTCCTCACCGCGATGCGGGAGCTGGGGATCAAGCCCGAGCACGAGTGCTTCGACGCCGGCCACATCGCCAACCTCGACCCGCTGATCGACATGGGGCTGCTGGAGCGGACGCCGCTGCAGATCTCGCTGGTGATGGGGGTCAACGGCGGCATCCGGCCCAACGCCCGCAACGTCGCCTTCATGGCGGAGCAGATCCCCGGCGGGGCGGAGGGCGAGAACCAGTGGCAGACGATCGGCATCTCGCGCGACCAGTGGAAACTGCTCGGCACGGCGCTGGTCCTCGGCGGCAACGTCCGCGCCGGGGTCGAGGACAACCTCTATCTGCCGAACGGCGAGATGTGCCGCTCCAACGGCGACCTGATCGCCAAGGCGCGGCAGATGGCCGAGGACGTCGGCCGCCGCGCCGCCACGGTCGCCGAGGCGCGCGAGCTGCTGGGAGTGCCGCGGCGAGCGGAGGTCTGAGCGTGGAGACCACGATCCACCGCGCCGGCGTTTCCTGGAGCGGTGGCGAGGGGGAGGACGTGCGCGCCCACGAGGTCCTGCTCGGCGCCCAGACCCTGCCCAGCTCCTCGGCGCTCGAGTTCGGCGGCGACGACACCAGGTCGAACCCCGAGTCGCTGCTGGTCGGCGCTCTGTCCAGTTGCCACATGCTCTGGTTCCTCGCGCTGGCGCGCAAAAAGGGCTTCGAGGTCGCCTCCTATGAAGACGACGCGGACGGCGCCCTGGACGGCAAGCGCTTCACCGCCGCGACGCTGCGACCGCGAGTGCGTTGGGGCGGAGAGCCGCCCGAACCCGAGGCGATCGAAGCGCTTCACCGGCGTGCGCACGAGCTCTGCTTCATCGCCAACTCGGTCGACTTCCCGGTCGCGGTGGAGCCATCGTGAGCGAGCTGCCGCTGAGCGACGTCAAGGTCCTCGACCTGACCCGGCTGCTGCCGGGGGGCTTCTGCTCGCTGCTGCTCGCCGACCTCGGCGCCGAGGTGCTCAAGGTCGAGGACACCGGCATGGGCGATTACATCCGCTGGGCGCCGCCCTACTACGGCAGCGACGAGCAGCAGGACCTGGGCACCCGCTCGGCCCTCTACCTCTCGCTCAACCGCGGCAAGCGCTCGGTGCGCCTTGATCTCAAGAGCGAGAAGGGGAGGGAGGCGCTGCTGCGCCTGGTCGAGAGCCACGACGTCGTCCTCGACGGCTTTCGCCCCGGCGTGCTCGACCGGCTCGGCGTCGGCTACGAGCGGATGGCGGAGGCCAACCCGGCGATCGTCTTCTGCGCGATCACCGGCTACGGCCAGGACGGCCCCTACACGCAGCGGGCCGGCCATGACATGAACTACCTCGGCCTCGTCGGCCTGCTTGGCCTGACCGGCGCCAAGGACGGCCCCCCGGTGCAGTCGGGCGGCCAGATCGCCGACCTCGGCGGCGGTGCCCTGATGGCCGCCTTCGGCGTGATGGCGGCGCTGCACGAGCGCCGGCGCTCCGGCGAGGGTCAGCTGGTCGACGTCTCGATGGCCGACGGCGCCCTCTCCTGGCTGGCGATGGTCGCCGGCCGCTACTTCTGCGACGGCGAGGTGCCCAAGCGCGGCGAGCAGCAGCTCGCCGGCGGCCTGCTCTGCTACCTGCCCTACGAGGCGAGCGACGGCTGGGTCAGCTGCGGCGCGCTGGAGCCGAAGTTCTGGGCCGCCTTCTGCAACGGCGTCGAACGGCCCGACCTGATCGAGGCCCAGTTCGAGCAGCCGGGCTCGGACGCCTGGAACCAGGTCGCCGAGGTCTTCCGCTCGCGCAGCCGCGACGAGTGGAAGGCCTTCAACGACGAGCACGATTGCTGCATCGAGCCGGTGCTCGACATCGACGAGGCGCTCGACTCGGAGCTGGTTCGCGCCCGCCAGATGGTGGTCGAGATGGAGCAGCCGGGCCTCGGCACCGTGCGCCAGCTGGGCGCCCCGGTCAAGATGAGCCGCACCCCCGCCGACCCGACCCGCCCGGCGCCCGCCTTCGGCGAGCACACCGAGGAGGTTTTGCGCGAGGCGGGCTACTCCGACGAGGAGATCGCCGCGATGCTCAAGTCCGGCGTGGCCGCCGGCCCAAGCGCCGTCGCCGCGACCACCTTCCGCGCATGACCGCCGACGGGCCTAGAACTCGCGATATAGACGACTCTGAGGCCCGTCGGCGGGGGAACGGGCTGCTGCGGATGGGCGAGTTGGCCGAGGCCTCCGGCGTCCCGGCGCCGACGATCAAGCACTACCTGCGCGAGGGCCTGCTGCCGGAGCCGGTCAAGACCAGCCGCAACATGGCCTACTACCCGCCCGAGTTCGTCGACCGGATCAAGCTGATCAAGCAGCTGCAGGAGGAGCGCTTCATGCCGCTGAAGGCGATCAAAGCGGTGCTCGACGAAGACCCCGAGCGCGCCCGCGCCCTGGTCGAGCTGGAGGACCGCATCCTCGACCGTGCCCTGGCCGGCGAGCGCACGCGGACCAGCGCCGCCGAGGTGCGCGAGCGCTACGGCGTCCCGAAGGACGTGCTCGACCGGCTCGAGAAGCTCGAGGTGCTGAGCCCCAACAGCCGCGGCTACTCGCCCTCCGACATCAAGATCATCGAGGCGATCAGCCGCTTCCGCGCCGGCGGCTACGACGAGCAGATCGGCTTCACCGTCTACGACACCCTGCGCTACAAGAGCGCAATCGAAGACCTCGTCCACGAGGAGGTCGGGATGGTGATGGATCGCCTCGCCGGCGAGGTCTCACCCGAGCGCGTGGTCGAGATGCTCGAAGCCGGCGCCCAGCCCCTGCAGGACCTGATCGCCGCCCTCCACACCAAGCTGATGGTCGCCGAGCTCGAGCGCCACCGCGCCAGCCGCGGCTAGGCGCGCAGCTCCGCCAGGCCCTGCTCGTGGCCGATGACCGGGATGTAGCCAAGCTCCGCGCGAGCCTTCGAGATGTCGATCGTGCACTCCTGGGTCAGCAGCCAGGAGCGGAAGGAGGTCATCGGCGGCTCGCCGGGCAGTGGCAGGGCCTTCCAGGCCGCCTCGCAGATTCGGGCCATCGGGGCGGCGGTCCAGGCGGGCAGGCTGCGCTCGGGCGGCTCGACTCCCTGCGTGCGCAGCAGCGCGGTGACGAACTCGCGGAAGACGACCGGCTCGCCGTCGGTGACGAAGTAGGCCTCTCCCGAGCGGCCTTTCTCGGCGGCTAGGAGGAGGCCCTCGACGACATTGTCGACGTGGGTGGTGTCGGTGACGTTGCGGCCGCCGCCGATCCAGGCGAAGCGTCCCGCCTCGACCGTCGCGACCATCTCCGGCAGCAGCGTCGTGTCGCCCTTGCCCCAGACGAAGCGGGGGCGCAGCACCACGGTCTCGAAGCCCTCGCGCGCCGCTCGTCGCACTGCCAGCTCGGCTTTCGCCTTCGTCGCCGGGTAGGGCGCGCGCGCGTCGGGTCGCAGCGGCGCCGTCTCGTCGACCCCGGCCAGCGGCTCGCCGGCCATCAGCGCCGCCTCGGTGCCGCAGTGGACGAAGCGCTTCACCCCGGCCTCTTCGCAGGCAGCCAGCGCATTGCGCGTGCCGACGACGTTGCCGCGCTCGAAGTCCGCCCAGGGCCCCCACTCGCCGAGGTGGGCCGCGAGATGAAAGGCGACAGCGGCGCCGTCGGCGCCCGCCGTCAGCGCGACGGTGTCGCCGAGCTCACCGCGCACCGGCTCGGCACCGAGCTCGGCGACTCGCTGTGCCGCGGAGTCCGAACGAGCGAGGGCGCGCACGGTGCGCCCTTCGCCGACGAGGCGCTGTACCAGCCTGCCGCCGATGAACCCCGACCCGCCGGTGACGAAGGCTGTTTCGGCCATCGTCAGCGATGTTAGCCTGGCTCCGGTGAAGTCCGTTCTGATCACCGGAGCCTCGACCGGGATAGGCCGCGCGAGCGCGCTGCGGATGGACCGTGCCGGCTGGCGGGTGTTCGCCGGCGTACGGCGAGAGGAGGACGCCGAGTCGCTGCGGACGGAGGGATCGTCGCGCCTCATGCCGGTGAGGCTCGACGTGACCGACCCGGGTCAGATCGCGGCGGTCGCGGCGCAGGTCGCAGCCGCCGTCGGCGACGCCGGGCTCGACGGTCTCGTCAACAACGCCGGGATCGCGGTGCCGAGCCCGTTGGAGACGATCCCGATCGACGACTTCCGCCACCAGATCGAGGTCAACCTGACGGGCCAGGTGGCGGTCACCCAGGCGTTCGTGCCGCAGCTCCGCGTTGCCCGCGGGCGGATCGTCTTCATCAGCTCGATCGGCGGTCTCGTCGCCTTCCCCCTGACCGGCGCCTATCACGCGGCGAAGTTCGGCATCGAGGCCGTCGGCGACGTCTTCCGGCAGGAGCTGCGGCCCTGGAAGATCTCCGTCTCGATCGTCGAGCCGGGGTCGATCGCGACGCCGATCTGGGACCGCGGCGAGCAGCGGGCGGATGAGATCGGCGAGCGCACGCCGCAGCGGGAAGCGCTCTACGGCAAGGCAATCGCCGCCTACCGCAAGGTGATCAAGGACACCGCCGAGCGGGGCATCCCGCCGGAAAAGGCGGCGGAGGCGATCGAGCACGCCCTCGCAGCCGGGCGGCCGAAGGCCCGCTACCTGGTCGGCCTCGACGCGAAGCTGCAGGCTCGGGCCCGGCACCTGATCCCGACCCGTCTCTTCGATCGCATCGTCGCGCGAATCATGCGCCTCTAGGAGGGTCTAGCCGGCGCGCCGATCGTCTCCCGCGTGGTTTCGATTGCCTCCAGGCTGATCATCGCGCCGGTGCGCTCGGCGACGGCCGCCGCCTCGTCCAGGGCCGCCTCGACGCCCTCGCGCGCGAGCGCGGCACGGGCGATGGCCAGAGCCTGCAGAGCCAGGGGCAGCGACCAGAGCATGCCCCGCTCGCGGGCGATCTCGGTCGCCCACTCCGCCAGCTCCAGGGCCTCCTCGGCACGGCCGACGCCGGCCAGCGCCTCGGCCCGCAGGCCGGCTCGCCATGCCTCCATCTCGTCCCCGTCGCTGACCGCCCCGCGATAGACCCGCTCGGCCTCTTCGAGCGAAGCGAGCGCCCCGGCGTAGTCGCCGGCGGCGATCTGGGTCCCGCCCAGGTTGGCGAGGGCGAGGCTGCGCGAGAAGACGTCGCCGAGTCGTTCGGTCAGCTCGCAGTTGCGACGCGCCAGTGCGATCGCCGCGTCGAGCTCGCCGCGCATCGCCAGCATCAGCGCCTGGTTGCTGCGCGTCCAGCTGGCGATCTCCGGATCGCCCTCCTCGGTAGCGATGCGCAGCGCCGCCTTGAACTGCGCTTCGGCATCCTCGAGGTGGCCGCGCTCCCGCATGACCAGTCCCTTGGCCATCGTCGCCCAGGCGACGGGGCTGCCGATGATGATCCCGGCGCCGGCCCGCCGGTCCTCGCCGGCCAGCTCCAGCACCTCGTCCAGCGCCCGGTCGAAGCCGTCGAAGTCGCCCGTGCAGA
>JBIOVV010000023.1:0-23108 GCA_044867925.1 Solirubrobacterales bacterium | reverse complement strand
CTCAACAACGAAATCACCGTCGCCGCCGCCGCGGCGGCGCGCCTCAACGACGCCGAAAACCCCTAGGGCCTCCTAGGGACAGACGTCGGTGCCGAGAGCCCCGGGGCGCGAGCCCCGGGGGCTCTCGGCTTCTTTGGGCGGCGATGGAAAACAGCGGCTTCGGGTGGCTTGACTTGGGGGCTTTGCGTGAGACGGTCGGAGGGCCGGGATGGCTTCCGGTAGGCAGGATCGACCGTGACTCATGATGGGAGGAAGCAAATGATTCGATCACGATTCGAGTTGAAGGCGCTGAGCTTCTGCGCTCTTGTTCTCGGGCTCATGGCGCTTGGCGCTGGTGGGGCTCAGGCGGAACCGGGGGCGACATGGAGAGTGAACGGTGCCGCGATCCCCGGCGGGGCCGACTTATTACCGCAG
Organism: Solirubrobacterales bacterium; assembly: GCA_044867925.1. Classification (GTDB taxonomy): domain Bacteria; phylum Actinomycetota; class Thermoleophilia; order Solirubrobacterales; family 70-9; genus VRUE01. The sequence goes on along the minus strand of JBIOVV010000023.1, from coordinate 22,694 downwards.
CTTACGAATAAGGAAATAGAGAATAAAATCGGAAGCCTTTTATTCGTTACCAACGGTGGTACACACGTCTTAATTTTATGCGCAGAACTTCACTTCAGTATAACCTTCGGTGGAAACGGAGCTATTCTTTTAGAACGTTTTACGTTGTTAGGATGTCATATTTCTCTAAACGAGAAACTCGCGACGAACTGCCAAGCACACAGTCCCGGTAAGCCCAACGGAGTAATCTTAAGTGAAAGATTCAAAGGCTTAATTACTTTAGATGTCGGCAACGACTTAGTGAAGCTCACTCCCGAGAATTCCAAAGGAGAAACGTCAAAACTACTCGCTGTGATCGAACTCGGTGAACTCTGTGCGATCGGTGAAGAAATCAACGTTGAAACGACGGCACTTGGCGAGGGTCTGTGGATCAGGGACGTTGGTGGCAATGCGGGCTTCTTAGCGGAAACAACCACACACTTATTCCAAGAGGGGTTAAGCAAGCTGCTAGCGTTGGGGCAGCCAGCAAAACTCATCGGATCTGGGGTGGCTGAACTCGGCGGTATACATGCTGGCTTGAAATGGTCGGGAGTCCCTGCTTGATTCGATCAATCAGACAGTAAGGCGATCGTCTTAAAGGCGAAGCGCAAGCTCGAACCGCGCTGTAGAGACGCGGTTCGAGCATCGCCTTCGTAGCGCCCCTGCAGCTCGCGGCAAAAGATCGTCCGGCCGCCTAAAGCGGCAGAATGCCGTGCATGCGCAGATCCGACCAGCGCCGCGACGCCGTCTTCGCCTGCTACCAGCGCGACGTGACCGGGCGCCCGCTCGAGGAGCTGGTGGCGGAGTCGCGCCCTTTCACGCGCGAGCTGGCCGCCGGCGTCGAGGCGCATCGTGACGAGCTCGATGCGGCGATTGCGGCCCATGCCAAAGGTTGGGAGCTGGAGCGGATCGCGCCGCTGGAGCGCAACGTGATGCGGGTTGCCCTCTTTGAGATCGAGCACAGCGAGGACGTGCCGACCGAGGTTGCGATCGACGAGGCGGTTGAGATCGCCAAGGAGTACTGCGGCGCCGACGCGCCCGGCTTCGTCAACGGCGTGCTCGGCGCGATCGCGCGGGAGCGGGAAGGAGTGAGTTGAGCCGTCTGCGCGAGATCTCGGAGCGGCTGCAGGCGATCGCCCGTGAGCTCGAGGGTGAGCAGGCCGACGACGCTCGTGCCGCTGAGCTCTCCCGCGAGGCCGCCGAGCTCTCCGCCGAGGCGGTCGAGGAGGCCAATCGCCGCATCCGCGAGGGCGAGGCCTCTGCGTGATCGAGCGGTGAGCTACCCCGAGGAGCTGCGCGCCCTGGTCGATGCCGAGCTGGAGCGCTTGACGTTCCCGGCGCCCGAGCCGACTGCCGGCCTGCAGGAGGCGATGCGCTACTCGCTGCTCGCCGGAGGCAAGCGGGTGCGGCCGGTCTTGGCGTTGGCCACCGCTCGGGCTCTGGGTGCCGAGCCCGAGCGCTTCCTGCCGATCGCCTGCGCGATCGAGCTGATCCACACCTACTCGCTGATCCACGACGACCTGCCGGCGATGGACGACGACGAGCTGCGCCGCGGACAGCCGACCTCCCACGTCAAGTACGGCGAGGACGTCGCGATTCTCGCCGGCGACGGCCTCTTCGCCGAGGCGGTGCGGCTGGCCTGCGAGCAGCCTGGGGAGCCGGCTCGCGTGCTGGCGGCCCTGCGCGAGCTGAGCGCCGCCACCGGGGTCGACGGCATGGTCGGCGGTCAGTATGTCGACGTCGTGGTCGAGGACCGCGACGGCGAGGGCTTGCGGGCGCTGCACTCGCTGAAGACCGGGCGCCTGATCGCCGCCAGCGTCGGCGTCGTGCTGACCCTCGAAGGTCTGGCCGAACCTGAGACAATCCCCTTTCGCCGATTCGCCAGTGAGCTGGGCGTGCTCTTCCAGATCGTCGACGACATTCTCGACGTGACCGGGAGCGACGAGCGGCTCGGCAAGCCCCATGGAAGCGACGAGCGACATGGAAAACTCACCTACGTCAGCCTCTTCGGGCTCGAGCGCGCCCGCGAGCTTGCGGCGGATTCGCATCGAAAAGCGGTTGCGGCCCTCGCCGAGGCCAGCGGGGAAACGGGCGACCTGACTCGAGTGGCCGACTACATCTTCACCAGAGACGAATGAACGAGAACGGACACGAAGCCAGGCCGGAGGGGGAGACCCCTCTGCTCGACGGCATCCACGAACCGGCCGACCTGCACGAGCTGAATGACGAGCAGCTGCAGCAGGTGGCGCAGGAGATGCGCACCTACGTCATCGACACGATCGGTGAGATCGGCGGTCACTTCGGCGCCAACCTCGGGACCTGCGAGCTGGCGGTGGCGCTGCACAGCCTGCTCGACTCCCCCCGCGACAAGGTGCTCTGGGACGTCGGCCACCAGGCCTACCCGCACAAGATCCTCACCGGCCGTCGCGAGGCCCTGCCGACGATCCGCCAGTACGACGGCCTGGCGCCGTTCTGCTCGGTCTTCGAGTCCGAGCACGACATCATGGGAGCCGGCCACGCCTCGACCTCGATCGGCTACGCGGTCGGGTTGAAGGAGGCGATGCGCCACGGGATCGGCGAGGACGGCCGCGTCGCCGCCGTGATCGGCGACGGCGCGCTCACCGGCGGCGTCGCCTACGAGGCGCTGCACGCGGCGGGCGGCCTGCAGACGCCGATGGTGATCGTGCTCAACGACAACGGCATGTCGATCTCACCCAACGTCGGCGCGCTCTCGCGTTACTTCAACCGGGTGCGGCTCAACCCGCGGCTCTTCCACGCCCGCGAGGGCGTCGAGGATCGGCTGACCAAGCTGCCGCTCGGACTCGGCAAGCGGATCGAACGGCTCGGGCCGGAGATCAAGTCGGCGATCAAGGCCTACTGGGCGCCCGGCCTCTTCTTCGAGGAGCTCGACCTCGCATATATGGGGGTGATCGACGGCCACGACGTGCACGCCCTGCGCGAGGCCCTGCGCGAGGCCTTCGAGGCGGACCGGCCCGTCGTCGTCCACATCCACACCGTCAAGGGCAAGGGCTTCGCTCCGGCCGAGGAGGGCGGCCTGGCGGGCATGGAGCAATGGCACGCCGCGAAGCCGAAATCGATCGTCGACGGCGCGCCCGCTCCCAAGCCCGTCCCGGTGCGGGAATCCGACTCTCCCGAGGCGATCGCGCCCGAGCGGCTCGAGAAGCCCTCGGCGGCCGGCGCGCCGCCGCAGTACACGCAGGTCTTCGCCGACGCGATGGTCGCCGAGGCCCGCCGCGACGAGCGGGTGCTGGGGATCACCGCCGCGATGGCGGGAGGGACCGGTCTGCAGAAGCTCGCCGACGAAGAGCCCGAGCAGTACTACGACGTCGGCATCGCCGAGCAGAATGCGGTCCTGCTCGCCTCCGGCCTGGCGCTCCAGGGGGCGAAGCCGGTCTGCGCGATCTACTCGACCTTCCTCCAGCGCGCCTTCGACCAGATCGTCCACGACGTCTGCCTGCAGGAGCTCGACGTCACCTTCGCGATGGACCGGGCGGGCCTGGTCGGCGACGACGGGCCGACCCATCACGGCGCCTTCGACGTCTCCTACTTCCGACCGATCCCCAACGTCGTGCTGATGGCGCCGCGCGACGAGGCGATGCTCGTGCACATGCTGCGCACCGCGATCGCCCACGACGGCCCCGCCGCGCTGCGCTACCCGCGCGGCGCCGCCGAGGGCGTGGAGCTGCCGGCAGAGCCGGTGGAGATCCCGATCGGCACCGGTGAGCTGCTGGTCAGCGGCGAGCGGGTGGCGCTGCTTGGCTACGGCTACGGGGTCTCGCTCGCCCTCGACGCGGCGAAGATCCTCGCCGGCCACGATCTCTCGGCGACCGTCGCCGACGCGCGCTTCGCCAAGCCGCTCGACGGCGAGCTGCTAGAGCGCCTCGCGATCGGGCACGACCTCGTGGTGACGATCGAGGAGAACGTCCTGCCCGGCGGTTTCGGCTCGGCCGTGCTCGAGCATCTGGAGGATGCCTTCGCCGATCGTCCCGGCGAGCGCGCCCGCGTCCTCCGCCTCGGCCTGCCCGATCGCTACGTCACCCACGGCAAGCCGGCCCTGCTGCGCGAGGAGGTCGGCCTCACCGAGGAGGCGGTCGCCGAGCGCGTCCTCGCCGCGCTGCGCTCCGGCGAGCCTGCTCTCAGCTGACCGGAACGGCCCGGCCGGATTGAGAATCCGCCCCAAAAATTAGGGCTTGCGTCAAAACGCTCAATCGGTTAGCCTGCCCCAGTCTCTTCTGGGGTTACTCGAGGGAGGAGAGGCATCTCTATGTATGTGGATCCGCACGTAGGGAGCGTCGTGGATCTACTGCTTTAGCCGCGCCGGTGCCAATGGGCACCGCGCCGCGGTGGGCGAATGGCCCGCCGCTACGGCGCTTGCGCGATCGGACTGCGGCGGAGCAGTCGCGTCGCCAGGCCCGCGACCAGGTAGGCGATCGCCGCGATCAGGAGGACGAACTTGCAGGTGGCGAAGATCGTCGCCAGGAGAGGGAACGCGGCGCCGGCGCTGTCGAGGCTGAGCAGCAGGCAGATGTTCTCGAACGCGTCGAAGGCGGCCCCGAGGGCGCCGAACCAGACGACAACGCCACCGATCGCGGCGAGGCGCCGCCAGCCTCGATCCCTGGCCATATCGCGAGCCGCAGCGAGCGCAAGGGTGAGGAAGGCCCCGTAGGCGAGCAGGAAGCCGAAGTCGATCCAGAGCTGCTCGCGCGCGGCGTCCTGACCGTCCTCGCCCCATTCGGCGAGGATCTCGCCGGCCTGCTCCTGGCCACCGGTCAGCTCGAAGGGCACCATCCCTGGACCGCCCGTGTCCTTCATCCGCTCCTCGGCCGGCGACATCGCCAAGAGCAGGACGACGGTCGCGACCCCCGATGCGATCAGTCCCCGTCGGCGCGTCACCTACGAATCATCTCGCATCCCACAACAGAAAACGCCCCGGCGGGGAGCCGAGGCGAGTTCTGGGGTTACTACAGGGAGGAGAGATATGTATCTCTATATATGTGGATCTGTGGGAGGTAGGTGGGTCCGTTGATGCGTCGCGGACACGTCATCGTGGGAAGCGATGAGCGCCATATGGGCGGCGCGGAACCCAGCCAAAAAGTCTTTTGATTTGCCCCTTATCGGTCGTCCTCTGCGAATCCTTGAACAGAATACGAACGTATGTGCGATTCGTGTGTGAGTGGGATCACAGACTTTGCGCCTGTCGAGCCGCCTCCGCGAATCTCGGTTACCCGGTCGTGCGAGATGGAATCAGGCGAAGCCAAAGGCTGGTTAAAAACCTGTATCGACGCCTGCGCCAGAGCCTGGCCGCAGAGGCGGCGCTACGGTTGCGCGGATGAAGAAGGCGCGCATAGACGCGGTCTTGGCCGAGCGGGGGCTGTTCCCCTCGCGGACCGCTGCCGCGGGCGCGGTGCGGGCCGGCGCCGTGCGTGTAGGCCGGGACGGCCCGATCGCCCTGCGGCCGAGCCAGCTGGTCGAGCCGGAGGCGGCGTTGATCGTCGACGAGGGGCCGCGTTTCGTCTCGCGCGGCGGGATCAAGCTCGAAAACGCCCTGGACCGGCTCGATCTCGAAGTCAGCGGCCTCGATTGCCTCGACGTCGGCGCCTCGACCGGCGGCTTCACCGATTGCCTGCTGCAGCGCGGCGCGACCCGCGTGGTTGCCGCCGACGTCGCCTACGGCCAGATCGACGCCGGCCTGCGCCGGGACCCGCGGGTTACCGTGATCGAGCGGCTCAACGCGCGCGAGCTGCGGCCGGCCGAGCTTCCCTTCGAGCCCGAGCTGGCGACGATCGACGTCTCCTTCATCTCGCTGACCAAGATCCTGCCCGCCGTAGCGCGCTGTCTAGCCCCTAGGGGCGAGCTTCTCGCGATGGTCAAGCCGCAGTTCGAGCTCGGCCGCGAGCGGGTCGGCAGGGGCGTCGTGCGCGATCCCGCCGACCGCCGCGAGGCAATCCTGACGGTCGCTCTCGCGGCTCGGGAGCTGGGGCTTGCGATCCGCGGCTTTGCCTCCTCGGGCCTGCCCGGCCCGAAGGGCAACCGCGAGACCTTCGTCTGGTGCGGGGGGGAGGGCTCCGAGGTCGCCGACCTCGAGTCGGCGATCGGCGACGTGGAGTCGGAGACATGAAAACGGCGGTGCTGGTCACCCACTCCCACCCGCCTGCCGCCACCGAAGCGGTCGCGATCGCGACGGAGGTGGCGCGCGATGCCGGCTGGAGGCTCGTCGCCACCGCCGGGGAGATCGAGAAGCACAACCACGCGGCCGACGGCATCGAGCGGGTCGAGTCGCTGCCGACCGGCCCGGACCTCTGTCTGGTGCTCGGTGGCGATGGCACGATCCTCTATGCGCTGCGCAGTTTCGCCGGCACCGGCGTTCCGGTATTCGGAGTCAACTTCGGCACTGTCGGCTTCCTCGCCGCGGTTGAGCGTGACGAGGCAGCGGCGGGGCTTCGCCGGGCGCTGGCGGGCGAGACCGAGACGATCGCTTTGCCCGCCCTGGCGATCGCCATCGACGGCGAGGAGCGCTTCGCCCTCAACGACATCAGCTTCAGCCGGCGACCGCGCGACCGTGTCGCCGAGCTGAGCTACCGGATCGCCGGCGAGGAGGTGGGCAACGTGCGCTGCGACGGGCTCGTCGCCGCGACCCCGGCCGGATCGACCGGCTACAACCTCGCCAACCAGGGCCCGATCCTCGCCTGGGGCGTGAAGGGCTACGTGGTCAGCTACATCGCCCCGCACTCCCTCACCGCCCGTGCCCTGGTCGTCGCTCCGGCCGACGTGCTCACCGTCGGCAATGCCACCGGCCGCGAGCCGGTCGACATCGCCATCGACGGCGCTCAGGTCGCCACGCTTGCTCCCGGTGCCGCCCTCGACATCAGCTTCGCCGACTCCGTCGGCCGCCTGGCGCAGCTCCCCGGCACGAGCTTCTATCACCGCATCCGCGAGAAGTTCGGCCACCTGGCGGTCTAAGCGCGTTCGCCTCTCGCGCCTGAGCCATCCGCGGAAGGCCGGGGCGTGGGGTGGCCAGCCGGGCTCGGATGTGGTACTTCTTGGACAACGCCAAGGTACGCATGGAGCCTTGGGAAGGGAATGTACGGGGGAGATCCGCGTGGGCAGGGGGGCGCCGTCGGCGCCGGCCTCTTTTCCCGAGCTCCAACGGCCGTAGCCGTTTCCAGTCCATCGAGCAATAGACAGGAGATACGCAGTCATGCAAAAGCCCAGAATGAGGGGGGTGGTGAAGGTCAAAGCCATCGGCGCCGCTCTGGCGGTCCTGGCGGTCCTTTGCGCGATGTTCGCCGCCAGCGCGAGCGCGGCACCCGCCTGGAAGTTCAACGGAAAAGCGCTGGAAGGGACCGAAACGATCCTCGGGGGGGCCGAAAAAAGCGGCCTGACCATGTGGGGGTTCACGACAACCTGCTCCAACTTCCTCTACGAAGTCGACATCAAAAACGAAGCGGGGACCGGCAAGGGAAGCATCACCAGTCTGCCCCTGTTCGGCTGCTACACCAACTCGACCTGCACGGTGGAAGCGATCGAAGCCGAATCGTTCCCCTGGCCCGCCGAACTGACCACGGTCGGCGGCAGCAACTACCTCAAGGTCAAAGGCGTCGACGTCTGGATCCTCTACGGCGGCTGGTTCTGCCCGCTGTGGGGCATCTGGGCCCACGTCACCGGAACGGCCGGCGGCCTGATCAACAACACGAACGAAACCGCCACGTTCAGCCCGTCGAGCTTCAGCGCCACCGGCACCGAATTGGAAGCGCTCGGCGAATCGGTCGAATGGAACGGGACCTTCCCGACGGAAGCATTCGAGTGGCACAGAGGCGAATCGATCAGCGTCTCCTAGCTATGCCCGCGGCACCGTGAGCGCCAGGGTTCTCCTGGCGCTCACGGTCGCGGCGCTTGCGCTCGCCGGCTGCGGCGGTGGATCCTCGGAGACCTCGAGCTCGGGCACTGCGAGCCCCGGAAGCGCGAGCTCGGACAAGGCGAGCTCCCGAGCCTCTGGCACCGCTGGATCAAGCGATGCCGGCGGCGAGTCGGGAACCGCCGCTTCCGCGACGAAGAAGCAGGCCGAGGGCGGTTCGGCAGCGGCAGGCGAGCAACCCTCTCCTGACGTCAGGAAGGGCCGGCCGGTTCCCCTGCCCACGGGTGCGCCGGAGCCGGGGATCACGCCCGAGCAGCGCCGCGAGGCGACGGTGGCCAGCATGACCCTGGAAAGCCCGTCGAGCCGGCCTTCCAGCGCAGGCCCGCCGGCGCTGCCCGCCCAGCACACCTGCGACGGCAAGGGCGCCTCACCGGCGCTTCGCTGGCAGGGGGTGCCGGAGGGGACCGCCGAACTGGCCCTCCTCGCGATGAACGTCCAGCCGGTGGGAGGACAGCTCTTCTTCGACTGGGCCGTGGCCGGGCTGAGTCCCGAGCTGGAGGAAATCGAGGCCGGCAAGCTGCCCGGCGGCGCTGTCGTCGGCCGCAACAGCTTCGGGAAGACGGCCTACGAGATCTGCCCCGAAGGCGGTGGCGAAACGTACATGTTCATGCTCCTCGCTCTGCCGAAGAGGATCGCGCCCGGCCAGGGCTTCGACCCGCTCGCCTTCCGCAAAGCGGCTCTCGAGATCTCCGGCAGCGCCGGCCTCCTGGCGCTCAGCTACGCGCGCGGCTGACGCCGGCGAGCCGAGCGGGGCGGTTCTCTAGGGTTTCGCCTCATGGAGCGCAAGTGGTGGACCCTCGTCCTGATCTCGATCGCGACGTTCATGCTGCTGCTGGACATCACGGTCGTCAACGTCGCCCTGCCCGACATCCAGGCCGACCTGGGGGCAAGCCTCTCCAGCCTGCAATGGGTCGTCGACGCCTACTCGCTCACCCTTGCCGCCTTCCTGCTCACCGCCGGCTCGCTGGGCGATCGGCTGGGACGGCGACGCGTCTTCACGATCGGCTTCGGCCTTTTCACCTTCGCCTCGTTTCTCTGCGGCATCGCCGGCGATCCCACCCTGCTCAACCTCGCCCGCGGCCTGCAGGGGGTCGGCGGGGCGGGCATGTTCGCCACCTCGCTGGCGCTGATCGGCCAGGAGTTCCACGGCAAGGACAGGGCGACGGCCTTCGGCGTCTGGGGAGCGACCGTCGGCGGCGCCGTCGCGATCGGGCCGCTGGTCGGCGGCGTGATCACGGAGCACCTCGGCTGGGAGTGGATCTTCTTCGTCAACGTGCCGATCGGGCTGCTGGCGATCGCGCTGACCGAGCGCAAGCTGGTCAACGTCGCCGCCCAGGATCCCCAGCGGGTCGACCTGCCGGGCCTGGTCACCTTCTCGCTTGCCCTCTTCTTCCTCATCTTCGGCTTGATCCGCGGCAATCCCGAGGGCTGGGGGAGCCCGGTGATCGTCGCCTCGCTCGCCGCGGCGCTGGCGCTGATGGCTTCCTTCATCGCGATCGAGGCCCGCAGCAGCCACCCGATGCTCGACCTGACCCTCTTCCGCAAGCCTGCCTTCAACGGCGTCTCCGCGGTCGCCTTCGGGCTCTCGGCCGGGATGTTCGCGATGTTCCTCTACCTGACGATCTACATGCAGGGGGTGCTCGGCTTCTCGCCGCTGGAGGCGGGTCTGCGCTTCCTACCGCTGACGGTACTCTCGTTCATCGCCTCGCCGATCGCCGGGTCGCTCTCGCACCGGATCCCGATCCGGGTCCTTCTCGGCGTCGGCCTGACGACGGTCGGAGTCGGCCTGCTGCTGATGCACGGCGTCGATGCCGATTCGGAGTGGACCGCGCTGCTCGCCGGATTCCTCATCGCCGGTGTCGGCATCGGCATCACCAACCCCGGCATCGGCCAGGCGGCGATCGCCGTCGTCCCGGTCGAGAAGGCCGGGATGGGCTCCGGGATCAACACGACCTTCCGCCAGGTCGGCATCGCCACCGGGGTCGCCTCGCTGGGCGCGATCTTCCAGTCCCGCGTCGACTCGAAGCTCTCGCAGCTGCTTCCCAACGCTCCCGATGGCCTGGGCGAACTGGTGGCATCGGGCGGTTCGAAAGCTGCTGCTGCCATCGCGCCGCCGGGGCAGCGGGCAGAGGTCGTCCACGCCTCGACCGTCGCCTTCGCCAGCGGCTTCAACGAGATCATCCTGATCGCCGCCATCCTCTCCTTCCTAGGCGCCGCCCTAGGTTTCTTTCTCGTCAGATCCAGCGACTTCGTCCAAGCCACCCGATCTGAAGACGAGACCGCCACCGAGCCCGTCCCTGCTTAATCGCTTCTCGCGGCGGGTGGCGCGGATTTGAGGGCCGCCCTGAGGAAGCTTTGGCTACCGGAGGGGTGGTCCTCAAATCCGTGACAGGACCCGCCGCGCCAGGTGGTACACAGGACGCGTGCTGCGAGAGCTGCGAATCGAGAATCTGCTCCTCATCGAGAGGGCGGAATTGCGCCTCGGCGAGGGGCTCAACGCGATCACGGGGGAGACCGGTGCCGGCAAGACGGTCCTCGCTCACTCGCTCGACCTGCTGATGGGCGGCAAGGCGCGGCCGCAGATCGTTCGGCCGGGGGCCGAGGAGGCCTGGGTCGAGGGTGTCTTCGATCTGCCCGCCGGCCTGCTCGACGAGCCCGAGCTGGCGGAGATCGGCGAGCGGCTGCCCGAGGGCGCCGACGAAGTGGTGCTCGGCCGGCGGGTCTCGGCGAGCGGCCGGACCAGCGCCTTCCTGGCCGGGCGGGCCGCCGCGGCTTCGGACCTGAAACTCCTGGGCGCGAGATTGCTCGCCTTCTATGGGCAGCACGAGCATCGCAAGCTGACGATCGCCTCGGCGCAGATGGACGTCCTCGATGGCTTCGCCGGCGCCGGCCACCTGGAGCTGCGCGAGAAATACCGCCGGGCCCACCGCGAGTGCCTGCGGCTCGCGGCCGAGCTGGCCGAGCTTCGCGAGCGGGACGGCTCGCGGGAGCGCGACCTAGATCTCTATCGCTACGAGCTTTCCGAGATCGAGGAGGTCGCGCCCGATCCCGAGGAGGAGGCGGCGCTGGGAAGCGAGCGGGAGCGATTGCGCCACGCCGAGTCGCTGCGCGAAGCGGCGACAGGAGCCCATGGCGCGGCGCTGGGGGACGACGAGGAGGGTGGCGGCGCCGCCGGCGCTCTCGCCGAGGCGGAGGCCCGCCTGCAGGGGGTTGCCGGGGTGGATGCGGGCCTCGACGGGCTTTCGGGACGGCTCAGCGCCCTGGCGATCGAGCTCACCGACGTCGCCGCCGAGCTGCGCGCCTACCTCGACGGCCTCGAGGCCGATCCCGGCCGTCTGGCCGCGGTCGAAGAGCGGCTCGATGCCTTCGATCGCCTGCAGCGAAAGCACGGCGGCAGCGCCGACTCGGTTCTCGCCCATGCCGAGCGCTGTCGAACTGAGATCGCCCGCCTGGAGAACGCCGAGGGGCGCGGCGAAGAAGCGGAGGCCGCATTGGCCGAGGCGGAGGCGCGGCGCGCCAAGCTCGGCGAGAAGCTGAGCAAGGCCCGGGCGAAAGCGGCACCGCTGCTGGAGGAGCAGGTCGCCGGCGAGCTGGAGCGGCTGGCGATGCCCGGCGCCCGCCTCGAGGTGGTGCTCGAGCCCCTGCCGGACGGCTACGGCGCGAACGGCGCCGAGGCGGTCGAGCTGCGCCTGGCGCCGAACCCGGGCCTGGAAGCGGCGCCGCTGCGCGACGCCGCTTCCGGCGGTGAGCTCTCGCGGGTGATGCTGGCGCTGAGCGGTTTCGGTGGCGGCGCCGGCGCGGGGACGCTGGTCTTCGACGAGATCGACGCCGGGGTCGGCGGCAAGACCGCCCGCGCGGTCGGCGAGCGGCTGCGGGCGCTCGGCGAGGACTGCCAGGTTCTCTGCATCACCCACTTGCCTCAGGTGGCCTCCCTGGCCGACACGCACTTCACGCTCGAGAAGGACGTCTCCGGGGAGCGCGCCAGCGCCTGTGTGCGTCGTATCGACGGCGAGGAGGTGGTCGAGGAGATCCGCCGCATGCTCGGCGGCGAGCAAAGCGACGAGGCGGCCACGCGCCACGCGCGCGAGCTCCTCGCCGCCTAGCGAACTGCTTGCTGGTCGCCTTGAGCGTGTTCGCCGGCGACCGACGATAAGGGCCGGACGGCGCCTCTGGCGCCGTCCGGCCCGTCACCTTCATCCTAAATGGCAATCACCGAGCCACAATTCATAGGATTATGCAAAGGAATGACTTCTCTTCTCAACCTTTGATGGCGAAGGTCCCGCTGCCTTTTGCGTTACCGGTTGGTTTAGAGAAAGAGAGGACTGCTCCCATCTTATTCGCGCCGTTGCTGCTCGCGCTGCAGCCTGAGAGACCGCTGGCAGGTTTGCAAATGCCCACAAAGGTTGTACCGGCTATCCCGTCCGCCGGATTGGCGTAAACACACAATTCTTTCGCATTGATGGGTTCCGGTGCTTGGGCCACGCCACCGCAGAAGGTTGCAAAGTTTGCATCGGTTGAGTAATGCACAGCGGCGGCGGCCAATGCTCCTGTCAGCGGGATAGGGAAGGAAATAGGTACCAAGATCCCTTCGGAATCTCCGACCGTGACTTCTTCTTTTTTCCCTTCGACTTCCACCGTGATTTTCTCTACGGAGCGCGAGAATGCCCACGTGCCCATCTCGACGGCGCCGGGCGGCAGGACACAGGTGGTGGCTGAGCTGCAGATGCCTTCGGCACCGGTTTTGCCGGTTTTGCCGGTGCAAACTTCAATCGAGGTTCCACCTTCTTCTAACACGAGCGCTCCGCCGAGAGATTCGCATTCAAGCGGTTCGCCGAGGGGAATTTCGTCGACGGTCACACTCGTTCCGTCTTTACCGTCTTCTCCATCTTCTCCGGGTTCCCCGTTTGTACCGTTTGTGCCGTTCGTACCGGCCGCGCCTGCGTCACCCTTGGCGCCGGCAGGCCCTGCCGGCCCCTGAGCGCCGGGTGCGCCTGGCCGTCCGGGGTGCTTCTTCACTTCTGCCTTGACGAGGTTCTTCACTTCCTTCTTTTGCTTGGCCGTAAGCGCTCCACCGGCGGCGAACGCGCCACCGGTGAGCGCCAAGATCATTGCCACTACTGCGACAGTCAGTCCCGGGCCGTTGGCGCCGAGCCGCTCCTTGAGGCCCTTGAGTGTCTCGAGTGTTTTCATGGTTCCTTGTCTTCCTCCCTGGGTATTGGTCACAAGCTTGTTGTTCGTCAGCAGTTAGATTGCCGCGGCTAAAAGAGGTTGCTCTGGGACAGTGAGCACGTGCTCGCCCATGGCTCTCGTGGCTGCGGATGCACCGATGGCAGGGGCAATCAGCAGATAGGCAAGGGTCGCCGTGATCCTTGGAAGTCTCGAGGCCTGGCCATTGGTGACCTCGTTCTTCATCACTCCCCAAAGCGCTCTCGTCGAGGCATCGAGGGAAAGGTCACCCCTCGGAGCAACTGGTGCTCCCACTTCCTTTATCACTCCCTCGAAGTCCCCCATGAGCCGCTCGTGGCAACGCATCGTTCTCGCGTCGGAGACCGCGGACTCGTCAAAGCACAAGCTGGCGAGAATCGGGTTTTGCGCAACTTGAGCGCACAGGGACGCAACGACGCGATAGATGCGGCCGGCAGCCGTCGAGTCCTTCTCGCCGGCTCGCCTGGCCCGAGCAGTCGCGTTGTCGACGTGCAATTCGAGCGCTGCGATGAAGCAATCGTCCACGCACGAGAAGTTGGCGTAGAAGGCTCGACGCGGGACGCCTGCCGCCGCAATGATCCTGCGTGGCGTAAGGCTCTGACGATTCTCGGCCGCAGCCAGCTTGGTTACAGCGGAGAGGAGGAGGCCGACCTCGCCGCTGGGCGCTGCTGGGCTCTCCCCCTCCTCCGCTCTGCTCGATGAAATTGGCTGTAGGGATCTTGTGTCGCGGTCTCCCGGCCCGTGATGATCGAGCTCGTCGAGCTGCTCTGCCGACGCGCCACGGTAGGAAAGCGCCCACTGCGCCAAGTGATCTCCCAGGCCCACCAGGGATCGATCTTGGTCACTCAACAATTTGGAGCGCGCGACGCCCATCAGGCCGGCGACGATGCCTTCGGTCACGAGCCGCGGAGCAACCGCACCGTCCGCGGAGCCACCTCCGCCCTCGACCAATCTCGCTTCGATCGCGCGACTCGCCCACCGGGCTTGCTTGAAGGCCACCGGCCCGGCGGAATAGGCGTCGATGAGGGTCAGGCGCGTCGCCTTCGCATCGCGGCCCCACTCGCTAATCAGCTCCTTTACCGCGAGCTGCATTCGGTCATTCGCGTCGCTCGCGCCCGCCTGAGCGTCCTCCAGCCTCTTGAGCACTTGCCGCACGATCACGTGGTGGGTGCGTAGAAAGCACTCCTCCTTGCTGGAGTAGTGCTGATAAAAGGCACGTGTGGATATTCCGGCCAGGCTCGAAAGCTCCCGTACAGTGACGGCGCCGTAATCCTTCTCCGCGACGAGATCTACCATCGCGCTGGCGAGCCTGGCCCGTTGATGGCGACCGACCTCCGTCGCCGGCTTTCCGGGACCCGGTTTCAACTTACGGTAGGGCGCCTCCAAGGGCCCGATGCGAACTGCACCTGGCGGTGGCGCATCTTCACGGGGACCAGTCTGAGTTCCCCGCTCCAACCGCAGCTGCGGCAAATCCCTCTCCCTCTCCCTTGAGACCTATGACGTATCTAGAAACCCTCTAATTCGTACCAGATCCAGGGGAGGCTTTCAAGCAAACAAGACCCTCCAACCAAATGCGCCCGGAGCTTCAGCCCCGGCGCATTTGAGCAACGGCGACGAGCGGAGCCACGCCCGCGAGCTCCTCGCCGCGGCCTGACCTCGCATCGAGCGGTGTGATCCGCTTGCCAGGCGGGATAACCTGCTTCGGTGGCAACCGCCAGTCGCCGTCGCTTTCCTGCCCTGCTCTCGCGTCGCAACGGCGCATCGCCGGTTGAGGCAATCGAAGGGCGGGTGCGCCTGGGGCGCCGCACCAAGCACCTGGTCAAGCGGCTCGCCCCCGGCGACGTCGCCGTCATCGACCACGTCAACATCGACCGGATCGCCGCCGAGGAGCTGATCGCCAGCGGCGTCAGGGTCGTGATCAACGCCTCGCCCTCCTCCAACGGCCGCTATCCCAACGCCGGCCCGCTGCTGCTGGCGCAGGCGGGCGTGCGGCTGATCGACGTCGAGGGGGCCGACCCGTTCGAGCTGCTCGCCGAGGGCAGTCGCGTCATCGTCGCCGGCGGGGTCGTCTCCGGCGGCGGGCACGAGATCCTGCGGGGCCGCGAGCTCGGCGTCGACGAGCTCGAGCGCCAGCGCACCGCCCAGCTGGAGCGGGTCGACGAGGCCCTCGCCGAATTCGCCGAGAACACGGTCGCCCACGTGCGCCAGGAGACCGACCTGCTGACCGGCGCCGTCGAGTTCCCGCCGACCCGCGCCTCCTTCCGCGATCGCCACGTGCTGATCGTCGTCCGCGGCGACCGCCATCGCCGCGACCTCAAGGCCCTGCGCGCCTACATCCGCGATGTCCGCCCGGTCGTCGTCGCCGTCGACGGCGGCGCCGACGGAGTGCTCGAGGCCGGGCTCGAGCCCGACGTGATCCTCGGCGACATGGACTCGGCCGGCGACGAGGCGCTGCGTTGCGGCGCCGAGCTGATCGTCCACGCCTATCCCGACGGCCGCGCCCCCGGCCGCCAGCGGCTGCTCGACCTGGGTCTCGACCACATGCTGCTCCCCGCCGCCGGCACCAGCGAGGACGTGGCGATGCTGATGGCCTACGAGAAGGGGGCGACGCTGATCGTCAGCGTCGGCGCTCATTTCAACCTGATCGAGTTCCTCGATCGCAAGCGCGGCGGCATGTCCTCGACCTTCCTCACCCGCCTGCGCATCGGCGAGAAGCTGGTCGACGCCAAGGGTGTGAGCCGCCTCTACAACCCGAGCTCCCCGTTCGGCCCGATGGCGCTCTTTCTCGCCGCCTTCATGGTGCTGCTGGCGATCGTCGTGATCACCTCGCCGGCGCTCAGCGATCTGGTCGAGCTGGTCTGGCTGAAGATCAAGATCTGGCTCGGGCTGTAGCCCAATAGCCTGCGCCCCGATGGGTTACAGCGCCCGATACCACGCGGTCTCGCTGATCGCCGTCTTCCTCGCCCTCGCGATCGGGATCCTGATCGGCGCCGAGTTCGGCGGCGACGCGCTCAACAACACCCGCAAGAACCTCGAGCAGAGCCTGACCGGAAACCTGCAGGACGAGCGCGAGCGAGCCGACGAGCTGAACGGCAAGCTGGCGCGCGCCGAAGAATTCGCCGCCCGCGTCTACCCGGCGCTGGTGCGGGACCGCCTCGCCGGCAGGCGGATCGGCGTCGTCGCCCTGGGCGATCTGCCTGGCGGTACCGCCTCGGCGATCGAGGATGCGCTCGGGCAGGCAGGAGCCGGCCTGGTCGGCATCGGCGTCGTGCGCGAGCCGGTCGACCTCAATGCGCTGGCCGGCGATCTCGCCAAAACCCGCTTCGCCGATATCCGCGGCAACGAAGACACGCTGGCCGCTTTCGGCACCGGCGCCGGGCGGCAGATCGTCCGCGGCGGCACCCTGCTCGATCGCGTCCGCAGTCACCTCTTCTCGCGCGCCAGCGGCAATTTCGGCGCCCTCGACGGTGTCATCGTCGTCCGCCAGACGCCGGAAGAGATGGGCCCCGTGCAGCGCTCCAAGGCGGCGACGCTCGAAACGGCGTTGATGGCCGGGCTCACCGGCACGCGCACTCCGGCGGTCGGGGTCGAGACCTCGACCGCGGAACCCTCTTCGGTCTCCTTCTTCGCCGGCAACGACCTCGCGAGCGTCGACGACATCGACGCCACGGCGGGCAAAGTGGCGGCCGTGTTCGCCCTGCTCGGCGCCGAGGGCAGCTTTGGCGTCAAGGGCTCCGCCGATCGCCTCCTGCCCGACCTGCTGCCGCCGCCGGGGTCGTGACCTGAGGTGACCTGGGTCGGCTTTCCGGTTGCGATCGCGGTTGCCCTGCTGGTCGTGCCGGCGGGGGTGCGGGGACTGCTCGATGCCGGCCTGGTCCGGGTCAACTACCGCGGCGCCCGGCTCGCCTTCCCGCTCGGCGCCGTGCTGGCGACGGCGGCGCTGGTTGCGCTGGCGCCGCTCGCCTTCCTCGACGATCGCGCCGATCTCAACCTGCTCAGCCCGGGGCTGCGCCAGTGGATGCCCTACCTGCTCGGGGTCGCGTTCCTCGGCTTCCTCGACGACTCGCTGGGCGGGGGCGAGGCGGCGAGTGCGCCCAGGGGCTGGCGCGGGCATGCCCGCGCACTGCGCTCGGGCAGCCTCTCGACCGGAGCGGTGAAGGCGCTGGGGGCGCTGGCGCTGGCGGCCTACGTGGTCTCGGGCCGCGGGCTCGAATCCTGGCGCTACGTCGCCGACGTGGCGCTGCTGATCCTCGCCACCAACCTCTTCAACCTGCTCGACCTGCGGCCGGGGCGGGCGGAGAAGGGGCTGCTGCTGCTCGGCGCCGGGCTCTGCCTCGGCGCCTGGACCCTCGCGCCGCTGGAGCTGCTCGGCGTCTTCGCCGGGCCGGCGCTGGTCGGCGCCGCCTTCACCCTGCGCGAGCGGGCGATGCTGGGCGACACCGGCTCCAACCTGCTCGGCGCCGTCGGCGGGGTCTGGCTGCTGACGACATTGGGTGCCGACGCGCGCCTGATCGCCCTCGCCGCCGTCGCCGGACTGACCATTTACGGAGAGTTGCGTTCGATTTCGGCGACGATCGAATCGGTTCCGCCACTGCGCTGGCTAGACTCGCTCGGCAGAGCATGAGCAGGCCCGCGCAAGGAGATACACGCTTCATTTTCGTCACCGGTGGCGTGGTCTCGGCTCTCGGCAAGGGGATCGCCGCGGCCTCGATCGGCCGCCTGTTGCGCTCGCGCGGCTACCGGGTCCAGCTGCAGAAGTTCGATCCCTACATCAACGTCGATCCGGGGACGATGAGCCCCTTCCAGCACGGCGAGGTCTTCGTCACCGAGGACGGCGCCGAGACCGACCTCGACCTCGGCCACTACGAGCGCTTCACCGACGAGAACACCTCCCGCGCCTCCAACGTCACCGCCGGCGCCGTCTACAACTCGGTGATCAACCGCGAGCGCCGCGGCGACTACCTCGGCGCCACGGTGCAGGTGATCCCGCACATCACCAACGAGATCAAGAACCGGATCAGGATCGTCGCCGAGTCGCAGTCGGTCGACTTCGTCATCACCGAGATCGGCGGCACCGTCGGCGACATCGAGTCGCTGCCCTTCCTCGAGTCGATCCGCCAGCTCTACACCGACCTCGGGCCGAAGCGCTCGATGTTCGTGCACCTGACCCTGGTGCCCTACGTCGGCCATGCCGGCGAGCTGAAGACGAAGCCGACGCAGCACTCGGTCAACGAGCTGCGCCGGATCGGGATCCAGCCCCACGCCCTTGTCTGCCGCTCCGAGGGCCGCCTCGACCGCGAGATCCGCGAGAAGATCGCCCTCTTCGCCAGCCTGCCCGTCGACGCGGTGATCTCCGCCAACGACGTCGACAACATCTACAAGGTGCCACTGGTCTTCCGCGCCGAGGGCGTCGACGACCTGGTTCTCGACCATTTCGAGATGGAAGCGCCCTCCTCCGACCTCTCCGAATGGGAGGCGATGGTGAGGCGCGCCGACGAGGCCGAGGGGAAGGTGCGGATCGCCCTGGTCGGCAAGTACATCCAGCTCGCCGACGCCTACAAGTCGGTGATCGAGGCGCTCGAGCACGGCGGCATCCACCACGGCGTCAAGGTCGAGGTCGAGCTGGTCGACTCCGAGAACTTCGACGAGGAGCGGCTCGAAGGCATCGACGGCATCCTCATCCCGGGCGGCTTCGGCGAGCGCGGCATCGAGGGCAAGGTCTCGGCGGCGCGGATCGCCCGCGAGCACGAGATTCCCTACCTGGGGATCTGCCTCGGCATGCAGATCGCGGTGGTCGAGTTCGCCCGGTCGGTTGCCGGCATGGACGGAGCCAACTCGGCCGAGTTCGATCCCGAGACGCCGTTCCCGGTGGTCGACCTGCTGCCCGAGCAGAAGGAGGTCTCCGAGATGGGCGGCACGATGCGGCTCGGCGCCGACCCGGTCAAGCTGCACGAGGGCACGCGGGCCCGTGAGATCTTCGGCGAGGCCGTGATCTACAAGCGCCATCGTCACCGCTACGAGGTCAACAACCAGCTGCGCCGGCGGCTCGAGGACGAGGGCCTGGTCTGCGGTGGCACCTCGCCCGACGAGCGCCTGGTCGAGATGGTCGAGTTGCCCGCCCATCCCTTCTTCGTCGCCTCGCAGTTCCACCCGGAGTTCAACTCCCGGCCCAACAGGCCGGAGCCGCTCTTCCGCGACTTCGTCGGCGCCGCGGCGCACCACGCAGGCGAGCGGCCTGTGGACGGGGCGGAGCTGCCGGACGCCGAATCCGTTCAGGGGCTGTCCCGGTAGGGATTCCACTTAACTTTTTCGGTAGGACGCGCTGGGCTGGCGCCGCGAGGAATCGCCGAAAAAGTACAAGACGTTCCATCCCTACCGGGACAGTCCCTCAGTCATGCTGTATCCCGGTTAGCCTGTCCCGCCGTGGAGAGGCTTCACGAGACTTTTGTCCGGCTCTGTGAGATTCGAAGTCCTACGGGGGAGGAGCGGGAGGTCGCCGACACTGTCATCGCCGAGCTGCGCGCGCTGGGGCTCGAGGTGGGCGAGGACGACGCCGCCGGGCCGGCTCAAGCCGGCGCCGGCAACCTGCTCGTTCGGCTGCCGGGGCAGAGCGACGAGTGGGTCATGTTCTGCGCCCACATCGACACGGTTCCGCACAAAGGCCAGATCGAGGTGGTCGAATCCGACGGCGTCTTTCGCAGCGCCGGCGAGACGATCCTCGGCGCCGACAACAAGGCCGCGGTGGCGGTCTTCATGGAGCTTGTCGCGCGGCACGCGAGCGAGCCGCCGCCGGTCGGGATCGAGCTGCTGCTGACCGTGGCGGAGGAGCAGGGCCTGCGCGGCGCCAAGGCCTTTGACGCGAGCGTGCTGCGCTCGCGCTGCGGCTTCGTCCTCGATCACGCCAGCGCGGTCGGCGAGGTGATCGTCAGCTCGCCGACCCAGCAGCGGGTGCTGGCCGACTTCGTCGGGGTCGAGGCCCACGCCGGCATCCGTCCCGAGGACGGCAGCAGCGCGATCGCCGCCGCCGCCGCCGCGATCGCTCGCATGGAGCTGGGGCGGCTCGACGAGGAGACCACCGCCAACGTCGGTGTGATCGCCGGCGGGACCTCGGGCAACGTGGTGCCGGGGCACTGCGAGATCGTCGCCGAGGCCCGCAGCCTCGACTCGGGGCGGGCCGCCGAGGTGGCCGGCGCGCTGAGCGATGCCTGCGCCTGGGGGGCCAGCGAGTACGGCTGCGACGCCGACGTGCGGATCGAAGAGCTCTTCCGCGGCTACAGGATCGCTCCCTCCTCGCCGGCGCTGGCATTGGCCGAGGCGGGACTGAGGCGGGCCGGCGTCGAGCCGCGGCGCACCGCCACCGGCGGCGGCAGCGACGCCAACGCGCTGATCGTCGACGGCTTCGACTGCGTCCTGCTCGCCAACGGGACCGAGGCGAACCACACGCCGGACGAGTCGGTCAGCGCCCGCAACCTCGACGCGATGCTCGAGGTCTGCGAGGGCATCGTCGCCGAGGCCGCCGCCGCGCCTGTGCAGTGAACGGCCGGCTGAAGCTCCGTCGCGGCATCGTGGTCGCCGAGGAGCCGCTGACGGTCGAGGTCGACGGCGAGCGTCGCCCGGCCTGGGCGGACGAGTCGATGCTCGGGGAGATGCGTGAGGGCGACGAGGTCGTCGTCAACGTCGAGGCGCTCGACCTGAAGCTCGGCTCCGGCGGCTTCGACGTGGTCCATGTCAACCTGACCCGCGGCCTCGCGGGCGGGGGCGGAGAGAACGACGAGCACGTGATGAAGCTCAACTACTCCTCGCTTCAGCACGCCGTCGAGCCCGTGGAGGGGCCGGTGGAGGGGCCGGTGGAGGGGTGCAACGTCTTAGGGTCCCGGGAGAGCCGAAAAACGTTGCACCCGGTGCCGGTGTTGGTCCTGCCGGTGCATGGGCACTTGGCGCCCGCGGTGTGGGCGGCGATGGAGGGGGCTGCTGGGCTGAAGGTCGGCTATGTGCAGACAGGAGGAGGGGCGCTCCCTGGCTCGCTCAGCCGCGACGTCGCCGAGCTGCGCGAGCGCGGACTGCTCTGCGGTCACATCACGGCTGCGCCGGCGTATGGCGGCGAGCATGAGGCGATCTCGGTCGCCGGCGCCCTCGATGCGGCTGCACATGGGCTCGGCTGGGACGCCGTGATCGCCGGCCCCGGCCCCGGCATCATCGGCTCCGAGACCCGCCTCGGCCACGGCGGCACCGCCGCCCTCGATACCGCCCACGCCTCGCTGGCTCTGGGCCTCCCAACCCTGCTCTCGCCCCGCCTCTCCTCAGCCGACCCCCGCGAGCGCCACAAACCCGTGAGCCACCACACCCTCACCGTCCTCCAACTCCTCCTCGCCGCGGTGGAGATCCCAGTTCCCGCCAACGAGCCCGTCCCTATTGCCGTCCTCGCCACTGCAGCCGGCTGGAAACATCGCCTCCACGAGGCGCCAGCCGACATCTCCGGCTACGAGTCAGCGGGCCTCCCGTCCCGCACGATGGGCCGCTCCATATCGGAGGACCCCCTCTTCTTCGCTGCAGCCCTGGCCTCGGGAAGCGCCTTGGCCGCATCGTCCGCGGGTGGCGTGGGCTGAGGGAGGCCGAGAACGGACGCCCTGCGCCCGCCCGCAGGCCTCCCTCAGACCGCGACGGGCCCCGCGGCCAAGCGCACGGTCCCTTGCCAACCAAGGGATGCTCCGTCCCGAGGAGAACCTCCCCGCCATGGTCGTCGCCGATCCACCGCGCACCGAGTCCCGCTTCGAGTCCCTCGTCCTCGACTTCCTCTCCTACCTGGAGTTGGAGCGGGGGCTCTCACGCAACACCCTCGACGCCTACCGCACCGATCTGAACCAGTACGGCGAGTACCTCTCGACTCACAGCCTCGACGCCTTGACGGCCGGTCCCGCCGACATCGGCGAGTTCCTCGCCGAGCTGGCGACCGGCGACGGGCGTCCCGCCTGCTCGGCGGCGACCGTGCACCGCAAGGCCGCCTGCCTGCGCTCCTTCTACAAGCAGCTGCGCCGCGACGAGCTGATCGGCGACGATCCGACCGCGGCGCTGAGCGCGCCGCGCCGGGCCAAGAAGCTGCCCCAGGTGCTCAATTACGCCGAGGTTCAGAAGCTGCTGGCGGCACCGAGCGGCGACGAGCCGACCGCTCTGCGCGACCGGGCCCTGCTCGAGGTGATGTACGCCTGCGGGCTGCGTGCCTCGGAGACGATCGGGCTGGAGCTGTCCGACATCGACCTGCACGAGGGGTTTCTGCGGGCACGCGGCAAGGGCAGCAAGGAACGCTTGGTGCCGCTCGGCCGCAAGGCGATCGCGGCGATCTCCTCGTACCTGCGCGGCGGTCGACCCAAGCTGATCGGCGAACGCCACGAGGCGAGGCTCTTCGTCAACTTCCGCGGCGGCCCGCTGAGCCGCCAGGGCCTCTACAAGATCGTCCAGCGCAACGCCCGGGCCGCCGGCCTGGCTGGCCAGATGAGCCCGCACACGCTGCGACACAGCTTTGCCACCCACCTGCTCG
>JBIOVV010000022.1:0-7049 GCA_044867925.1 Solirubrobacterales bacterium | reverse complement strand
ACCGCGATCCGCGCCCGGGTCGAGCGAATCGAGCAGCGGGTCGTCGGCGGCGAGGGCGACAGCGACGAGATCGCCGATGAGATGCGCGCCTGCTCACAGCGCGAGTACGAGCTGCAGACGCAGATGACCGCCGCCTCGGACCGGCTCACCGAGGTCGAGGTCGAGGCGGCGCACCTGGGCGACCGCCGCGCCGAGGCAGCCAAGGAGCTGGCCTCGATCGCCGAGCGGCTCGGCGAAGAGGTCGAGCCGGCGACCGCGGCGCTGGGCGCGGAGGAGCGCGCCGAGATCGATCGCCGCCTCGAGCGGCTGGAGCGCCGCCGCGCCCAGATCGGCCCGGTCAACCCGCTCGCCGAGCAGGAGTACGAGGAGGCCCGCGAGCACGTCGAGTCGCTGCAGGCGCAGCGCGAGGACACCGAGCGCGGCATGCGCGAGCTGGAGGCGCTGATCCGCGACATCGACCGCGAGATCGAGCGCGCCTTCGAGCAGACCTTCGAGGCGACGGCGAAGAACTTCGAGGAGATGGTCGAGCACCTCTTTCCCGGCGGCCGCGGCCGCCTGCGCCGGGTGAGCTTGCGCGCGGTTGCCGATGCCGAGTCGGCCGCCAAGGGCGAGAGCGCCGAAGGAGACGTCGAGGCTGAGGAGGACGAGGAGGAGGGCGAAGAGCAGCGCGACGAGTTCGGCGTCGAGATCGAGGTCACGCCGGCCGGCAAGTCGACCCGCAAGCTCTCGCTGCTCTCCGGCGGCGAGAAGTCACTGGTCGCGATCGCCTTCGTCTTCGCCGTCTTCCTCGCCCGGCCCTGTCCCTTCTACATCCTCGACGAGGTCGAGGCAGCCCTCGACGACGCCAACATCGATCGCTTCCTGCAGCTGATCCGCCGCTTCTCCGACCGCGCCCAGTTCGTCATCGTCACCCATCAGAAACGCACCATGGACGCCGCCGACGTCCTCTACGGAGTCAGCATGGGGGGCGACGGCGTGACCAAGGTGGTCTCGCGGCGCCTGCCCCGGGAAATCGCCGAAGACGGCGGCCAGGTGGAGAGCACCGCGGTTGAGAGCGCCGCCGTGCCGCCGCCCTTCGCCGGCGTTGCCGAGGAGGAGGCAGAGGAGCAAGAGGCCGATGGGGTCGCCGCTCCGGGCCTGATCGGCGAGCAGCCCCCCGCCATCCCGCCCCGGCGCGGGTCCGCCGAAGCCGCCTAGCGCGCACCCGCTCGCTTAAGGAAAACAGAACGTTCCCGGATCGGGGACCACGCTACGCTGTCCGCGGGGAAGGAAAGGAGGGACTGTGGGACAGCGCCACATGGACCGGTTGACGTCGTTCGACACGTCGTTTCTGGCCAACGAGAAGTCCAATGGGCACATGGCGATCGGCGCCGTGCTGGTCTGCGAGGGCGAGCCGCCCGGCCACGAGGAGTTCCTGGCCAGCATCCGCAGCCGCCTGCATCTGCTGCCGCGGTTGCGCCAGCGCCTCTCCTACCCGCCGCTGGGCCTCGGTCGGCCCTTCTGGGTCGACCACACCGAGTTCGACGTCCACGAGCACGTCAGTCGCAAGAAGCTGCCTGCTCCCGGCAGCGACGAGCAGTTCCGCGCCGTCGTCGCCGAGACCTTCGCGCCGGCGCTCGACCGCTCGCGGCCGCTCTGGGAGCTCTGCCTCGTCGAGGGCTTGGAGGGCGACCGCTTCGCGATCGTCTACAAGACGCACCACGCGATGGCCGATGGGATCTCGGCCGTCGACATCGGCGTGCTGCTCTTCGACGTCGAGCCGACCACCGAGCCTGTGCCCGAGCCGGCGCCGTGGAAGCCGAAGCGGGCGCCCTCGCGGATGGGGCTCGTCGGGCAGGCCGTGCGTGGTTTCGGGCAGATGTTCGCGCGGGCCGGTCGCTGGCTCGCCACCGCGTTCCGGCACCCCCGTTATGCGGGCAAGCGCGCCTCTGACGGTCTCGCCGGCCTCTGGGAGGTGACCTGGAACCTCGCCAAGCCGGCGCCGAAGGTGCCGCTCAACGTCGACATCTCTCCGCACCGCTGCTTCCACGGCGTTCGCTGCGATCTCGAGCAGTTCAAAGAGATCAAGAACACGCTCGGCGCCACCGTCAACGACGTCACGCTGGCGGTCACAGCAGGGGCGCTGCGCAGCTGGATGCTCGACCGCGGCCTCGACACCGACGGCGTCGAGCTGCAGGCGCTGGTGCCGGTCTCGATCCGCACCGAAGACCAGCACGGCGAGCTGGGCAACAAGCTGACGGCGATGCGCGGGCCGCTTCCCGTCGGCATCGCCGATCCGGTCGAGCGGGTTCGCTTCGTCTCCAAGGCGATGGACGACCTGAAGGCGTCCAAGCAGCCGCTCGGCGCCGAGGCGATCTGGGGCCTCAACGACTGGTTCCGCGATTTCGCGCCGCCGCTCTTGCTCGGCCCGACCGCGGCGATCAACTTCTCGACCCGGCTCTTCAACCTGCTCGTCACCAATTTCCCGGGCCCGCAGATCCCCTTCTACGTGCGCGGCCGCGAGCTGGTCGAGGTCTACCCGGTCGGCTTCCTCGCCCGCCGTCACGCGCTGGCGATCGCGATCATCAGCTACAACGGCGCGATCGGCTTCGGTCTGCTCGGCGACCGCGAGTCGATGGGCGACATCGACCGCATCGGCGATCACATCGAGGCGGCCGTGGAGGAGCTCCGCGCCGCAGCCGGGATAGCCTCTGCGGTCGATGGCGACGAGCTGGCAGGAGATTCTCGACCTCGGGCAGCGAGCAGCGCCGAGCCCCTCGCCTGAGTCGGGCGGCGAGACCGAGCGCCGCGGCGTCTTCCGCCGCCTGCGCGAGAGCCTCTCCAAGAGCCGCCAGGCGCTCACCGAGGAGATCTCGGCCAGCTTCTTCGACCGCATCGACGAGGAGACCTGGGAGCGGCTGGAGGAGGCGCTGATCCTCGCCGACGCCGGTGCCTCGACCACTGCCAAGGTGGTGGAACGACTCGAGCACGAGGTCGAGGCGGGCAAGGTCCTCGCCGACGGCGAGGCGGTGCAGGCGCGCCTGATCGAGATTCTCGCCGAGGTCGCGGCGACGGCGCGAGCGCCGATCGACCTCAGCGGTGAGCCCGCCGTGCTGCTGATGGTCGGCGTCAACGGCACCGGCAAGACGACGACGATCGGCAAGATCGCCTGGCACCTCTCGAAGGAGTTCGGCCTCTCGGTCGTGCTCGCCGCCGGTGACACCTACCGTGCCGCCGCCGCCGAGCAACTCGCCGAGTGGGCGGATCGGGCGGGTGCCGAGCTGGTCCGCTCCGAGGAGGGCGCCGACCCCGGCGCAGTCGCCTATGACGCGGTCGAGGCTGCCCGCGCCCGCGGCGCCGACGTCGTCATCGTCGACACGGCCGGCCGCCTGCACACGCAGACCAACCTGATGGACGAGCTGGCCAAGGTGCGGCGCGTGATCGCCAAGCAGCTCCCCGGCGCCCCCCACGAGACCCTGCTCTCGATCGATGCCACCACCGGCCAGAACGGCCTGCGCCAGGCCAAGGTCTTCGCCGAGGCCGCCGAGGTCGACGGCGTCGTCCTGACCAAGCTCGACGGCACCGCCAAGGGCGGCATCGTCCTGGCCATCGCCGACGACCTCGGCATCCCCGTAAAGCTCATAGGCACCGGCGAGACCCTCGACGACCTGCGCCCCTTCGACCCCACAGATTTCGCCAACGCCCTCCTCGCCCAAGACTGACTTCCCGTTTCTCCGCGTATATCGCGACTAACCACGAACTCACCCCGTAACCTCAGCGTCCAGTGTTCGATCAGCTCTCAGACCGGTTGCAGGCGACGCTCTCCGAGGTCCGTTCGCGCGGCAAGCTGAGCGAGTCCGACGTCGACGCGGCGATGCGCGAGATCCGCCTTGCCCTGCTCGAGGCCGACGTCAACTTCAAGGTCGTCAAAACCTTCACCAAGACGCTGAAGGAGCGCTGCCTCGGCGCCGACGTGCTGGGCAGCCTCGATCCCGGCCAGCAGGTGATCAAGATCGTCAACGAGGAGCTGACCGGGCTGATGGGCGGGACCGGCAGCGAGCTCGCTTTCGCCTCCAGCGGTCCGACGGTGATCCTGATGGCCGGCCTGCAGGGCTCCGGCAAGACGACCGCCTGCGCCAAGCTCGCCCGCTTCCTGCGCGAGAACGGGCACAAGGACGTCGCTCTCGCCGCCTGCGACGTCTATCGCCCCGCCGCGGTCGAGCAGCTGGTCACGGTCGGCGGCCGGGTCGGCGCCCACGTCTACGAGAAAGGCACCGACGCCGACCCGGTCGAGATCGCCGCCTGGGCGCTCGAGCAGGCCAAGCAGGAGCGCCGCGACGTGCTGATCATCGATACCGCCGGCCGCCTCCACGTCGACCAGGACCTGATGGACGAGCTGGCGAAGATCCGCAAGCGGATCGTGCCGCACGACGTGCTGCTCGTCGTCGACGCGATGACCGGCCAGGACGCCGTCGGCGTCGCCGAGTCCTTCGCGGAGGCGGCCGAGTTCGACGGGGTGGTGATGTCGAAGCTCGACGGCGACGCCCGTGGCGGCGCCGCGCTCTCGGTCAAGGCGGTGACCGGCAAGCCGATCCTCTTTGCCTCCACCGGCGAGAAGCTCGATGCCTTCGATCGCTTCCACCCCGACCGCATGGCCTCGCGCATCCTCGGCATGGGCGACGTGCTCAGCCTGATCGAGAAGGCCGAACAGCAGATCGACGAGAAGCAGGCGCTCGACCTCGAGCAGAAACTGAAGAAGAACCAGTTCACGCTCGAGGACATGCTCCAGCAGATGCGCCAGGTGCGGAAAATGGGCCCGATCAGCGGCATCCTCGGCATGCTGCCGGGGATGGGGGCGATGAAGCAGCTGAAGAATGCCGACGTCGACGAGGGCCAGCTCGACCGGGTCGAGGCGATCATCCTCTCGATGACGCCGGAAGAGCGGGCCAACCCGGCGCTGATCAAGGGGTCGCGGCGCAAACGCATCGCCAACGGCTCGGGGACGAAAGTGCAGCAGGTCAACCAGTTGGTCAAGCAGTTCGACCAGATGCGCAAGATGATGCGCCACGTCGCCTCTGGCAAGATGCCCGACGCGCAGCAGCTGGCCCAGATGACCGGGGGAGCACCGCGCCCAAAGGTCCGTAGGCGCTAACCTGCCGCAGTCCATGGCAGTTCGAATCAGACTCAGACGAGTCGGGTCCAAGAAGAACCCGATCTGGCGGATCGTCGTCGCCGACAAGCGCTCGCCGCGCGATGGGCGCACGATCGAGACGATCGGGCAGTACAACCCGCAGACCGAGCCTTCGACGATCGAGCTCGACGAGGCCCGTGCTCGTCACTGGCTCGAGCACGGCGCCCAGCCGTCCGAGACCGTCGCCACGCTGCTGCGCACCAAGGGCATTCCCGCCTCCGGTAGCTGAGGCTGGCGTGACCGAGCTGCTGGAGTTCCTGGTCCGCTCGCTGGTCGAGAACCCGTCCGCGGTCGTCGTCGAGGAGCTGGAAGAGGAAGGCGACCTGGTTTACGAGATCAGCGTGGCCGAGGACGACCTGGGACGTGTGATCGGCAAGGGCGGCCGGGTGGCCAACGCGATTCGGACGATTGCGAAAGCGGCGGCTGTGCGGCTCGATCGACGGGTTATCGTCGACATTCTTGACTGACGAAACGAGCGGGGTTCGGGATGGGGATTCCGCTTAACTTTTTCGGTGGAGAGTGGACCGCTGGCGCCACGAGGCTGGCGCCGACAAAGTACAAGACGCTTCATCCCCATCCCGAACCCCGATCCAGGCCGACACCATGATTCCCAGCCTCTCGTCGATCCAGCCTTTCAGCCTTAGCTGGGGTGGCTCATGAAGCTCGACATCTTTTCGCTCTTTCCCGAGGCGTTCGACTGGTTCAGGTCGCAGCGGTCGGTGCAGAACGCGCTGGCCGAGGGGAATGAGCTGCGGTTGTTCAACTATCGAGATACGACTCCGTTGGGGGCGGGACAGGTTGACGATGCGCCCTATGGAGGTGGGGCGGGGATGGTTTTGCGGGTCGATGTTGTCGATGCGGCGCTGCAGGCCGCCTATCCGCATGGGGAAAAGCCGCGAACGGTGTTGCTCACGCCGACCGGGCGCCTACTAGACGACGAGCTGGCGGACGAGCTGACGCGGGAGCCGCATCTGGCGGTGCTCTGCGGGCGCTACGAGGGGTTCGACGAGCGGGTGCACGAGCACTTCGCCGACGACGAGGTCTCGATCGGGCGCTACGTGCTGGCGGGGGGCGAGCTGCCGGCGATGGTCCTCGCCGACGTGGTGATGCGCAAGCTGCCCGGCGCCCTGGGGCACGAGCAGAGCGCGGTCGAGGAGTCGTTCAGCCAGCTGCTCGAGGGAATGCCCGAGTACCCCCACTACACCCGTCCCGCCGCCCATCGCGGCTGGCAGGTGCCGGACGTGCTGGTCTCCGGCGACCACGAGCGGGTGCGGCTCTGGCGGCTGGAGCAGAGCAGGGCCCGGGCCGAGCAGTTCGAAAAAAAGCCGGAGTAGCTACCATTCCGCCACCGCGCGGCGCCCGGACCGGGCCCGGCGGTCTTTTTTCGCATGAGCAGCGTCATCGACGACATCGAGCGTGGTCAGCTGAGGAAGGGGCTCCCTTCCTTTGACCCAGGCGATCGCGTTCGCGTCCACTTCCAGGTCGTCGAGGGCAGCCGTCGCCGCACCCAGGTGTTCGAGGGGATCGTCCTGCGGCGGCAGGGCTCGGGAGTGCGCGAGACCTTCACCGTTCGCAAGCAGTCCTTCGGAGTCGGAGTCGAGCGGACCTTCCCGTTGCATTCGCCCAAGATCGAGAAGCTCGAGATCGCCGCGCGCGGTGCCGTGCGCCGGGCCAAGCTCTACTACCTGCGCGGCCGCATCGGCAAGGCGGCGCGCGTGGCGGAGCGGCGCTGGGGCATCGACGAGGAGCTGATCTCGGCGCCGACGGCTGCGGCTGAGCCCGAAGCTGTGGATGCCGAGGGAGTCTCCCAGGCAGAGGAAGACGCTCAGGTCGAGGGCGCCGGGGCCGCGGGTCCTGTCGCCGATGAGGACTCCTCGTC
>JBIOVV010000021.1:0-9212 GCA_044867925.1 Solirubrobacterales bacterium | reverse complement strand
GCGGCAGGAAGGGCTCGATCCGCTCGGAGACCGCGATCGGCCCGGCGCCGGGGCCGCCGCCGCCGTGCGGCTGGCTGAAGGACTTGTGCAGGTTGACGTGGACGATGTCGAAGCCCATGTCGCCGGGGCGCGAGTGACCCATCACGGCGTTGAGGTTGGCGCCGTCGTAGTAGAGCGTCCCCCCCGCCGCGTGGATCAGCCCGGCGATCTCGGCGATGTTCTCGTCGAAGAGCCCGAGCGTGTTGGGGTTGGTCAGCATCAGGCAGGCGACCTGGTCGGGGCCCGCGTCGATCTTCGCTCGCAGATCGTCCATCTCGACCCCGCCGCGCTCGTTGGTGGCGACCTTGACCACCTCGTAGCCGGCCATCGTCACCGAAGCGGGGTTGGTCCCGTGCGAGGTATCGGGAGCGAGCACCTTGGTCCGCTCTTCGCCGCGATCGGCGTGGTAGGCGCGCGTCAGCAGCAGGCCGGCGAGCTCTCCGTGGGAGCCGGCCGAGGGCTGCAGGCTGACGTGGGGCAGGCCGCAGATCTCCCCCAGCGACTCCTGCAGAAGCCACATCAGCTCCAGCGCGCCCTGGGCGTGCCTGGGGTCCTGGGCGGGATGCAGACGAGCGTGGCCGGGCAGCGCCGCGACCCGCTCGTTGAGCCGCGGGTTGTGCTTCATCGTGCAGGAGCCGAGCGGGTAGAAGCCGCTGTCGAGGTCGAAGTTGCGCCGCGAGAGCTTGTTGTAGTGGCGGACGATCTCCGGCTCGGCGATCTCGGGCAGGCGCGGCGGCTCGGCGCGCAGCAGGCCGGCGGGGATCAGCTCCTCGAGCGGCGGCTCCGGCACTTCGGCGTCGGGAAGCACAGCGGCGCGCCGTCCCGGCTTCGACTTCTCGTAGATCGTCCTGGCGCGTTCGGCCTGCATCGGTGTCTCGGTGAGGGCCATCAACTCACGCTCTCTGGCGACTTAGTCGCACTATTTGCGACCGACCCGCCGACCTCAGCCTGGATGGCGTCGGCGAGGGCGTCGATCTGGGCCTTCGTGCGGCGCTCGGTGATCGCGACGAGCAGACCGTCCTCGTACTCGGGGTACTCGCGGCCGAGCGGATAGCCCGCGGCGATGCCGCGCTCGGCGCAGCGCTCGAGCACGCGCTCGACCGGAGCACCGAGGCGAACCGCGAACTCGCGCGCGACCGGCGCCTCATGCAGCAGCTCGACTCCGTCGACGGCGGCGAGCCGCTCACGGGCGTAGGCGGTGCGGCGGACCAGCAGCTCGCCCAGCTCGCGGAAGCCCTCGCGGCCGAGCCAGGCCAGGTGGACCATGGCCCCGAGCGCGTTCAGCGCCTGGGCGGTGCAGATGTTGTTGGTCGCCTTCTCGCGGCGGATGTGCTGCTCGCGGGTCTGCAGGGCGAGGACGAAGCCGCGGCGGCCGTCGACGTCGTCGGTCTCGCCGGCGATCCGGCCCGGCATGCGGCGGATCTGCTCCTCGCCGGCGCAGAAGAAACCGAAGGAGGGGCCGCCGAAGTCGAGCCGGTTGCCCAGCGGCTGGCCCTCGCCGAGGGCGATGTCGGCGCCGCACTCGCCGGGCGGCTTGAGGACGCCGAGGGTCATCGGGTCGCAGGCGACGACGAGCAGCGCCCCGTGCTCCCTCGCGGCCGCGCCGAGCGCCTCGACGTCCTCGATCGCGCCGAGGAAGTTCGGGTTCTGCAGGAAGACGGCGGCGGTCTGGTCATCGACGGCGGCGCTAAGCCCGGCGGCATCGGTCAGGCCGCCCTCGAGGCCGACCTCGACCAGCTCGGCGCCGTAGCCCCGGGAGTAGGTGGCGAGCGTCTCGCGGCTGTGCGGGTGCAGGCCGCGCGAGACGACGAAGCGCTTGCGCTTGGTCGCCGCCATCGCCAGGTAGCCGGCCGAGGCGACCGAGGAGGGCCCCTCGTAGAGGCCCGCGTTGGAGACCGGCAGCCCGGTCAGCTCCGACATCGCGGTCTGGAACTCGAACATCACCTGCAAGCCGCCCTGGGAGATCTCCGGCTGGTAGGGCGTGTAGGGGGTGAGGAACTCGGAGCGCTGGGTGATCGCGTCGACGATCGCCGGCACGTAGTGGTCGTACATCCCGGCGCCGAGGAAGCAGACCTGCCGCTCGGCGTCCTCGTTGCGCGCCGCCAACCCCGCCAGCCGCTCGAAGACCTCGGCCTCGCTCATCCCCTCCGGCAGCGCCGGCGGGCGCCCGAGCCGCAGCGCCGCGGGGATCTGGGCGAAGAGATCGTCGACCGAGTCGACGCCGATCGCGGCAAGCATCTCCGCCCGGTCGGCGTCGGTGACTGAGGTGTAGCGGGTCACGCGCTGAAGGCTACGGAAGCCAGGGGCGGGCCCGCGCTAGCTGCTCTCGAGCAGCTTGCGGTATTCGGCGGCGCCGAGCAGCGCCCCGGTCTCCTCCGGCGCGGTCAGCTTGACCTTGACCAGCCAGCCCTCGCCGTAGGGGTCCTCGTTGATCTTCTCCGGCGTGTCTTCGAGCGAGTCGTTGACCTCGACGATCTCCCCGGAGAGGGGCGCGATCACGTCGGAGACGGCCTTGACCGACTCGACCTCAGCGTAGGAGGCGTCTTTGGAGATCGTCGCCCCGACCTCGGGGGCGTCGTAGAAGACGACCTCGCCGAGGCTGTCCTGGGCGTACCAGGTGATCCCGAAGACGGCATGGCCGTCCCCGTCGAGCCGGGCCCAGTCGTGCTGGTCGTGGTAGAGCAGGTCGTCGGGGTAGCTCGCGTCGGCCAACGTCATCCTTTCGAGGGGTAGAGGGGCTTGGAAGCTATCCGGGCGGGGCGATGCTTGCCTCGCACGTCGATCTCGACCTCGGCGCCGGGCTCAGCGAGCTCGGCCCGCAGATAGGCCATGCCGATGCCGAGCTCGAGCGAGGGAGAGAAGGTGCCCGAGCTGACGATGCCGGCGGGCTCCCCGCCGGAGAGGACCGGATTGCCTTCGCGCGGGATCCCGGCGCCCTCGATCTTGAACGGCGCCAGCTTCTCCGCCGGGCCCTCGCGGCGCATCCGGGCGACCGCCTCGGCGCCGACGAACCCGGTCGCCTCGGCGCAGCACCAGCCGAGCCCGGCTTCGATCGGGTTGCGCTCCGGCGTCAGATCGTTGCCGTGCAGGTGGAAGCAGACCTCGAGACGCAGCGTGTCGCGGGCGCCTAGCCCGCAGGGGACGACGCCGGCGTCGAGCAGCTCGGCCCAGATCGCCGGCGCGATCGCGGGGTCGATCAAGAGCTCGACCCCGTCCTCCCCGGTGTAGCCCGTGCCGCAGGCAAGGGCCGGGCGGTCGCCGAGCCGCACCGGCGCGATCCTCATCCGCGCCGGCAGCGCCACGCCGAGGGCGCGAGTGACGATGGCGCGGGCGTGCGGCCCCTGCACGGCGAGCATCGCGTAGCGATCGGCGACGTCGCGCACGGTGACGTCGAAGCCGCGGCTCCAGCGCCCCAGCCAGGCCAGGTCGGCCGCGTGGTTGGCCGAGTTGGTGACGATCAGGTAGCGGTCGCCGCCGAGCCGGTAGGCGAAGAGATCGTCGAGGACGCCGCCCTCCTCGTTGCAGAGGCAGGAGTACTGAGCCCCGCCGATCTCGAGCTTGGCCAAGTCGTTGGAGAGCAGGCGCTGCAGGAAGGCGAGCGCGCCCGGCCCCTCGACCTCGACCTCGCCCATGTGCGAGACGTCGAACATGCCCGCGTGCGTGCGCACGGCGGCGTGCTCCTCGCGGATCCCCTCGTAGGTGACCGGCATCTCCCAGCCGGCGAAGGGAACGAGCTTGGCGCCGAGGTCGGCGTGCCGCTCGTAGAGGGGAGTGCGTCGCAGTGTCGCGTCAGCCACGCGCGGCAGCGTATTTGAAGAGCTGTGGCAAGCTCAGCATGAGGATGGCCGGAGCACCCCAGAGCGAAATCCGCCGGGCCGCCGTCGCGGACGCGGCAGCCGTCGCCCAGCTTCTGCACGACTTCAACAGCGAATACGAGGACTTCACCCCAGGCGTTCCGACCCTCACCGAGCGCCTCGGCGAACTGCTCGAGAGCGAGGAGATCACGGTCCTCCTGGCCGGCGACCCACCCCAGGGCTTCGCCCTCTTCCGCCTCCGCCCCTCCCTCTGGTCCCAAGCAAAGGACACCCACCTCGAAGAGCTCTACGTAGCCCCCGAGCACCGCGGCCAAGGAATCGGCGGCGCCCTCCTCGACAGAGCAATCGAGCTCGCCCGCCAACTGGGCGCCGACCACTTCGAGCTGACCACCGGAGAAACTGACACCGAGGCCCGCGCCCTCTACGAGAGCCGAAGCTTCACCAACCACGAAGGCCCCCCCGACGGCCCCCGAATGCTCTACTACGAGCTGGACCTCTGAGAGCGTCAGAGGTCATTCGGTGTCCCTCCCGCAGAGGCTCAGGGACCACGCCCCGAATCGCCACCAACACCCTGCTGCGCAACGGTCTCTGGGGGAGGGGCACCGAATGACCCCCACCCCCCGGGCCTACTCTTTGAGGAACCCCGGCACGTCGATGTCGTCGTCGCTCACCCGCAGTTTGCGAATGTCGGTGTCCTCAGCCGAGATCCGCGGCCGGCTCTCGTAGCGCCGCCGCACCCGCTGCGGCGAGCGGGCGAGCAGCTCGAAGCCCTCGAAGCCGGTGGCGATGACCGTCACCCGCACCTCGTCTTTCATCGACTGGTCGACGACCGAGCCGAAGATGATGTTGGCGTTGTCGTCGGCCTCGGCCTGGACCAGCTGGGCAGCCTCGTTGACCTCGAAGAGGCCGAGATCCTCGGGGCCGGTGATGTTGAGCAGCATCCCGGTGGCGCCCTTGATCGACTCCTCGATCAGCGGCGAGGTGATCGCCGCCTTGGCGGCGTCGAGCGCGCGGGCCTCGCCGGAGGCGGAGCCGACTCCCATCAGGGCCGAGCCGGCGTCGCGCATGATCGTGCGCACGTCGGCGAAGTCGAGGTTGATCAAGCCCGGGATCGTGATCAGGTCGGTGATGCCCTGCACGCCCTGGCGCAGGATGTCGTCGGCCTGGCGGAAGGCCTCGAGCACGCTGGTGCGGCGCTCGACCGCCTGCAGCAGCTTCTCGTTGGGAACGATGATCAGGGTGTCGACGTTGTTGCGCAGCTTCTCGATGCCCTCGAGCGCCTGCTGCATGCGTCGTTTGCCCTCGAACTCGAAGGGCTTGGTCACCGCGCCGACCGTCAGCGCGCCGATCTCTTCCTTGGCGATCTCGGCGATCACTGGCGCCGAGCCGGTTCCCGTGCCGCCGCCCTCGCCCGCGGTGACGAAGACCATGTCAGCGCCCTTCAGCGCCTCCTTGATCTCGTCGCGGCTCTCCGCCGCCGCGCCTGCCCCGACCTCGGGGTTGCCGCCGGCGCCGAGGCCACGGGTCAGCTCCTGCCCGATCGAGAGCTTGATGTCGGCGTCGCATGCCTGCAGCGCCTGAGCGTCCGTGTTGACGGCGACGAACTCGACACCGCGAATGCCGGCGTCGACCATGCGACTGACGGCGTTGGTGCCGCCGCCGCCGGCGCCGACCACCTTGATCACCGCGAGGTATGTGGATTCCATCTCCCGATTTCTCCAAGCCCAGTCCCGGTGGGGGCTGGATATGTCCCGGTCCGTCAGGACTGGGTGTTGAGTTGAGCCTTGTTCTGTCCGAAGCTACAGCAATGCTTGAGAGTTCAAGGGTACGCTGTAACCGCGGAAATTGCGCTCAACGTAGGGTATTTCCCGGGGTCTGTCAAACACTCGGGCAGCATCGTGCAAAGGGAATATCTCAAGGGTTACTTGAGGGTTGCGCATACCTAACCCTGTGGTCGAGGGTTTAGGGAAGAGGCGGAAGCGTATGCCCAGAGCCACCTACGGAGACATGCCCCGGGGCGTGCAGGTCTACATAATCGAGCGACGTGGTTTCCGGGCTGGCGAGGACCGCAGCGGCAGCCCGCCACTTCCGTGCTGCATCTACCGAGCTGCCGAAGCGAAGTTCGATCCCGGAGGTGAGATCGACGTCCACCCCGCTTTCGCCGAGATAGCTTCCCTCTACGTAGGGCAGCAGGGCCGCGGGGGCGGCGGCAAGAACCCGCACCTGTTCCAGGATCGGGCCTTTGAGGCGCGAGCCCTCGGGGGGAGCGTCGAGGGGAAGGCGGGGCAGGCTGCCGTCCTCGGGAGGAGGCCAGCCGTCGAGAACCGCGCCGTTGGCGGCGACCGCAACGGCGTCCTCGCCACTGCCGATCGCAGCGACCGGCTGCGAAGCGACGAAGGTCGGAGCCACGGTCGTCTCTCTCAGCAGGAGCATGTAGGCGATGACCGCAAGCAGGACCAGGCCGGTGGCGGCGAGAAGCGCCCGTCTCAAAGCTCCCAACCCTCCGGCCAGCGCAGCTCGCCGAGCACCTGCACCTCGGGCTCCAGCGCCACCCCGAACTGCTCGTGTACGCGGCGGCGACCCTCCGCCATCAGGGCGAGCACCTCGGCGGTGGTCGCCCCTTCGGCGTTCTCGACGAAGTTGGCGTGCTTGGGCGAGAAGCGCGCGCCGCCGTGCCGGAGCCCCTGGCATCCCGCCGCCTCCAGCAGCTGCCCGGCGCTGCGACCCCCGGCCCGCGGGTCGTCGGGATTCTTGAAGGTCGAGCCGAAGGTCTTGATGCCGGACGGCTGGGCTTCGCGGCGCTTGCCGCGCATCTCCTCCAGCCGCGCCCGGATCGCCGCCGGCTCGTCGGCACGCAGGCAAAACGAGACCCGCGCGACCACCTCGCCGGGCGCCAGGTTCGAGGCGCGATAGGAGAAGCCGAGCGCTCCCGGCTCCCGGCGGTCCGTCCCCGTCGCCGTGCAGACCTCGACCCACTCGAGCACCTCGGCCAGCTGCCCCCCATAGGCGTTGGCGTTCATCTTGACCGCCCCCCCGGCCGTGCCCGGGATGTTGACGCCGAATTCGATCCCGGCCAATCCCCAGCCGGCCGCCTTGGCCGAAGCCGAAGGCAGCCGGGCGCCGCCGCCGCAGAGCAGCCCCTCTCCCTCGCGCTCGATCGTGGCGAGCTCGCCGTCGAGCTTGAGGGCCAGCCCGCGGAACCCATCGTCGGCGACGAGCAGGTTCGAGCCCGAGCCGACGACGCCGAGCTCCAAGCCTTCGCCGGCGGCCCAGGCAAGCAGCTCCAGCAACTCGGCCTCGCCACGGGGGCGGGCGAACCAGTCGGCGGCGCCGCCGGTGCGCACCGTGGTCAAACGGGCGAGGGGGAAGTCGGGCTTCACTCCGACCGGTGGCGCGCTCACGGCTTCCCCTGTTCGTCTTGGCCGTCTACCCATGCAAAGGCGCAGCGGAAGCTCATCTGCGGCTCCCATCGACCAGGGCCTCGCCCAAGCGGAAGACATCGCCGGCGCCCACCGTGACCAGCACTTGATCCTCAATGCCCAGCGCATGGTTCTGATCCAGCAGACGGGCGAGGGCGCCCGCCGCCGCGCCGCCTGCGCCGGGAAGCCAGACGACCCGGCGTCCACCCATCCGCTCCGCCGCGGCCTGGGCGACCCGCAGGCCGCTGACGCCGGCCAGCTCGCCGACCGGTTGCTCCCGCGCCGGATAGACGTCGAGGACGACCGCTTCGTCGGCAAGCGCCAGGGCGGCGCCGAAGGCCTCGCCGAAGACCTTGGTGCGCGAGTAGAGGTGCGGCTGGAAGACGGCGATCAGGCGCCCGGGCCGCTGTTCGCGCAGAGCCGAGAGGGCGGCGCGAACCTCGGTCGGGTGATGGGCGTAGTCGTCGTATATGCGCGTCCCGCCGCGTGAGCCCTTCAGCTCCAGCCGCCGCTTCACCCCCGGAAAGTCGCCGAGGGCTCGGGCGACCTTGTCCGGATCGAAGCCTGCCTGCTCGGCCGCGGCGATCGCGGCTCGCGCGTTGAGGACGTTGTGCCGGCCCGGCACGCCCAGCTCGGGTTGGGCCGCGCTCGACTCGGGCCCGACGACCGCTCTGGCGTCCGCGACGAACTCGTCGAACGCGGCGCGCAGCTCCGCTTCAGAGCCCCAGCGGCTGTGGTGGTCCATCTCGACGTTGGTGACGACGGCGATCTCGGGCTTGAGCTCGAGGAAGCTGCCGTCGCTCTCATCCGCCTCGGCGATGACCCACTCCCCGCTCCCCCAGCCGGCGTTGACCGCTTCGCCGTCGCCGTCGAGCCCCGGCACCTCGCCGCCGACGAAGAAGGCAGGGTCGGCGCCGAGCGCCCGCAGCGCCCAGACCAGCATCGCCGTCGTCGTCGTCTTGCCGTGGGTGCCGGCGACGGCGATCAGGCGCTTCTCGGCGCAGAGCTCTGCCAGCAGGGCACCGCGGTGGATCGGCTCGATGCCGCGCTCACGGGCGAGCGCGAGCTCGGGGTTGTCCTCGCCGATCGCCGTGGAGACGACGATCTCGGCTCCCTCGGGCAGGTTGCCGGAATCGTGACCGACCACCGGGCCAAGCCCCGCGACCCGCAGGCGCTCCATATAAGAGGAGTCGGCCCGGTCGCTGCCGCTCACGGTCGCGCCGAGCTCGGCGCAGACCAGCGCCAGCCCGCTCATCCCGGCGCCGCCGATGCCGATGAAGTGCAGCCGCCGCCGAGTCCAGGCGCTCAAGACAGCCTCCCCTGTTCGCTGGCGATGCATGACGGGGCAAAGGCACAGCGGAAGCTCATCGGGTGGCCGCCAAGACCTCGTCGGCGATCCGTCGCGCCGCGTCGGGACGGGCCAGCGCCGCCGATGCTGCGGACATCGCGGCCAGCCGCGTCGCGTCGCCCAGCAACGCGGCGACGCGCTCGCCGAGCAGCGGCGCGCTCAAAGCCGAGTCCTCGATCGCCTCCGCCGCGCCCGCTTTCGCCATCCAGGCGGCGTTGGCGCTCTGGTGGTCGGCGGTCGCGTAGGGATAAGGCACGAGGATCGCCGGCCGGCCGGCCGCCGTGACCTCGAAGATCGAGCCGCCGGAGCGGGCGAGGACCAGGTCGCAGGCGGCAAGGACGTCACCGAGATCGGGCTCGTAGGAGAGCAGCGTGTAGCGCTCGACGTTGACCGCGGTCAGCCGCTGCCTCAGCTCTTCGTAGTCACGCCGGCCCGCCAGGTGGAGGACGTGGAAGTCGCGCTTGCGGGCGCTCTCGCCCTCGGCGAACGCCTCGATCGCGGCCATGTTGATCGAGCGGGCGCCCTGACTGCCCCCCATCACCAGCAGGCAGCGAGCGCCTGCCGCCAGATTGAAGCGCCGGCGCGCGCCGG
>JBIOVV010000020.1:0-16952 GCA_044867925.1 Solirubrobacterales bacterium | reverse complement strand
TCCTGGGACGAGGCGGTCGAGCTCGGCGAGGAGCACGGCTACCGCAACGCGCAGGCGACGGTGCTGGCGCCGACCGGGACGATCAGCTTCCTGATGGACTGCGACACGACCGGGATCGAGCCCGACTTCTCGCTGGTCAAGTTCAAGGAGCTGGTCGGCGGCGGCCAGATGACGATCACCAACAAATCGGTGCCGCTGGCGCTGCGCACGCTCGGCTATGCCGAGCCCCAGGTCGAGCAGATCGCCGCCTACATCACCGAGAACAGCACGATCGTCGGCGCTCCCGGCCTCGAGGACGAGCACCTGCCGGTCTTCGACGTCGCGGTGGGAGAGCGGGCGATCACCCACACCGGCCACATCGACATGATGGCCGCGACCCAGCCCTTCATCTCGGGGGCGATCTCGAAGACGGTCAACCTGCCGCAGACGGCGACGATCGAGGACATCGCCGACGCCTACACGCGCGGCTGGAAGGGCGGCCTCAAGGCTCTGGCGATCTACCGCGACGGCTCGAAGACGGCGCAGGCGCTGCGCACCGACGCGCAGGAGGAAAAGGGCACCGAGACCGAGGCGCCGCCCGCACCGGTGCGCAAGAAGATGCCGCGCGAGCGCGAATCGATCACCCACAAGTTCTCGATCGCCGGCCACGAGGGCTACATCACCGCCGGCAAGTACGAGGACGGCAACGTCGGCGAGATCTTCCTCACCGACATCGGCAAGGAGGGCTCGACGATGCGGGGGCTGCTCAACGCCTTCGCCACGGCGATCTCGATCGGCCTCCAGTACGGGGTGCCGCTGGAAACCTTCGTGCGCAAGTTCAGCTACATGCGCTTCGAGCCGGAGGGAATCACCGGCAACCCGGAGATCCCCTTCGCCAAGTCGATGCCCGACTACATCATGCGCTGGCTCGGCAGCCGCTTCATCGAGGACACCGACGTGCTCGAGGATCTCGGCATCCTCACTCCGGAGGTGCGCGCCAAGCGCGACGCCGAGACGACCCAGCTCGGCCTCGGCATCGACACCAGCGGCGGCACCGCCGGCCCGGCCAACGGCGGCAACGGCCAGTCCAAGCCCGTGCCGGCCTCAGCGGCTTTCACCGAAACGCCGCCGGTGGTCCCGGCCAAGATGTCCGGCCTCGACCTCGGCCCCGCCTGCGAGCAGTGCGGCGGCATGATGCAGCGCACGGGCAGTTGCTACACCTGCAGCTCCTGCGGCAACAACACCGGCTGCGGCTGAGCCCCAGCGGCCCGGCCGGCCTCAGGAAAAGTCCGGCATCTCGGCGAGTGCCAGAGCGAAGACGACTCGCGACCTGTTGCCGTCGAGTGCCTCGAGCTTCTCGCGGTCGACGGCGATCGGCTCGGTGACCACCGTGCCGAGCTCGCGCGCCGCCGCCTTCAGCTCCGCCACCCATTCGCCCAAGAGCAGATAGAGACGCTCGGCCGGAGCCTCCTCGCCATTCTCGCCGCGAGGGGTTGAGGCGATCAGAACGGCTCCGGCATTGCGGCCGACGAAGCGCCGTTCCGCGCCGGCCTCGATCAGCTTCGCGGTATCGGTCGGAGAATGCGGAACCAGCGAAAGGTCGCCCGGCGGCTTGAGGTCATAGACGCCCTCGGGCAGAACCTCGCCCGAACGGGGCAGGACGACGCGGAGCGAGACCTGGGGCCGGCGCACCGGGAGTGCGCCCCAGCCACGCACGATCGTCTCACCGAGCCGCCCCAGCGCCTTGATGCCGGTCACCGGTGCGCGCGCCTCGGGCGGGGCCTCGGCCTCGACCCGGGCGATCACCTCCTCGACCCGCGCGAGCAGGTCGTCGAGAGCGAATTCCGCGGGATCCTCAGCGGGCGAGAGGGCTGCGACAAGCGACTGCAGGTCGCGGCGCTCGACCGGCATGCGCCAGGCCGCGGCGGCCTCGGCGGTGAGAGCCAGGGTCTCGGCGAGGATGTCGGGGCAGCAGACGCCGAGTTCGCGATGCGCGGCGACAGCCGCCCGCAGATGTGCCGCGAGTGCCTGGCGATCGGCGCGCAGCTCGAGTCGGCCCAGCAACGTCTCCGTTCGCGCCCTGCGCCAAGGGCTCTCGGCGCTCTCGACAACGCTCTGCTCCGCTGCCTGCCTGGCTTCCTCGCGATGCCGTTTGGCGGTCGCGCCCCTCTCGCCGGCCGCATGCGCCTCGAGGATCAGGGCATGCACGTAGTGCGTGAGGGCGACGTGCAGGTCGCCGAAGCCGCCCTCGAAGAGCGCGATGCTGCGCTCCAGGTCTTCCTCTGCCGCGTTGGCGTCACCCGTCGCCACGTGCAGGATCGCCCGCGTCTGGAGCAGTGGCGCACTCGCGACCGAGATCCCCGAGCTGGCCTGCAACAGAGCTTTGTCCAGCAGTTCGATCGCCTCGCCGGGTTGGCGACGGAGGTACCGGATCGCCGCCCTGACCCGAACGATGTGGCCCCAGGTGTGGCGGCGCAACCCAGACGGGTCGATTTCGCCGAGCAGCCCTTCCGCCCGGTCGAGGTAGCCGAGCCGCAGCCAGGCGTGGGCGAGGCCCAAGGTGGCGTCGGCAAACTGAGGGGCGTCGCGATGGGCGCGGCGGGCCGCCTCGAAACGCTCGACCGCCCCTTTGAAACGCGAGGCGTAGAGCGCCTCCCAGCCGTAGAAGGCCTCCACCCGGGCCTCCAGCTCGCCGCCGGAGACCTTCCGCGCCAGCTCGGCCTCGCTCCCCGCGCGGATGGAATCGCCTTTCTGTGCGGCCACGATCGCGAGGCGCAGGTGGGCACGCGCGCAGCGGGCGGGCCACTCGCCCTTGCGCCGGCGCGTGGCGGCGACCGGGCGCAGAGCCGTGTCGGCCTCCCGTAGCCGTCCGAGGTGAGTGAGCAGGCGGCCGCGTTCGATCTCGAGCAACGCCAACTGCGGGTCGACGAGGCCGCCCGCCTCCTTGCAGAGTCGCTCCATCGCGGTCGCCAGCTCCTCGGCCAAGCCCCGGTCGCTGCACGGCTCGGTCAGCAGGGGCGCCAGCTCGAGCCGTCGCTCGATCTCGATCGAGCGGTCGCCGAGGAGCTGCACGGCCCGCTCGGGCCAGCGCTCGATGGCCGCCTCAGAGGCCCGACCCAGGCGGATCAGGTAGTCGCAGACCCGAGCCGGCACCTGGGGCGAGGACTCCACCGCGATCAGTCGCGGCCGCAATTCGAAGGTCGTCGCGCCACCGCCGGGAATCGGCGTGGCGACGGTGGAGACCTGCCTCTCGGAGAGGCTCTGGACGGCGGTCGCCTCCCTGGCGTCTTCCAGGTCGAAGGGCCTGCGCCCGAACCAGGCGAGTGAGAGTGCGAGATCTCTCTCGCCCTCGTCGAGCTGGTCGAAGTCGATGTCCTGGGACGGCGGCGGGGGCAGCTCCGCCGCGGCGGGAACCGGGCCGCTTTCCCCAACCGCGATCGCCGCCGCGGTGCAGGCCGCTCTGAGGCCGATCTCAGCCTCGTGCTCGACTTTGTAGTCGGCCGCGAGCCCTGCGAACTCGGCCTTGCGGCGGTCGAGACCCGCCGGCAGGCCGCGGGTGCAGATCAAGAAGGCTTCTTCGATCTCATCCGGCTTGGGCTCGCCGAGCAGAATCGCCTCGGCGCTCTTCCAGCGGCGGCGAAGCACGTCCATCCTCTTGGGGCTGAGCTCGTCGCTGATCACGAGCAGCGCAGGCAGGTTCTCCGATCCACTCCGCTTCGCTGCCTTGGCGATCGCCTCCAGCCTCTTTTCGAGCAGCTTCCTCTGCCCGGCGCCGGGCAGGCGCGTCAGGTCGAGCATGCAGAGGTGCTGCGGGGGCGCGCTCCACGGCGCATTGCTCGCAGCGGCGCTCTCGGGCACCCTGATCTGCTCGGTGCTGCGTCCGCACCAGATGCGGGCGCCGAGCTCGATCGCCTCGGCCAGATGCATGCGGCCCGAGTCGGCGGGAGCGCGGATCTCCAGTACGCGGCCAGGCTCGAGTCGGTCGAGCGCTTGGGGAATCCACTGCGCCAGGCGTGCGAATGGGGGCGTGAAGTTCTGCAGGTGGCTGTCGAGATCCACACCCGTGAGCACGTGGGCCGGATCGCGAAGCGCCACCCCGATCTCCGCCTCGAGCTCAGCCGCACCCTGAAACTCGTCGTCCCCGCTCGAGGACGCCTGCAGCGAGACGAGCAGGCTGGTGCCGCTGGGCGGGTCGGCGGCATCGTAGAGATCGACCCAGGTATCGGGGTGCAGGCGGTAGATCGCTTCGGCCCCGCGACCGTCGGCCGAGGGCTCGGCCTTCGCCCGCGGCAACAGCTCCCTGGCGAGCTGCTTCGCCTCCGTCCCCCCTCCCGCTGCCTCCCTGAGCAGCGCCCGCGCTTTCGAAGTCACGGTGTTGAGCGAGTCGATGCCGATCGGGCGGCCCGGCGAGCGAGCCAGCCAGGTGCGCAACCTCTCCTGCGTCGCACCCTGCTCCTTGCGCACGGCGAGATGCCGCAGCAGCGCGTACTCGGCCCCGCCTCGATCCAGAGGAATGAGCTTCCCCCCGGGCACCTGCAGGCGCCAGGCACCCGCGCACCAGATTCTCAGCTTCGCCTGCGACCAAGCGCTCTG
This sequence comes from Solirubrobacterales bacterium, assembly GCA_044867925.1. Classification (GTDB taxonomy): domain Bacteria; phylum Actinomycetota; class Thermoleophilia; order Solirubrobacterales; family 70-9; genus VRUE01. The sequence continues at coordinate 12,380 of JBIOVV010000020.1, read as the reverse complement.
CAAGGCGGTGGACCGGCTCGGGGTGCGCTGCACAGGTTTTAGTTTAGGTGATGTGTTTGAGTCTTGAGTTAAGTCAGTACTGAGGTGAGTGGAGATTCCAAATCCCACTTGCTAAAACCTCTTTGGGAACCAAAGCGACTGGAGGCGCGAATCTGATGACTACGGGGAGCAGCTCAGCGCGGGTCTATATCGCCGACGGGGTGCTGGGGGAGATCGATGCCGCGATCGCATCCCACCCTCCCGAGCGCGGGGGGGCGCTGCTGGGCCCGCGCGGGTCCTCCATCCTCAGCGAGCTGATCCCCGACCCCGAGGCCCGCACCAGCGCGGCCTCCTATGAGCCGTCGGACGCCCTGCGCCGGCGGGTGCTCGAACGCGAAGCGGACACCGGCGTGTCCGTGTTGAGCATCGTCCACAGTCACCCGGGCGGCCTCGACCGACCTTCCGGGCCGGACGAAGAGGAGATGCGCAAGGCGCTTGCGAGCAACCCGAGACTGCAGCGCTTCCTGGCGCCGATCGTCACCGGTGGCTCGGGCCGCCGTTCCCTTCGCCCCCACGAGCTGGCGCTCGCCCACGGCAAGGTCTCCGTCTACGCCGCCCGGCCGGCCGTCGGCGGCATCGAGGTCGGCCCGGTGCCGGTCACGGTGATGCCGGTCGCGCAGAGCGTCGGCCGCGTCGGCGAGGAGCTCGGCCTCAGCGGCCCGATCGAGCTCGGCGCGGCTGAGATCGACGAGCGCCAGCTGCTCCAGGCGACCCTGCAGCTCACCGGCGGCGCCCAGCTCAGCTTCCTGCTCTCCGAGCACTACCCGGCGATCGCGCCGATCGTGCTCTTCGCGGACTCACAGGGCGAGCTGGACGAGATACCGATCGAGTGGTCGCTGACGATCGAGCCCGGGGAGCGCCTGCTGACCGCGATCGAGCCCGAGCTCGAGGCGATCGCCTCTGGCGACGCCACCGCCATCGCCCGCCAGGACGAGGCGAGCCGGACAGCGGCCAAGCTGCCGCGGTCGACGCGCCGGCGGCTCAACAAGGCGCTGGACAGCCGCCTGGGGAGAAGCCTGGGGCGCAGCATGCGAAGGCGCCACGTGCTCCTGGTCGGCGCCGGCTCGGTGGGGAGCGCGATCGGCGAGACCCTGGTCCGCAGCGGCATCGGCAAGGTGACGATCGTCGATCCCGACGAGGTGTCGCTGGCAAACCTGGCCCGGCCCAGCTACGCCTTTGCCGACGTCGGCAAGCGCAAGGCCCTTGCCGCCGCGGAGCTGCTGCAAGGGGTCAACCCGGGGCTCGAGGTCGAGCCCCGCGACACCTCGCTGCAGGAGCTTCCCCGGGCCGATGCCTACGAGCTCGTCGCGCGCGCCGACCTCGTGCTGGCGGCCACCGACGATCCCGAGGCCCAGGTCCTGGCCGGCCACCTCGCCTACCACGCGGGCGTGCCGGCGATCTTCCCGGCGCTCTACCGCGAAGCGCTGGGCGGCGAGGTGCTGGTCCAGGTTCCCGAGCGCACCGCCTGCTATCTCTGCGCGACCGCGGTCCACGGCGCAGGCGGGGGCGAGGACGTGCGCGGCGGACTCGACTACGGCACACGCCGCCTCGAGGCCCAGGTCGCGGTGCCGCCGGACATCCAGCAGGTGGCCGCGGCGGCGGCGAAGCTGGCGCTCTCGCTGCTGCTCGACGGCAAGGCGCAGGTGGGCGATTTCCTCGCGCCCCAGCTCGAGTCCGGAGAGACCTACCTGACGATGTCGATGTCGCCGAGCTTCTGGTTCTTCGATCGCCTGCTCGACGGCGTCCCCGGCCAGTACGCCTACGCGGCCGCCTGGCTGGCGCCCGAGCGAGATCCCCATTGCGCGATCTGCGGCCCGGCGCGGCTGCGCACCGACCCGCGCACCGCCAAGCGGGAGGGGCCGTCGGCGGCCTCCCTGCAAGCGGCCGCAAGGCGGCGCTCCCGTCCCGGGAACAGCGCACCCAGCCGGCCGAGGGCGGCGCGTGCGGCGGCTGCGGTCTTCCAGGCTTCCCGACCAATGATGAAAAAGTGGACCAGGAGGTGAGCCATGACCGATGACCGGTCACCCAAGGAGTTCCTCGCGCGACTCCGTGAGCAGCAGACGACCAGCGGCCTCGCAACAAAGCCCAAAAGCCAGCGAATCGTCGTCGATCGCGGCCAGCTACGGCTCGTCGATCGAAACGCACAGGCGGAGAGCTTCTCGGAGCTCCCGGTGGGGAGGTGGGCCGCGCAGGACGCGGCCCGCCTCGCTTACGAGTGCGCGGTCGCAGAGCAGCGCTTCCCCGACGGGGCCTGGCGCGAGGCCGTCGGTGACATCGAGGGCTGGTACTACGGCTTCACCAGCCCGCAGGGCGACGAATACCTGATGTTCACCTGCTTCGACGGCTCGCTCTACCGGGTCCACATGGTCCGCCCCGAACCGACCAGAGCCGCCTCGGCAAACGTCAACCATCTCTTTCGCGAGAACGGCTTGCTCTGCCTCAACGCCGAGCACGGCTACAGGAGGCTCGAGGAAGCCTTTGCGCGGTCGGTGGCCTTCGGGGCGGCCTTCTCGGAGTTCGAGCGCACGGGGCGCTGGCCCCTCTGACGGGTGCTGACCGTATCCAGCCGACGAGAAAGGAAGGAAGATGACGAAGCGCACAGGTAACAAGACCGGCAACGACCGCTCCAAGCTGGCCCGGGCGCTCGCCGCCAAGGGGCGCAACCTGCCCGACCGCGAGCGCAACATGAAGGTGCGCGGCGGCAAGTCCGAGGAGCACTCCCGGGTGAGCAAGAAGCGCAACAACCCCCGCTGAGCCCCGCTCTAGCTGAGGATGACCTCGGCGTCGTGGCGCGGGGTCTCGGTGATCGCGCGGCGGAAGATTCGCTCGGGCTTGGGATCGGCCGGGCGGATCCGGTGGCGCTTGACCAGCTCTTTGAGGACAACCGCCATCTCGAACTGGGCGAAGGAGGCGCCGAGGCAGCGGCGGACGCCGCCGCCGAAAGGGATCCAGGTGTAGGTGCCGGGCGGGTTGTCGACGAAGCGCTCGGGCAGGAAGCGCTGCGGCTCGGGGTAGATCTCGGGATTGCGGTGGACCAGGTAGATGCTGGGCGCGACCGAGACGCCGGCGGGCAGCTCGTAGCCGCCGATCTCGACCGGCTCGGTGAGGCGCCGCAGGACGATCGAGATCACCGGGCGCAGGCGCAGGGTCTCCTGGATCGTCGCGGTCAGGTACTCCTCGCGGCCATCGAGCACCTCGGCGCGCAGGCGCTCGAGCTTCTCCGGGCTGCGAGTCAGGCGCTCGACCGCCCAGGCAAGCGAGGTCGCCGTCGTCTCGTGACCGGCGACCAGCAGGGTGAGCAGCTCGTCGCGGATCTCGACGTCGGTCATCGGGCTGCCGTCCTCGTGCGTGGCGCCGATCATCATCGAGAGCACGTCGTCGCGCTCCTCCAGGTCCCCGGCCCGCCGGCGCTCGGCGATCTCCCGGAAGGTCAGCTCGTCGACGCGGTCGATCCGGCGACGGAAGGCGGACACGCCGCGCACCCGCTTCGGCCCGACGATGAGGAGCGGCGCCAGGAAGCGCGGGTTGGTCGTCATGTCGAGGAAGTCGCGCAGCGCCTCGCGCAGGTCGGCGAGCTTGCCGGCCTCGGCCCCGTCGACACCGAAGACCGTGCGCAAGATGATGTCCAGGGTGAGCGCCTGCATCCGCGGGCGCAGCTTGTAGGGGGTCCCGGTCGGCCAGCTCGCGATCTCGCGCTCGGCGATCTCGCCCATGATCGCCGTATAGCCCTGCATGCGCTCGCCGTGGAAGGGCGGCAGCAGCAGGCGGCGCTGGCTCATGTGGCGCTTCTCGTCCAGCACCAGAAGCGAGTTGCGGCCGAGCAGTGGAGCGAGGATTTCGTTGCCCTCGCCGGCGTGGAAGACCTTGGGATCGCCGGTGAAGACCTGCTTGACCGCCGCCGGATCGGCCAGCATCACCCAGGTCCCTTCGTAGGCGGCCCGGATCGTGAAGATGTCGCCGTAGCGGTCCTGGCAGGCGTAGAGCAGGCGGCGCGCCTGGCGCGACCAGATCGCGGTCTGAACCGCCTTGGGCAGCGGCGGACCGAGCGGCAGCCTTCGCTCCGGCGCCCGGTGCACCGGCCGCGGAGCGGTTGTCGTCGCTGCCTCCATCGCCTCTGCTTTTGAGGCTATTGGAGAGCGCTCTGTCTCATGTGAGATAGGTCTCGGAAGCCGCGGGCGCTGCCTACGGATCGTCCTCGCAGCGGCGGTCGATCTCTTCCCACCTCGCGCCTCATCGCATAGCCTCCGGTCGTGGCTCCGCCGCGGCTCTCGCCCCAGATCGAGCATCGGATCGTGCGGCGGGCCTGCGGGCTCTCGCCGCGAGTGATCCGCCGCCTGCTCGGGCCACCACCTCGGCTCGACGGCCAGGAACTGGCGCCGGACATCCAGATGATGCTGGCGCTGGCCCGCTGGAGCGGCGAGACGTCGCTGGTCGAGGGACGGTCCGTCGAGCAGGCGCGCGAGGAGAACAGCGAGGGGGCCCGGGTGGTGAACGGGCCGCCGCGGCCGATGGCTCGGGTCGAGAGCCTGGCAATCCCCGGCCCGGCCGGGGCGATGCAGGCGCGGCTCTACGTCGCGCTCGGAGCACCGCCGCCACCGCAGCCGTTGCTCGTCTACTACCACGGCGGCGGCTGGGTGATCGGCGATCTCGACAGCCACGACGGGCTTTGCCGCTTCCTCGCCGAGCACAGCGGCTGCCGGGTGCTCTCGGTCGATTACCGCCTGGCCCCGGAGCACCCCTTCCCCGCCCCGCTCGAAGACGCGCTCGCCGCCTTCGAGTGGGCGCACGAGCACGCCGCCGAGCTCGGAGCGGATCCGGAGCGGATCGCGGTCGGTGGCGACAGTGCCGGCGGCAATCTCTCGACCGCGCTCTGCCTCGCCGCGCGCGACAACGGCGAACCGATGCCGGCGATGCAGCTGCTGCTCTACCCGGTGACCGACGTCGTCGGCGGGCAGCAATCGCGCGACACCTTCGCCGAGGGCTTCCTGCTGACCCGCGAAGACATGGAGTGGTTCGAGAGCCACTACATCCCCGACGGGATCGACGACGACGAGCCGCGCGCCTCGATGATGCGCGCCCGCGACGTCTCGGGCCTGCCGCCCGCCTACGTCGCCACGGCCGGTTTCGACCCGCTGCGCGACGAGGGGGAGATCTACGCCCGCCGGATGCGGGGCGCCGGCGTGCAGGTGGTCCTCCAGCGGCACCCCGGCCTGATCCACGGCTTCGCCAACCTCACCTCGGTCTGCCCCAGCGCCCGCACCGCGATGCTCGAGGTGGCAGGCGTGCTGCGGATGGGGCTCGGGCTGGCGGCGACCGAGGGGTCCGCCGTCGTCCCCGCTTAATACCCCTAGGGGGTATGTATACTCGGAGTCATGGACGCTCGTGCTCACGATCGCGACGACACGATGCCGACCGAGGGCGCGGCGCTCACCGCCGTCGCGGTCAGCGCCACCCTCCACTGCCTGACCGGGTGCGCGATCGGCGAGGTCGCCGGAATGGCGATCGGCACCGCCGCCGGGTTCTCGAACCTCGGCACGGTCGCCCTCGCGGTCGCCCTTGCCTTCCTCTTCGGCTACACGCTGACCAGCCTGCCGCTGCTGCGAGCCGGCCTGGCGCTCTCGGCGGTGGTCCCGATAGCCCTCGCCTCCGACACGCTCAGCATCGCCACGATGGAGGTCGTCGACAACCTCGTGATGGTCCTCGTGCCGGGAGCGATGGAGGCGGGGCTCGACAGCCTGCTCTTCTGGGGCAGCCTCTCCTTCTCCTTGGTGATCGCCGGGATGTTCGCGGTTCCCGTCAACCGCTGGCTGATCGGCCGGGGCAAAGGCCATGCAGTCGTCCACGAGACCGGGATTCACGGCGGCCCGCCGATCCGCTTCGTGGCCGTGGCAGCCGCGGCGGCGGGCCTCTTCGGCACCGCCGTGTTGCTTGCCGAGGCGATCTCGTGAGCTTCGTCGCCTCCTCCAACGTGGCTCTGGGCTACTCGTATTGCAGGGACTCGAGCACGTCGAGGCGCGAGGCGCGCCGGGCGGGCGGGATCGCCGCAAGCACGCCCAAGAAGCCGGCGAGCACGAGCAGCACGAGCAGCGAGCCGATCGGGTAGGAAAGCGTGAAGCCTTCGTCCTTCAGCGGCTGAGAGATCAGGGCGGCGAAGATCACGCCCAGAGCCATGCCGAGAAGCGCGCCGATCAACGCCGTGATCACGGCCTCGTAACGGATCATCGTCCGCACCTGGCGCCGCGACATGCCGATCGCCCGCAGCATGCCCAGCTCCCGGGTGCGCTCGTGGATGGAAAGCGCCAGCGTGTTGGAGATGCCGAAGAGGGAGACGATGATGGCCAGCGCCAGCAGCGCATAGATCAGGCCGAGCAGCTGGTTGACCTGGTTTTCCTGGTTTTCCTTCAGTTCCTGCTGGTTGCGCACCTCGGCAACCGGGAACTCGCGGTCCATCAGGGCGATCAGCCTCCCCTGCACGGCGCTCGCATCGGCCCCGGGCGCCAGCTTGACGAAGTCGAAGATGTCATCGCGCTGGTCGAAGTCGCGCGACATCAGGCTCTGGGTGACGATCGCGCTGCCGAGCAGATTTGCCTTGTCTTCGAACTCGCCGACCACCGTGAGGCTGGGCTTTGCACCCGTCTGGGTGAGGAAGCGAACCTGATCGCCGAGCTCGAAGTCGTTGCTGTCGGCAAACGACTTGGAGACGATCACCTGGCCGTCGTCCAAGGCATCGAGCGTGCGCGGGCCGCCCTCGGTCCAGTCGATGGTGAGAACCGCGCCGGCGTCGCGGCCCAGTGCCGAGACCCGCGGCTTGCCACCGCCGTCGAGCAGCTTTGCCTGGGCGGCGCGCACGGTCGAGACCAGCTCGACGCCGCGCACCTGGCGCGCGGCCGCCGCGGCCCGCGGCGAGATCGGCGAGAAGCCGTCGTTGTTCTGGACCACCAGCTCGCCCTGGAAGCTGTCGTCCACGGCGGTGGCGATCGAGCTCTTGATCCCGGCGGCGAAGACGGTGACGAAGACGACGACGGCGAGGCCGATCATCAGCGCCGCCGCGGTGACCGCGGTGCGCGACGGGTTGCGCTGGGTGTTCTCGCGGGCGAGGCGGCCGAGCAGGCGGCGCACCAGCTCCAGCGGCCAGCCAGCCAGTGAGGCGAGCGGACGCACCAGGCGGGGGCTGAAGAGCGAGACGCCGAGGATGACCGCCACCGCCCCGCCGCCCATCAGGACGGCGGCGTCGCCGCCCTCGGCACCTCCGAACAACCCGGCGAGGAGCGCCGCCAGGCCGATCGCTCCGAGCAGCACGGCGAGGACCGCGTTGAGGACCGCGCGGCGGCGGCTGCCCGGGGCCTGAACCGCAAGCAGCGCAGCGATCGGCGGCACCCGGGTCGAGCGCAGCGCCGGAATCAGCGAGGAGACCAGGGTGACGCCGACGCCGATCAGCAGCGAGACGACGACGGTGCGGCTCTTGGTCACGAGATCGGTCGTCGGCAGGTCGATGCCGATCGCGACGAAGAGCGCGTTGAGGCCCGCGGCGATCGCGTAGCCGCCGATCAGCCCGAGCAGGGCACCGAGGATTCCGATCGCCAGCGCCTCGGTCACCACCGAGGCGAGGATCTGGCCTCGGCCGGCGCCAAGGGTGCGCAGCATCCCGAACTCGTGGATCCGCTGCGCGATCGTGATCGAGAAGGTGTTGAAGATCAGGAAGGCGCCGACCAGCAAGGCGACGAAAGCGAAGACCAGCAAGGCGATGCGGAGAAAGCCGAGGTTGTCGCGGATCTGGCTGGACTGGCGGGCAGCGCTCTGCTCTGCCGTCTCGATCCGGAGGCCGGCCGGTGCCGCCCGCTCGATCCTCGCCTTCAGCTCCGCTTCGGAGACGCCGGCGCTCGCCGCCACCCTGATTTCATCGAATCTGCCCCTCTGGCCGGTCAGTCTCTGTGCCTCCGGCAGGGTCAGGGCGGCGAGGCTGGCGCCGCCGAAGGAAGCATCCCCGAGCCTCGTGATGCCAACCAGGCGGTAGCTCTTGGCCCGCTCGAAGGAGGCCAGCTTGATCGTGTCGCCGATCTCCAGTCCGGCCCCGTCGGCGGCTCCTTCGTCGATCGAGGTCTCTGCAGCGTTGCGCGGCTTCTGACCCTCGACGTAGTTCAGCGATTCGAGCGCCAGGGGGCGGTTGGAGCTGATGAACTTGGGGGCGAACTTGGACCCGATCGCCTTCCCTTCGGAGTCGAAGAAGCCACCCACCGAGTTGACGATTCCGGCGGCAACGCGTACTCCCGGCACTCGTTTGACGACGGGCAGCACCGAAGCGCTGAAGCTCGGCACCTCGCCGCTTTCCTGTTCGACCTCGTCGCGGGCGGTGATCACCACATCGGTCTTGCTCAGCGAGTCGGCGAAGATTTCGTCGAAGGCGGCGAAGGTGGTGTCGGTGAGGATGTAGGTGCCGGCGACGAAGGCGATGCCGATGACTACGGCGAGCACTGTGGCGAGCGCGCGCGCCTTGCGCGCCCAGAGGCTCTTCAGGGCGAGGCTAGTCAATCTGCTTCATCAGCTCGATCACGTCATCGGCCGAGCCGGGCGTGTCGTCGTGGACGATCCTGCCGTCGCGGAGCGTGATCAGGCGATCTGCGTGGGCAGCCGCCGCCGGGTCGTGGGTGACCATGATCACCGTCTGGCCGAACTCGTCGACCGCCTGGCGCAGCAGCCTCAGCACGTCCTCGCTCGCTTTCGAGTCGAGGTTGCCGGTCGGCTCGTCGGCGAACACCACTGCCGGTTTGGAGACCAGGGCGCGGGCGACAGCGACCCGCTGCTGCTGGCCGCCGGAGAGCTCGGCGGGGCGGTGCGCGCGGCGGTCGTCCAGGCCCACCGTACGGATCAGCTGGTCCACCCAAGCCTTGTCCGGCCTGCGGCCGGCGATCGAGAGCGGCAGCACCAGGTTCTCCTCCGCGGTGAGGACGGGCAGCAGGTTGAAGAACTGGAAGACGAAGCCGAGCTTCTCCCGGCGCAGCTTGGTCAGCTCGCCGTCGTCGAGACCGGTGATCTCCTCGCCGTCGAGCAGGACGCTGCCGGCGGTGGGATTGTCGAGCCCGGCGAGGATGTGCATCAGGGTCGACTTGCCCGATCCCGAGGGACCCATGATCGCGGTGAAGCGGCCGCGCTCGAAGGCGGTGCTGACCTCGACCAGGGCGTCTACTGCGGCGGCTCCGTCGCCGTAGCGGCGGGAGATGCCGTTGGCGACCACTACCTGGCCCTGGCCGTTGGCCGATCCGGGCGGGGGTTTCACTTAACTCTTTCCGAAGATCGGTGGGGGCTGTGCGCGGGCGGCATCCCGGAAAAAGTACAAGACGTTCAACCCCTGCCCGGATCGGCTCAATAGCCTGGACGGGGAGATGGCGCCGGCGGATCGATTCGATGGCTTTCTGGTTGACCTCGACGGGGTGGTCTGGGTCGGGCGGGAGCTTGTGCCGGGATCGGCGGAGGCGTTGCGGGCACTGACCGAGGCGGGCAAGGAGGTCGTCTTCGTCACCAACAATCCGGCGCGGCCGCCCGCGACCTACGCCGGCTGGTTGCGCGAGGCGGGCGTGCCCGTCGAAGACGAGCGCGTCGTCACTGCGGGGGTCGTCACCGCTCGGCTGGCCGCCGAGCGGGCCGGCGCCGGTACCGAAGTCTTTGTGATCGGGGCGCCCGGCTTCCATGAGACGGTCGTCGCCGCGGGCCTGCGGCCGCTCGCAAGCGAGAACGCTCGTCGCGCCGCGGCCGTGCTGGTCTCCGGCCATCGCGGCTTCGACTACGAGGAGCTGCTGAGCGCGACGCTGGCGCTGCAGGACGGGGCTTCTCTGTTTGCCACCAGCCGCGACCCGACCCTGCCGATGCCCGGCGGCGCCTGGCCGGGCACCGGCTCGATCCTGGCGGCGGTCGAGACCGCATCGGGGGCGCGCGCCGAGATCGGCGGCAAGCCCGAGCACCACCTCTTCGAGCAGGCGCGAGCGCTGATCGGGGAGGCCGAGCGGGTGGCGATGGTCGGCGACCGGATCGCCTCCGACATCGAGGGCGGCCGGCGCGCCGGCCTGGCGACGATCCTCGTCCTCAGCGGCGCCGGCTCCCGGGAGGAAGCCGAGAGCGCCGAGCATCCGCCCGACCTCGTCCTCGACGACCTCGCGGCGCTGTTGAGATGAGCGGGGAGACTGACGTGAGCGAGGCGCAGGAAGCGCCGCCCAGCCGGCCCGGCCTCGCCTTCGCCGGGGTCTTCGGGGTGACGTTCTGCGGGCTGCTGGCGGTGGGAGCCGTGCTGCCGGTCCTGCCGCGCTACGTGCACGGCCCGCTCGACTCCGGCAACGTGGCGGTCGGCGTGGTGATCGGCTCCTACGCGATCACCGGCCTGCTGCTGCGGCCGGTCGCCGGGCGCCTGGCGGACCATCGCGGCCGCAAGCCGACAGTGGTGATCGGCTCAACCCTGGTGGCGGTCGGCGGCTTCATGTACCTGCTGCCGCTCGGCATACCGGGACTGATCGCGGCGCGACTCGTGCTCGGTGCCGGCGAGGGCGCGGTATTCACCGCCGGCTCCGCCTGGATCGTCGACCTCGCGCCACTGGAGCGACGAGGCCGCGTGATCGGCCTCTACGGCCTCTCGGTCTGGGCCGGCCTGAGCGTCGGGCCGCTGCTCGGCGAGCTGGTCCAGCAGCATTCCGGCTACACCCCCGTCTGGGTGCTGGCCGGATTTCTGCCGCTGCTCGGGGCCTTCATCGCCACCCGCGTCCCGGATCCTTTCCAGCCGTCGCCGCGAATCGCCGAGGAGGACCACCCGCTGATCGCCAAGGAGGCAGTGCGGCCGGGCACCGCGCTGGCGCTCGGCGCGATCGGCTACGGCACGATCGCCGCCTTCGTCGTGCTGCTGCTCGAAGCGCGCGGAATCGGGCACGGAGCGACGGCGTTCGGCGCTTTCGCCACGATGGTCGTGCTGACCCGGCTCGTCGGTGGCGACCTGCCCGACCGGATCGGCCCCACCCGCGTCGCGATCGCGGCCGCCTGCGTCGAGGCGGCGGGCCTGGCGACGCTCGGCGTCGCCCAGAGCCTGCCGGTTGCCCTCGCCGGGGCCCTGGCGATGGGCGCCGCCTTCTCCCTGCTCTATCCCGCGCTCTCGCTGATCGTCGTCGGCAGCGTCTCCGATCGGCGCCGCGGCGCCGCCCTCGGCACCTTCACCGCCTTCTTCGACGCCGGCGTCGGCCTCGGCGCCCCGCTGGCGGGCGTCGCCGCGGCGCTGACGAGCTACGAGGGCGCCTTCTTCCTCTCCGCCGCCATCGCCCTCTCCGCCGCCGCCGTCATCGCCCTCACGATCGCCCCCCGAGCCCGCACCCTGCTCGCCACCCGCTAACCCCCCCCAGCCTGGTGCAACGTTTTACGGCGCCCGTGGACACACAACGCGTTACACCTCGGGCCTGTCAACGTCCGCCATGCAGGTGCAACGCTTTGTTCCTCTCATGGAGCCATAAAACGTTTCACCTGGCTCGGGGCAGGAAAGGTCTAGCGCTGTTCGAGGAGGAGGGACTGGGCGGCGCGGCCCACCCTGCCGCGCTGGTCGGAGAGGACCGACTCAGCGGTACCGATGCCCGTCGGCTGCGGGCGGGTGACGGCGTCGACGCAGACCCACTCGCCCGCGGGCATGCGCTCGAAGTGAACGGTGAGGTCGACGTTGACGAAGACGTACTCGCGCCAGTCGAGCACGGCGCTGATCCCGTTGCCGACGTCGGCCGCGACCAGCGCCCGCTGCAACGCCGTCGGCTCCTCGCCGGCGACGAGCGGCTGCCGCATCCGCATCCAGACCGTCGCCGGACCGGCCTCGAGAAATGCCCCCGCGACCGCCTTCCACTCCATCGCCGTGTGGTACCCCGCCTCTTGCCCCGTCGGAAAGAACTCCGGCGTCCACCCTTCGTCGGGACCCTGCGGCGCCGGGTCCTCGGCCGCCACCGCCGCCGGCAGCTCCAACTCGGTCCTCCGCAGCTGCCACGCCGTAGCCCGCATCAACTCCCCCGCCTCACCAGACAGCGACGCCTCGACCAGCCGCACCTTCCGCCCCGGCCGCAGCACCCGCGTCACGACCCGCACCTCCCCGATCGGCACCGGCCTGAGGATCTCGAACACGATCCGGCCGACCTGGAAGTTGTCGGATCCATCCATCCGCTCGATCTCTCGCCCGAGCAACGCGGAGGGAGGCCCGGCGTGCTGAGCCCCCGGATCCCACGGCCCGCGCGTGAGCTCCGTCGCCACGAAGCTGCCCCCGCCATTCGAGGTATAGAAGCTCTCGAGCATCGGGCGGATCGTATGGGCGGCGGGGGGCGGCTCGCCGGACACTC
>JBIOVV010000019.1:0-26363 GCA_044867925.1 Solirubrobacterales bacterium | reverse complement strand
ACACTCAAGCGAGGCTCCTGCCGAGCGTTTTGGGGACCCCTCCCCGACCGCCCCTCGCAGCGCACACGCCAGCTTCCAAGCAACAGCCGTCCCACAAAGCTCATCGAAGGGATATCCCTCATCGAGTCCCGGGTGGAGGATCGGACAGTCGGGAAGCCCCTCCCCAGCTTGGTGGTGATCCGTGACGACCACATCCATCCCAAGCTTCCGAGCAAGCTTCACCTCCGCGACCGCGGTGATGCCGCAATCCGCCGTCACGATCAGCGACGTGCCCCGCTCGGCCAGCTTGCGCACGTTGGCCTCACTCAGCCCGTAGCCGTCGGCGATTCGATCGGGAATCAGCCAGTCGCAATCGGCTCCCAGCTCGCGCAGGGTGCTGACGAGAATCGTCGTCGCGCAGACACCGTCGACGTCAAAGTCGCCGTGCACGGTGATCCGCCGGCCGGCTTCAACTGCGCCCAGCACGACCTCGACCACAGCTTCCAGGGCATGGAACGCCTCCGGCGGATGCATCTCGTCGGCCGCGAGAAAAGCTCGGGCCTCCTCAACCGTCCGGTACCCCCGCCGCACCAGCGCGATGGCCACCGGGTCGCTCAACCCAAGCTCGCCGGCAAGCTCCCGCGCCTCCTCGTACGAGTACTCCTCAGCCTTGTATGCGCGCAGGGTCTCCGCCACGCCCGCAGGCTAGGAACCGCCCAGGACGTATCCCTGCCACCAGCCCACCCCCAAAACGCGAGAAATCTTCCCTGTTCGCTGTCCCTGCTCTTCGCGGCAAAGGAACAGCGGAGCCGGTTGGCCGACCACACGCCACCGTTCCGGTGTGCTTTTCGCGGCTATGCGCGGCTTACGAACAGCGGAGCAGCGCTCAGTCGGCGAGGGTCTGCTCTTGGCGAATGCCGATCGCGTAGACGACCGCCAGGCCGATCGCGACGCCGGGAATCGCCGTCAGCGCCGTGGCGATGTCGGTATCGCCAAGCCCTTTGCCGACCGCCAGCTCGACGATGCCGCCGAAGACGACCGCGCCGATCGTCGAGCCGAGGAAGGCGCCGACGATGCCCTGCCAGAAGCGGTCGGGCAGGAAGATCGTGAAGTGCCAGAGGGCGATCCCCATCGTGAACCAGACGATCAGAGCCATCAGCGCTTCCTCCCATGTTTGCGCCTTTGCTGACGACGGGCCCGGCGCTTCTCGTCGCGTTCGCGGCGAGCGGCGGTCGCGGGATCGGCCGTGGGGGGCTCGCCGTTGCTGGAGGGCTCGCCGCCATCTGCCTCCACAGCCGGCGACTCGACCGTTGCGACCGCGCCTGCCTTTGGCTGCGCCTCCCGCTGCGCGGCGACATCCTTCTCGATCTCGGCCTCGGTCTCGCCGTCCTCGCCGAGCATCGCCAAGTCGCCCTCGTCGGCAAAGGCGGGCACGCTGCCATCGACCGCGGCGATCCGCTCGCGGCGGCGGACGTAGCCGGGCTCGCGTTCCTTCCACGCGGTCAGCACCGGCGAGGCGATGAAGATCGACGAGTAGGTACCCGAGACGATCCCGACCAGCATCGCGAAGGCGAAGTCCTGCAGCGTGGCGCCGCCGAAGATCAGCAGGGCGACGACCGAGAGCAGCGTCGTGAAGCTGGTCGCCAAGGAGCGGGTCAGCACCTCGCTCATCGAGCGGTTGACGATCTGCGAGAACGCAGCTCGCGGCATGCGCGGCATGTTCTCGCGTATTCGGTCGAAGACGATGATCGTGTCGTAGAGCGAGTAACCGAGGATGGTGAGGAAAGCGGCGACCGTTCCGCTGCTCACCTCCCGGCCGGTAAGCGAGTAGACGCCCGCGGTGATCAGGATGTCGTGGAAGATCGCGATCAGCACCGGTACGGCGAATTTCGGATCGAACCGGAAGGCGATGTAGGCGCAGATGATCAGCAGCGAGAAGATCAGCGCGTTGCGGGCGCTGTTGGCCACGGTCTTGCCGAAGGTCGGCCCGACGCTGGTGCTGTCGAAGCCATCGGCCTCGATGCCGAACTCGCGCTCGAGCTCCTCCTGCATTTCGTTGATCTGACTCGGCTCCAGGGTCTTCGACTGGAGCAGGAAGGCGTTGTCGCCGAGCCCTGGGTTGCTCTCCCGCTGCACCTCGCCGCCCTCGATCCCGGCGCTCTCGAGCGCCTCGCGCACGCCTTCCTCGTCGGTCGGCTTGACCAGCGCCACCTCGACCCTGGTGCCCGACTCGAAGTCGATGCCGAGGTTGAGCTGCTTGGTCGCCAGGGCCAGCGCGCCGACCAGCAGGATCACGCCGGAGACCGAGAAGAACCAGCGGCTCGCCCCCATGAAGTCGAAGTGCCAGCGCACCCCCTCCCGGGCGGAGCCGAGGGCACTCGGCGAGCGCAGCAGCCGGGTGCGGCTCATCGAGCCGAGCAGGGCCTGGGTGAAGACGACGGCGGTCAGCAGCGAGACGATGGTGCCGACGCCGAGCACGAAGGCGAAGCCCTTGACGCCGGCGGTGGCGAGGACGAAGAGGACGAAGGCGGTGAGCAGGGTGACGACGTTGGCGTCGATGATCGTCGCGATTCCGCGTTTGTAGCCAGCGGCAATCGAGCTCGACATCGAGCGTCCCGCCCGGACTTCCTCCTTTATTCGCTCGAAGATGACGATGTTGGAGTCGGCGGTGACCCCGATCGTCAGCACCAGCCCCGCGATCCCCGGCAGCGTCAGGGTGATCGGGATCAGTTTGATCAGGGCGAAGAAGATGATCCCGTAGGCGACCAGCGCGGTCACCGCGACCAGTCCGAGGAAGCGGTAGAAGAGCAGCAGGAAGAGGATCGTCAGGGCCAGCCCGATCAGGCCCGCTTTGATCCCCTGATCCAGGGCTTCGGAGCCGAGGGTGGCCGAGACCTGCGACTGGCTGATCAGGTTGAGGTTGATCGGCAGGGCACCGCGCTGCAGGAAGCTGGCCAGGTTCTGCGCATCGCCCGGGCTGCTGAAGCCCCCGGAGATCTGCGCTCCGTTGCGGCCGTCGATGCCGTCAGGGTTCTGCGCGTAGTTGATCAGCGGCCGCGTCTTGACTTCGTTGTCGAGGATGACGGCGAAGCGGCCGGAGGTCTGTTCGGCCGATTCGGTGCTGCTCGGCCCGATCGCCGATGCGGCGCCGCGCTGGGCGATCTGCCGGGTCACTTCCTGGAAGGCCTTGCGGCCGTCGTCGGTGAAGCCGAAGGTGACGTTGGGCTGGTTGAATTCGTCGAATTCCTGCTTGGGCCGAGTTATTTCCGCGCCCGAGAGCGCCGGGTCGTCTTTCAGCGCATACCAGCCAGGCTCGGCGTCCTCGAGCGTCTGGCCTTTGCTGTCGCTCGGCTTTTCCGAGACGACGATCGTGCCCTGCGGAACCTTGAGGACTATGCCCGCGTCTGCCGGCCGTTTCTTGCCGCTGGGCGAGATGAAGAGGTCTTCGCGGCTGAACTCGGGTCCGGCGATTGTTTTGTGGGGTTCTTTCTTCTCGAACAGGTAGTAGGTCGTCGGCTGGCTGCAGTTTGGGCAGGGTTCTTTCAGCTTCTGTTCGGAGGCGAGCTTCGCCGCGGCATACTCGGTCGGATAGGCGCCGGCGAAGATCAGCTGCTGATCGGCGCGGCTGGACGGCCGGCGCCCCGCTTCCGTCCATTCTTCGTTTGCTTCGGTAACCGGGCCTTTCGGCGGTTCTTTGCCGGGATGACCGCCGATCGCGAACTCGCGGCCGATCAGGTTCTTTTCCCAGTCGAAGAAGAAGAGACGGGCCGGCTTGGTCGCGCATTCGGTCGCCTTGCCGACGCTGGTCGCGCCGGGGATGCCGACCTGGATCTGGTCGCTGCCGACCCGCGCCACCTCGATCTCGGAGACGCCGAGCTCATCGCAGCCGGAGCGGATGATGTCGACCGCCCGTTCCATCGAGCCGTTGTCCAGAGTCGGCTGCTGCGGAGTCGGTCGGCCCTGCAGGACGAGCTGCACCCCGCCCTTGAGGTCGAGGCCCAGCTTGGTTTCCTTGTTGACGATGACGACGCCGGAGACGGCGATCAGGCCGAGGACGAAGAGCAGGACGAAGACGTGTTTGCGCCTTTTGCCCATGCTTTGATCAGCCCTCCGGGGTGAGGACGATCAGCAGTCCCCCGTCATCGTCGTAAGCCGGGAAGACGTCGGCGACGGCCTCCGCCGGAAGGTCACCCTCTGCGTTGACCGAGACCCGCTTGCCGAGCGAGCGCACGCCCCACTCCAGCGAGGTCGCGATCGGATCCGCGGCGCTCTCACGGTCGCCGCCCGGCACCTTTGCCTCCTCGCGCCACTGCAGGCCGAGAACCTCCTGCACGGGCCGGCCGATCACGTCCTCATCGGTCAGCCCGGTCAGCTCGAAGCTGCCGCGGCCGGCGTCGATCACCCGTGCTTTCTGGTCGCAGACGAAGAAGGCCGCGTTGGGTGCCGGGTAGTAGTCGTCGAGGAGCTCGAAGACGAAGCCGAAGCCGCACTTGGAGCAGCCCTTGGGGCGCGCGCTGAAGCCCGCGGTGCGCTCCGCGCTGACCTCCCGGTGGCCGCAGTTGGGGCAGATGAAGAACGGCATCCCCCCGCAGGTTACTGAGAGTCCCGCCGGATGCCCCCCGCGCACGCCTGGCGGTGGCGGAAACGGCGCGGCACGGCGTCCTCACTCGGTCGAATAGTGCACGACTATTCGACCTTCTTGCGTCCTTGTTCCGCTTGTTCCGGCGCTCGCGAGTCGCACACGCGGGGCACCCGACGGGACTCTAGAAGAGGCTGTTCGCTCCTTCGGGAACGGGCAGACCCAGGTGCTCGTAGGCCCTGGGCGTGATCACGCGGCCGCGTGGGGTGCGCTTCAGCAGGCCCTGCTGGAGCAGATAGGGCTCGAGCACGTCCTCGATCGTGTCGGCCTCCTCGCCGATCGCCACGGCCAAGGTCGAGAGGCCGACGGGGCCGCCGGCGAACTTGGTCGCGACCACGTCGAGCAGAGCCCGGTCGCTGCGGTCGAGGCCGCCGGCGTCGACCTCGAGCATCGCCAGCGCGGCGTCGGCGACCTCGGCGTCGATCGCGCCGCGCTCCTTGACCTGGGCGAAGTCCCGCACCCGCTTGAGCAGGCGATTGGCGACACGCGGGGTGCCGCGCGAGCGTTCGGCGATCGTCTGCGCCCCCTCGGCGTCGATCTCGACCCCGAGGATCCCGGCCGAACGCACGATGATCTCGCTCAGGTGCGTGGGTCCGTAGTGCTCGAGGCGATGCGAGAGACCGAAGCGGTCGCGCAGCGGCGTCGTCAGCAGCCCGGCGCGGGTGGTGGCGCCGATCAGGGTGAAGGGCGGCAGCGGCAGGGTGACCGTACGGGCGCCGGCGCCCTGACCGAGCACGACCGGCAGCTCGCCGTCCTCCATCGCCGGGTAGAGGGTCTCCTCGACCGCCCTTCCGAGGCGGTGGATCTCATCGACGAAGAAGACGCTGCCGGGCTCCAGCGCGGTGAGGAAGGAGGCGACGTCGGCCTTGCGCTCGAGGGCCGGGCCGGCGGTCTGCACGAGCGGCACGCCCATCTCCTCGGCGACGATGTGGGCGAGCGAGGTCTTGCCGAGGCCGGGCGGTCCGGCGAGCAGCACGTGGTCGAGCGGCTCGTCGCGCCCGCGGGCGGCCTCGATGAAGATCGAGAGCTGCTCGGTGACCTGCTCCTGGTTGACGAAGTCCGCCAGCGTGCGCGGGCGCAGCGAGCGGTCGAGATCCTCATCGGGGGCATCGGCGCGGGCGTCATGAACGCGAACGTCGTCGGGCGGCGTCTCGTCGCCGGGCGGGAACGGCCCGTCGATCCCCGGGGTTCGAATCCGGTCGCTCACGCCTTGCTCCGCGAGGAGCCGGCTTTGCGCAGCGCCGCAGCCAGCAGCTCCTCGGCGTCGCTGCCCTCGATGCCTTCGAGCAGCTGCTCGGCCTCCAGCGGCGCGTAGCCGAGATTGACCAGGCCGTCGCGGGCGAGGCCGCGGGCGTCGGTGCCGTCGGCGGCGAGCGCGCCGATCTCGTCCTCGAGCGAGCCGGCGACCTTCTCGCGCAGCTCGACGATGATCCGCTCCGAGGTGCGCTTGCCGATGCCGGGCACGGCCTGAAAGCGTTTGGCGTCGCCGGCCGCGATCGCGCGCAGCAGCTCGCGGGCGGGGCCGCCGGAGAGGGCCGCCAGCGCCACCTTCGGCCCGATCCCGCTGACCGAGATCAGCTCGCCGAAGAGGTCTCGCTCCTCCTCTGAGGCGAAGCCGAAGAGCGAGAGCGAGTCCTCGCGCGAGATCAGCTCGGCATGGAGGAAGACCTCCCTGCCGGTCGCCGGGACGGCCTTCAGCGTCTCCGCCGAGACCGCCAGCCGGTAGCCGACACCGCCGGTGTCGACGACGACGTGATCGGGTCGCCGCACCATCACCTCGCCCCGCACCGCCGCAATCATCCGGCCATCCTCTGCGAGACGGCTTCTTCGGCGGCCAGGGTCGCCGCTTCGCGCCCGGTTGCGCCGCCGTGGCAGATCGCCACCGCCAGCGCGTCCGCCGCGTGGTCGGGCGTCGGCGGATCGGGCAGGCCGAGCAGGGTGCCGACCATCCGCTGCACCTGCTCCTTGCCGGCGCCGCCGGAGCCGCAGACCGCCTTCTTGATCGCCTGCGGCGTGTAGGCGAAGCAGTTGACGCCATGCTGGGCGGCGGCGAGCATCGCCGCGCCGCTGGCACGGCCGACCGCCATCGCCGAGTGCACGTTCTTGCCGAAGTAGAGATCCTCGAGCGCCATCGCCGCCGGCCGGTGCCACTCGATCAGCTCGGCGAGCGAGCCGTGGATCCGCTCCAGGCGCTGCTCGATCGGCGCTGCGGAGGAGGTTTCGACCACACCACCGTCGAGCGCAACCATGCGGCTGCCCTCGATCCTGACAACGCCAAAGCCCAAATTCGCCGCCCCAGGGTCAATCCCCATCACAACTTGCATAACGGCTGATTCTGGGACTAGCTCCGGATGCCTTCAGGGCCCGGTCCGGCAGGGGTGGAGCGTCTTGTACTTTTTCGGCAATCCCCAGCGGCGACAGCTCCGGCGTCTCCATCGAAAAGTTAAGCGGAACCCCTGCCGGACCGGGCCCTTAAGCTGCAGCCAGTTTCTCGATGATCTCCGCCGGCACGTCGAAGTTGGCGTGAACCTCGTTGACGTCGTCGTGCTCCTCGAGGTGGTCGACGAGCTTGAGCAGCCATTCGGCCTCGCTGCCCTTGACCATCACCGTGCTCTTCGGCTCCATCGTGAGGTCGGAGGACAGCACCTCCACCCCCGCCCCTTCCAGGGCCTGGCGCACCGAACCGAGGTCGCCGGGCTCGCAGATCACGCGCAGCTGGTCGCCGTCCTCGCGCACGTCCTCGGCCCCGGCGTCGATCGCGACGATCACGTCGTCCTCGCCGTAGCGGTCGCCGTCGACGACGACCACGCCGCGTTTCTCGAAGATCCAGGCGACCGAGCCCGGCTCGCCGAGGTTGCCGTGGTGCTTGCTGAAGGCATGGCGCACGTCGGCGCTGGTGCGGTTGCGGTTGTCGCTCAGCGCCTCGACCAGAATCGCCGCGCCGCCGGGGCCGTAGCCCTCGAAGAGGATCTGTTCGATCGCATCGGCGTCGGTGCCGATCCCGCTGCCGCGATCGACGGCGCGCTGGATGTTGTCCTTCGGCATCGAGGCGTCGCGCGCCTTCTGAATCGCGGTGGCAAGGGGCGCATTGGCGTCGGGATCGGGCCCACCGTCCCGGGAGGCAACCGTTATCGCCCTGGCCAGCTTGGTGAAGAGCTTGCCGCGCTTGGCGTCGGCGGCACCCTTCTTGTGCTTAATGGAAGACCACTTCGAGTGTCCAGACATACCTGGCATTCTATGAATGTGGAAATGGTCACCGAGCCGCACAGGGGCGGGGCGGCCAGAGGATTGGCCGCAAGCCTCATATTCGTGGCGATGCTGTTCGCCGCTCTGGCGATCTGGACCCTCATCCCGCTCGGCTGGATCTACATCGGCTCGAAGGTCTCGACCACCCAATTTCCCAGCCAGGGCCCCTACTTCGTCGTCGCCGCCGGGATCCTCGTCACGATCCTCGTCGTCGCCTGGCTGATCGGTCGGCTCAACCGCCTCTACATCCAGGTCACCGGCACCAACCGCCTCGAGCCGATGCGGCCCACCTGGCTGAAGAGCATGCGCGACACCTCGCCCCAGGCCGGCACCACGACCGTGGTCGAGGCCGTGCTGATGGGCTCGGTGATCCTCGCCGCCCTCTGCCTCACCTTCTGGTTCTTCCTGCTGGCGGGATCGCCGATTCCGAACCAGTAGCGCGGACGGCCTAAACGACGAATTTCCCGTCGACCTGGAAGTCCTCGCCGTCGACTTCGATCTTGCCGCCCTTGCGCAGGTCGCAGACCAGGTCCGTGTGCACGGCGGAGTCGTTGACTCCGCCGGACTCGGGGTAGGACTTTCCGACCGCCATGTGGACGGTGCCGCCGATCTTCTCGTCGAGCAGGACCTCGAGCGTGCCGCGGTCGATCGCGTAGTTGGTCCCGATCCCGAGCTCGCCGAGGCGACGGGCGCCCTCGTCGGTGTCGAGCAGCTGGATCAGGAACTCCTCGCCGCGCTCGGCGCTGGCGTCGACGACCTTGCCGGCCTCGAAGCGCAGGCGCACGCCGGAGACCTCGCGACCGCCGATCACGGCCGGCAGGTGGAACGTCACCTCGCCCTCGACCGAGTCCTCGACCGGGCCGGTGAAGAACTCGCCGTCGGGCATGTTGTGATCGCCGACGCAGGGGATGAACTTACGGCCGGCGATGCCGAGCTTGATGTCGGTGCCGGGCGCGGTGACGCGAACCTCCTCGTGGCCCTCGATCCACTCAGCAAGGCGTTCGCACTCCGACGAGGCCCGCTTCCAGGCGGTGAGCGGGTCCGGGTCGTCCGCCAGGCAGGCGCCGAAGTAGAAATCCTCGTAGCCGGCGAGGCTCATCTCGGCCTCGGAGGCGTAGGCGTTGGTCGGGTAGAGGGTGTAGCACCAGCGGAACTCGCCGGTGGCGCTGCGCTCCATCATCTTGTTGAGCACGGGGCCGGTGGCGGTCTGCCTGCGCGTCTGCCGCTCGGGCGGGATCGCCGAGAGTTCGCGGGTGTTGGCGCTGGCGCCGACGCCGATGCGGACGTCGGCGTTCTCCACCGTCCACTTCATCAGCGGCGAGATCCAGGCCAGCTGCTCGTCGCTGGCGTGCTCGTAGTAGATCGCCGCCAAGCCGTCGAGGCCGACGTTGAGGATCGGGTGGGCGCCGGCCTTCAGCACCTCCTCGTAGATCGCCCGCAGCAGGGGCTCGGCGCCGACCTCGCCATCGATCGAGACGACCTCGCCGGCCTTGACCTTGGTCGAGTAGCCGACCAGGATCTTCGCCAGGTTCTCCGCTCTAGGGTCCCTCAAGTCTCCGCCTCCTCCCGCGCGCGACCTTCTCGCGCGCTCGTGGTCATCGCCATGAACAGTGCGTGCAATCTCGAATCGTCGGTCAGCTCGGGGTGGAAGGCGCAAGCGAGCACGCCGCCTTCGCGAATCGCCACCGGGTGTCCTTCATAGCCGGCGAGCACCTCGACGTCGGGCCCACAGCGCGCGACCCAGGGGGCGCGGATGAAGACAGCGCGCATTGGCTCGTCGCCGATCCCATCGATCTCGAGGTCGGCCTCGAAGCTCTGCAGCTGCCGCCCAAAGGCATTGCGGGCCGCGCCGGCGTCGATCAAACCGAGGTGCTCGCTGTCGCAGACGATCATCCCGGCGCAGGTGCCGAAGATCGTGCCGCCGCCCTCGCGCAGCGCCCGGATCGGCTCCTCCAGACCGGCCGAGGAGATCCCCTTCGAGATCGTCGTGCTCTCGCCACCGGGGATGACCAGACCGTCGAGCCCGACCAGGTCGGCGGCGAGGCGCACCTCGTCCACCTCCGCGCCCAACCCGCGCAGCACCTCGCAGTGCGCTTCAAAACCTCCCTGGATTGCGAGAACGCCGAGGCGCAGCTCAGGCACCGCGGTCTTGTAGAAGCGCGTCCGCCGCGGCGAGGTCGGCGATCTCCAGGCCGGGCATCGCCTCGCCGAGCCCGATCGAGGCCGCCGCGACCCGCTCGGGATCGCGGAAGTGCGTGGTCGCCTCGACGATCGCCTTGGCGCGGCGCTCCGGGTCGCCGCTCTTGAAGATGCCCGAGCCGACGAAGTTGCCCTCGGCGCCGAGCTGCATCATCAGCGCCGCATCGGCGGGCGTGGCGATACCGCCGGCGCAGAAGAGCGGTACCGGCAGCCGGCCCCGCTCCGCCACCTCGTGGACGACTTCCAGCGGGGCCTGGTGCTCCTTGGCGGCACCGGCGAGCTCCTCCGGGCCGAGCTGGGCCAACCGCTTGATTCCCGAAGTGATTTCCCGCATGTGGCGCACCGCCTCGACCACGTTGCCGGTGCCGGCCTCGCCCTTGGAGCGGATCATCGCCGCCCCCTCGCCGACGCGCCGCAGCGCCTCGCCGAGGTTGGTGGCGCCGCAGACGAAGGGCACCTGAAATGAGAGCTTGTCGATGTGGTGGCGCTCGTCGGCGGGGGTCAGCACCTCCGACTCGTCGATGTAGTCGACCTCGAGCGCCTGCAGGACCTGCGCCTCGGCGAAGTGCCCGATCCGCGCCTTGGCCATCACCGGGATCGTCACCGCCTCCTGGATCCCCTTGATCATCGCCGGGTCGGACATGCGGGCGACGCCGCCGTCCTTGCGGATGTCGGCCGGCACGCGCTCCAGCGCCATCACCGCGCAGGCGCCCGCCTCCTCCGCGATCCGCGCCTGCTCGGGCGTGACCACATCCATGATCACTCCGCCCTTGAGCATCTCTGCCAGCCCGGTCTTCACTCTGAACGTAGCTCTCTCGGCCATGGCGGCCAATACTACGCGTCGCCCCCGCCGCGGTGACTTCGTCTTGATCCGTGCATAGCGCGGTTAAAGACGAAGTCGGCAGGAGAAGTGGGCTACTTCAGCTTGTAGGCCCGGATGCGGTCTTTGTGGCTGTCTTCGTCCCTCGCGTAGAGGCCGTGGGCCAGGGCTTGGACCAGGGCCATCAGGGCTGTGTTGGACCGTGCGAAGGAGGGGCTGTTCGAGGAGTAGTAGAGGGTCAGCTCGGCGTGCTCGCCGACCTCGGACATCGAGGCGTCGGAGACGGCGAGGGTGCGGGCACCGCGATGCAGGGCGAGCTTCATCGCCCGCAGCAACAGCGGATGCGCACGGCCGGAGGAGATGACGATGACCAGCGTCTCTTCGTCGATGCGACCGAGGCGCTGCAGCGACTCGCCGCCGGTGCTGGCGACGATCTCGGCGCGGATGTCGAGCAGGCTCAGGGTGTGCCGCAGGTAGCTGGCGAAGAAGGCCATCTGGTCGACGCCGACGATCACCACGCGCTGCGCTTCGGCGAGCGCGGCGACGGCGCCGTCGACCTGCTCGCGGGTCAGCTTGCGCGCGGTTTCCTCGAGGTTTGCGTAGTCCGCCCCCAGCGAGCCCTCCAGCTCGGAGTGGTCGAAGGAGAAGAGCGCTCCGGAGCTGGCTGCGCTGGCCGCGGCGGCGCCGGCCGTGCGGTACTCCTCGATCGCCGCCTGCTGAAGCTCGGGGTAGCCCTCGAAGCCGAGGGCCTGGGAGAAGCGCACCACCGTCGAGGACGAGGTGCTCGCTCTCCGGGCCAGCTCCTCGGCGGTGAGGAAGGCGGCCTCGTCGAGGTGGTCGACGATGTAGCGGGCGACGTCTTTCTGCGAGCGCGAGAACTCGTCGAAGCGCTCCTGGATGTACTCGGAAAGGCTCTTGAGCTGAGCGGGGCTGGGCGTGGTCTTGGTTGCGGTCTTGGTCACGGCCGTCGTTTTCGCCGGTCCCGGGCCTTTCCCTTCAACCACCCGCCTCGGGACGAAATCCATCCGGGGGCGTGCTTTTCGTCCCGTCGGCGGGGTTTCTGGTTGGATTGGCACTGCAATGACCCTCGAGCAGGCGCTGCGCCTCACCAACCGCAACATGGTCGCCTTCGATCTTTTGCTCGGCGGCGGCGCGCTCCTCGCCCCCGCGGCGACCCTCAGGGTTCTCGGTCACGAGCACCCCTCGCCGGATGCCGAACACCTCTTTCGCCGCTGCGCGCCGATCTGGCTCACCTTCGCCGCCGCACACGCGATCGCCGATCGTCGCGGCGAGCCTCGCGACTGGTGGGCGCTGGCCTGGCTGCGCGGAACCGAGATCGCCACCGATGCACTTTGGGCCGAGTCCCCTGCTGTCAGCCGCCCAGGCGCCAAGCTCGGTCTTCGTCTCGCCGGAGTCGCCAACGTGGCGATGGCGGCGGGGTTCGCCTGGCTCTCGAGGAAGTAAGGCCTTGGCCGATCTCGCTGGGCTCCCCGACAAACGCTGGAGCCTGCGCGGCACCACCGAAGAGGGCGACGAGGCGTGGCTGATCCGCGGCATCTCGCGCAAGCTCTACCGCTGCCCGGCCTGCCACGGGGAGATCGAGATCGGCAGCGAGCACGTCGTCGTCCAGTACGTCTTCCGGCTCGGCGGCACCGAACACCACCACTGGCACCGCCGCTGCGCCGAAGAGCTGCTGATCGGCGAGCTCGGCGACGTGCGGCGGGTACCCACCTCGGAGTCGGCGCAGTCGAAGCTCGAGCGCCGTGGCAAGTACCCCTCCGGCCGGCGCCGGCATCGCTGACGTGACCCGCCGCGCCGAGCTGATCTCGGTCTACGCCCGGATCGGGCGGACCTACTGGCGCTGGGCACCATCGCTGCTGCTGCTCGCGCTCATCGTCTTCGTGCCGCTTGGCCTGGTCCACGCGCTGACGGTCAGCGCCGAGATCGGCTCGCTCGACTTCGAGGGCGCGCTGCACCTGCTTGCAATCTTCGGCGCGGTGTTCGCGCTGGCCGTGACCGGTCTGGTCGGCGAGGTCTTCTACACCGGCGCGGTGGCGATCTCGCTGACCCATCCGCGCGACGGCAAGCCGCCCTCGCTGCGCGAAATCGCCGGCATGGTCAACTACCGCCGGCTGATCGCGATCGACCTGATCTACGGCGCCCTGGTCGCGGTCGGCCTGATCTTCCTGGTCATCCCCGGGTTCCTCGCCTTCGTCTGGCTCGGGCTGGCCGCTCCCGTGGTCGAGATCGAGCACCCCGGCATCCGCGCGGCCTTTGCCCGCAGCGTGCGGCTGATCCGCGGCAGGTTCTGGCTCGTCGCCCTGGTCCTGATCCCGATCGAGATCGCCGGCGACGCCCTCACCAACCTCGCCGGCTCCCTCACCCACAGCCTCTTCGGCAGTGAGCTGCTCTGCGAGTGGCTCACCGACGTTCTCTCCAACATCGCCTTCACGCCGTTCTACGCGGTGGCGGCGGTCCTGCTCACGGTCGACCTGATCCGCGAGAAGGGCGGCGGCGCCGAGCTGCACTCGAAGCCGGCGCCCTAGCAGCCGGTCCCGGCCTCCTCAGCTCTGAGGAGTGCTGCAGACGGAGAACCCGATTTCGCGCGCGAGGCGTTCGCGCAGCGCGTCCTCGGAGTCGCGCCGGCCGCGCGCCGCTTCGACCCCCGCCAGGTCGTCCTTCCTCGCCGCCGCCAATGCCTCCTTGTCGGTTTCGTAGACCCGCTCCTGGGCAGCGACGTACTTCTCATATGGAGCGGCGATCTGCCTCGGCGGGACCAGGCCTCCCAGCCCTTCGATGCGCGATCTCGCGATTCGAGCAAGGGCTTCCGCGTAGGGCACGTCGGCGGACATCTCGCTTTCGAAATCGCGGACTTCGAGATAGCGCTGCTGGCTATCGGCGCAGATTGCGTCGGCCTTGGCGATCAGCTCGGACTCGGTCAGCGGCTTGGGTTTCCGCCGGACCGGCGCTTGCTTCTCCGTGGATGCCGCACTCGTCCCAGCGCCGGCCTTCTCCCCGTCGCCCGGATCGCCGCCCCCTCCCCCCCCGGCCAACACGATCGCCACGGCAACAGCGGCAAGCAGAGCGGCGACGCCGGCGATGAGCGCCGCGCGGCGATTCGGCGATCGCGGGCCCGCCTGCGTCGCATCGCCGGCGATGCGACGAGTCGGCTCGCCCGTCCGCGGCGTCGCCCGCGTCTCTCCCGTCTCAGCCGCGAGCGCCTCGGTCGTGCGCGTCGCGGCGGCGCCGGTTGCGACCGTCCGCTCGGGCACCGCCGGACGCCCGCCCATCAGGGCCGCCTGGGCGGCGCGTCCGAGGTCCCCGGCTGAGGGATAGCGGTCGTCGGGTGTCTTCGACATCGCCCGGATGACGACGTCGTCGAGCGCCATCGAGGCCTCTGGCACATAGAGCGACGGGGCCGGCGGGGGATCGTTTAGATGGGCGTAGAGGCGGGCCGCCTCGCCGTCCTTGGGGAAGGGAACCTCGCCGGTGAGCAGCTTGAAGAGCAGGCAGCCGAGCGCGTAGACGTCGACACGGGCATCGACGGCGCCGCCGGAGATCTGCTCGGGAGCGACGTAGTCGAGCGTGCCGACGAAGCGCCCGGTCTGAGTCAGGCCCGACTCGGTGGAGACGTTGCGGGCGACGCCGAAGTCGGTGATGTAGGCGTGCTCGGCGCCCTCGCCGCCGCTGAGCAGGACATTGGCGGGCTTGACGTCGCGGTGGACCAGCCCCGCCGCATGGATCGCGTCGAGGCCGTTGGCGACCTGGGCGATCAGGCCGACGGCGACGTCGGGGGAAAGGCGCCCCTCGCGGATCAGCCGCTTGGCGAGGTCGGCGCCGGCGACGTAGCGCATCGCGATGAAGGGAACGCCCGCCTCTTCGCCGGCGGCGTAGATCGGCACCACGTTGGGGTGCTCGATCGAGGCCGCGATCTTCGACTCCTCGGCAAAGCGCCGGGCGAAGACCGCGTCGGCGGCCGCCTCCGGAGCGATCAGCTTCAGCGCCACGCGCCGTTCCAGGCCCGGCTCCACCGCGAGGTAGAGAATCCCCATGCCACCGCGGCCAAGACGGCGCTCGATCCGGTAACCGGCGAACTCGTCGCCGTCGGAGAGCTCGATCCCGTGAGTCGGCTCGGCCATTTGCGAACCCTAGCCCGCATCCAGCCGGCCCGGCCGGTTAACCCTGCCGCAACCTCCGCCTTCCTAAACTGAGAGTGGACCCATGCGACGCCTCGTCATCGCAGCCGCACTGCTTGTCGTCTGCCTGCCCGCCGGCGCTGCCGTTGCGCGCCAGTTCGTGCAGGAGGGCACGCTCCGGGTCGCCTTCGACGCGCGCCTGCTCCCGCATGCGCTTCCCCGCGAACGCCCGGCGCCGGTCACCGTGCATCTGTCGGGGGCGGTCCGCACGACCGACGGCAGCACACCGCCGCAGCTGCGCGAGATCTCGATCGCGATGAACCGAGCCGCGATCGTCTCCGTCGCCGGCCTGCCCAGCTGCTCGGCGCCGCGTCTCCAGCAAACCAGCACCGAGGCGGCCCTCAAATCATGCCCCGGCGCCCTGATCGGGCGTGGCCGTTTCGCCGCCAACGTCAACTTCCCGGGCTCGCCGGTTTTCCCGGCGCGTGGCACGGTCCTGATCTTCAACGGCACGCGCAAGGGGAAGATGGGCCTGCTCCTGCACCTCTACGGCTCCAGCCCGGTCCGCGCCGCCTTCGTCCTCCCCTTCAAGATCAAGCCACAGAGCAAGGGCAGGTTCGGCACGGTGTTCTCGACTCGCCTGCCAACGCTCGCCTCCGACCAGGGCTACGTCACCGACATCGACCTGGAAATCGGTCGCACCTACAGCTATCGGGGCGAGAGGCACAGCTTCCTCAGCGCCAGCTGCGCCGCGCCGGCGGGATTCCCCGGCGCCTTCTTCGAACTGGCCAAGGCGAGCTTCAGCTTTGCCGGGGGCCAGCGGCTGGTCAGCCGGCTGCCGGGCGACTGCAAGGTTCGCTAGCCGCCCGGCGCTCGCCGGAGATCAGTCGCCGTACTTGCCCACCTGCTCTTCGGCGTCCTTGATCGCGCCTTCTGCTTCCTCCTTGCCCTTTTCGATGCCTTCTTCGGCTTCCTTCTTGGCCTTTTCGATCGTCTTGCCGGTCTGGCCCTTGCCGTTTTCGACGCCCTCCTTGGCGGCTTCTTCGGCTTCGTCGAAGCCCTTCTTCACTTCCTCCTTGGCCTGTTCGATGCCCTTCTTCGCTTCTTCGGCGCCCTTCTCGATGCGGTTCTGGGCTTCCGAGGAGATGCTCTCGCTGTCGCTGCTGCCGCCGCACCCAGCCGCGACGCCGGCCGCGATCCCGACTGCCGACACGAGCGACAACATGCGGGCAACCCGCGCGCTCCTCCACCTCAAGCTCTTCACTGACACACCTGCTCCTCTCGGTTGCGTTCGGTGGGCGATCTTCGCATCGACCGCGGCGCACGGCTAGAGCCCGAGTCCGCTCACTCCCCCCTCGTCCCAGCCGAGGTGATGAGCAAGCTCGTGACGCAGCGTCTGCTCGACCTGGCGAGCGAGCAGCTCCCGGTCGTGCCCGAAGTCGCGCTCCAGCGTGTCCCGGTAGATGACGATCCGGTCCTCGTAGCGTTCCTGCGCAAGGCCGTCGCCGAAGTACTCGCCGTAGGCGTGCACGTCCGTCCCCAGGTCGGAGACGACGACCGCAACGCGCTCGAGCACCTGCTGGAACTGCTCGGGCAGCCGATCGATCGCGTCGGCGACCAGCGATTCGAACTCGTCTGGCTGCTGGGCGTCGGGCACCCACCAAAGCTAAGCCAAGGAGCCCCGCTGACGTGTTCAACGCCGTGCGGGCGACCCTTGGGCCGTTAGCCTGAAATGGGAATGACAGCTTCGCCAACCTAGGAGCCCTTCCGGGAGCCGACCTCGTCAAACGGGGCGCTGAAGATCTGGACGGTGGGCGTGAATCGGCCGAGGCGCTGCTCGTATCGATTGGCGCTCCACGACTGCAATCGATGGGCATCGAGCTGTCCTCGCCGATCACCTCCCCATCGACGTCGACATCAAGCTCATTCCCTTTCCACCACCTTGACCCGGTGGCCCAGGCACTCTCGAAGATCGAGCGCGGCCACGAGCAAGACATCAGCTCTTCTCGCAGTAGTGGGGCGGGAAGGACTCGAACCTTCGACCGACGGATTATGAGTCCGCTGCTCTAACCAACTGAGCTACCGCCCCGTTGGCTGGGGAGGGTAGCGCTAGGCGCTGAAGAGCTGGGCCAGGGAGCGGCCGACGTCGGGGGGCTCTTCTTCGCCTTTGGCCGCCGCGACGGCTCCCTCGGCGATGGCTTTGGCGGCGTCGGCGACCTGGTGTGTGCGGCCGCCGCGGATCGAGCCGGTTTTCTTCGCTTCGGCGAGGTCGGATTCCATCAGGCCGGCGAGCTCGGCGAGGCGGCGCAGGCCGACGACGCCGGCGGCGCCCCTGAGGGCATGGGCTTCCATCCGCATCGTCTCGAAATCGGTCGTCTCGGTGGCCAGGCCGGCGGCGATCACGTCGCAGCGGCGTTTGGCCTCCTCGGCAAAGGAGGCCAGCAGCTCGGCATCGGGGCTCGTCTTCTCACTCATTCTTCAGTCAGTCCCTTCACCACTTGGGTCAGTTCTTCGACGCCGAACGCGCCCTCGATCTCGGCCGTGATCCTTCCATTTCGGTCGATCGCGAACAACCAAGGCTCGCTGGGAAGATGGAAGGCGCTCACCTGGGGGCGCACCGGCTTGCTTGGGTCGTTGTCCTCGTAGATCTCCATGTGGATGAACGCGGCCTCGTCTCCATAGAGCTGCTTGACCTGCTCGGCAACGTCCACGACCGGTCCGCAGACCCGACTCTGGCAGAACTGCGGCGTGGCGAAGAGCAGCACGATCGGCTCCTTGCCCAAGGCGTCCGCGTAGTCGACCTTGTTCTGGGTGTCGGGCGGAATGCGGGTGGTGATCTTCGAGAGGTCGCCGCCGGCGTCGGCCGGGGTCGGCGTGTGGATCAGCGGCGCCTGCTGCCCCACCCGGGGGATCCTCTTGAAGCCGCCGACGACGGCGCTGGGCAGCAGCGCCGTCGTCAGTTCGCCGTCGTTTCTGATCAGGGCCCCGATGCGCCACTCGCCGTTTGCCGGGAAGTCGATCTCGGTCGCGTAGACGACGCTGGCGGCATCGGGGTCGCTGGTCGTCGTCTGCGCACGGAAGGCGGGCTGCGTCTGCATCGATTCGATCCGGGCCGGGAACGGGCCCACGGCCGGCTCGTCGAGAGCGCGTTCCTCGGCTTTTTTCGCGCCTGTCGACCCCGCCGCAGAGCGGAATTCATCCCCCGCCTTGGATTTCTGCCCGGGCACGCGAGCGAAGTAGAGGGCGATTTCGGCGCCGGGGACCTGCGTCCGATCTCGTTCGAAGACCCCGAACGGATAGCGATTCTGCCCCTTGAAGAAGACCTGCGCAGCCGGCGAGACGACCAGGCTGGAGGGCCCGTCGGCCGCTTCCAGAACCTCTCCC
Source organism: Solirubrobacterales bacterium (assembly GCA_044867925.1). Taxonomy (GTDB): domain Bacteria; phylum Actinomycetota; class Thermoleophilia; order Solirubrobacterales; family 70-9; genus VRUE01. The sequence continues at coordinate 7,960 of JBIOVV010000019.1, read as the reverse complement.
AGCGTCCTTCCCCTTGCGCTGGGGAAGGCGGCTTTCGCCGGAGCGGGCCGGCTTTCCGCCGTGGCCGACGACGAATCGGTGGAATCGTCCGAACCCCCGCCGCATCCGGCGGTTGGCAGCGCAAGGAGCGCGAGCAGGCAGGCGAGGGTGGCGAGTGCTCGGCGCAAGCGCATCCGGGGCATGTTATTCACGGCGATGCCGCGGCCGCAGCGCCATCCGGCGCGGCATTCGAGCGGGAGATAGGGTCCGCGACGAAACAGGGCGAGCGGAAGGAGAGGGTCTTGGCGGAGCGAGCGGCACTGATCACCGGGGCATCGAGTGGCATCGGGCTGGCGATCGCCCACGTGCTCGGCGAAGAAGGCTACGGGCTGACCGTCTCCGCACGGCGCCCGGACAAGCTCGAGGCTGCCGCCGAGGGTCTCCGCGGCGACGGGCTCGAGGTGCAGAGCGTCGCCGCCAACATGACCGACGAGGAGGACGTGGTCGGCGTCTTCGCCAAACATCGCGAGACCTACGGCAGGCTCGACGTGCTGGTCAACAACGCCGGGGTCGGAATCGGCGCCCCGATGGAGGAGATCCAGACCAAGCACCTCGACATGCAGCTGGGGGTCAACCTGAGAGCACTGATCATCGGCACCCGCGAGGGCCTGCCGATGCTGAAGCAGGCGGGCAGCGAGCACGGCAAGGCGCTGATCGTCAACACCGCCTCGATCGCCGGCAAGGGCGGTCAGGCGTGGCTCTCGATCTACGCCGCGACCAAGGCCGCGGTGATCAACTTCACCCAGTCGACGCACCGCGAGGTGGGCGGCGCCGGCATCCAGTGCACGGCGCTGGCGCCGGGCTTCGTCGACACGCCGATGACCGAGTTCGCCAAGGGGCAGGTCCCGGGTGAGGAAATGATCCGGGCCGAGGACCTCGGCGAGGCGGTCCGCTTCCTGCTGCGGACGTCGCGTAACTGCCACATCCCAGAGATTGTCTTCACCCGCCCCGGCGAGGGACTTGACACGCCCTGACGGCCCCAGACGCCGCCATGCGGCGTCCTCGGTCGCCCAAATAGCGCTGCTATTCGGGCTCCCTGCGTCCTTGCCTGGCAACGTCTGGACCTCGTCAGTATGCGATTTCTAGTCGCGGCCTTCGGCGACCCGGGACATGTCTTCCCGGCGATCGCGCTGGGGCAGGCGCTGAGCGGGCGCGGCCACTCGGTCACGATCGAGACCTGGGAGGAGCGGCGTGCGGCGGTCGAGGGGGCCGGGCTCGGCTTTGCCGCGGCGGAGGAATACCGGATGTTCCCACCGCCGGATCCGGACTCCGCTGAGGGAGCGCACGCCGCCGAGGCGGCGCGGGCGTTGCTGCCGTTGATCGAGGAGATGCAGCCCCACGTCGTCATCAGCGACATCCTCACTCTGGCGCCGTCGCTGGCGGCCGAGAAGGCCGGTGTGCCGCTGGCGACCCTGATTCCCCACATCTATCCGGTGGTCGAGCCGGGGCTGCCGTTCTTCGCGGTCGGCCTGCAGCCGCCCCGCACCCCACTTGGGCGCGCGGTCTGGCGTACCGGGCAGCGGGCGCTAAACATCGGCCTCGAGCACGGCCGTCGCGACCTCAACACGCAACGCGCCCGGCTCGACCTGCCGCCGGTCGAGCGCTTCCACGGCGGCATCAGCAGCGAGCTGGCGCTGGTCGGCACCTTCCCCCAGCTCGAGTATCCGCGGCGCTGGCCCGCCGGGGTCAAGGTCACCGGCCCGATGACGTTCGAGGTGCCCCACCCCGAGATCGAGCTGCCACCTGGCGAGGAGCCGCTTGTACTCGTCGCTCCGAGCACCGCCCACGATTCCGGCAACCACCTCGTGCGCACCGCCCTGGAGGCCCTCGCCGAGGAGCCCGTGCGGGTGGTCGCGACCACCAACCGCGTGGCCCCGCAAACGCCGATCGCGGTGCCGCCGAACGCGGTCCTCGTCGACTGGCTCAGCTACAGCCAGCTGATGCCCGCCGCCTCACTGGTCATCTCCCACGGCGGCCACGGCACCGTCGCCCGCGCTCTGGCCGCCGGCACCCCGGTCCTGATCTGCCCGATCATCGGCGACATGAGCGAGACGGCGATGCGCGTCGCCTGGGCCAAATGCGGCCTCTCGGTCCCCTGGCGCCTCTGCCGGCCGGCGCCCCTGCGCTGGGCAGCCCGCCGCCTGCTGGACGACGCCTCGTTTGCCGCGCGCGCCGGAGAGCTGGCGAAGTGGGCGGAGCAAAACGACGGAGCCGGGAAGGGCGCCGAGCTGATCGAGCAGCTGGCCCGGGCGCGCGCGCCCGGCTGAAGCTCCGGGGGTGGGACTCGAACCCACAACCCCGCGGTTAACAGCCGCGTGCTCTACCAATTGAGCTACCCCGGAATGCCGTGGAGGAATGTACCGATTAGCCGCCGACGCGCTCGGTGTGGGCGATGCGCTGGACCAGGGCGGCGCGTTCCAAGCTCAGGGCGGCGCGTCGTTGGGGATCTTCGGCTTCGCCGGCGGCGGCGATCTCGGCCTCGATGCGGCGTTGCTCGAGGAGGAGGAAGTTGAGCTCCATCGCGTCGTGGGAGGCGGGCTCGTCGTGGGCGGTGATGACCAGTTCGGTGATCAGGCCGGCCAGCTCGGCGTCCTCGCGGGGGAGGTCGGAGGCGGGGTCCTGCAGGTGGTCGCGCAGCCAGGCGGCGGCGCGGGTACCGAGGCGGGAGAGGTGCTCGTCGGTGAGGCGGGCCAGGTACTCCCTGCCGTCGTCAGGGAGGGCGATGCACATCGCCAGCAGGGCGCGCTCGCGGCGCTCGCGCGAGGTCAGCTCGGCGACGCGACGAGGCTCGGGGGCGGGACCGCGACCTGACTGCTCCGGCTCCGCCGAGCCGCCGCTCGTCGGCTGCGCGACGACCACCCGACCCATCACCATCGCCGGCTCCAGGTCGAGCCGCTCCGCGACCCGCCGCACCAGATCGTCGCGGCTTGCGCTCTCCCCCAGGCTGGCGAGGATCGGCGCGACCTCGGCCAACGCCCTGTCGCGCTCGGCCGGCGAGGAGACGTCGGTGCGCTCCAGAACCAGACCGACCTGGAAGGCGGTTATCTCGACCGCGCCGTCGAGCAGGGCCCGGAAGCGCTCCTCGCCGCCCTCGGCCGCCATCATCTCGGCCGGGTCCTCACCCGCCGGCATCGCCGCGACCCGCAGTCGCATCTTGCGCCCGGCGGCGACCCGCTGCGCCCGCAGCATCGCCTCCTGCCCGGCGGAGTCGGCGTCGAGCGCCAGGATGACCTCGTCGACCATGCCCGAGAGCGTGGCTACCTGCTCGTCGGTGATCGCCGTGCCCATCACGCCGACCGCCTCCTCGATCCCGGCCTGGTGCAGAGCCAGCACGTCCGTATACCCCTCGACGACGACCGCCCTCCCCTGCTTGGCGATCGCGCCCTTGGCCAGGTCGATGCCGTAGAGCATGCGGCTCTTGTGGAAGAAGTCGGTCTCTGCCGTGTTGACGTACTTCGCCCCCTGGTCGGAGCGCATCGCCCGGCCGCCGAAGCCCAGCGTGCGACCGCGGCGGTCGCGGATCGGGAACATGATCCGCGAGCGGAAGCGGTCGTACTCGCCTCCTCCCCGCCCCTTCTGGACCAGCCCCACGCCGCGCAGCTCCTCGACCTTGAACCCGGCCCGCTGGCCGCGCAACAGCACTTTGTCCCAGGCGCTGGGCGCATAGCCGACCGCGAAGGCGCGCAGCACCTCCTCGCCGAGCCCGCGCTCGGCGAGGTACGCGCGCGCCTTGCCGGCCTCCTCGGAGTCCCATAGATAGGCGGCGTAGAAGCCGGCGGTGCGGTCGAGCAGATCTCCCAGCCGGCGGCGCTGCTGGCGCTTGGCCTCGGCGCGCGGGTCCTCGCGCTCGCGCTCCAGCTCGACGCCGTAGCGGTCGGCGAGCAGCTCCACGGCCTCGGCGAAGCCGAGCCCCTCCTTCTCCTCGATGAACTTGATCGCGTCGCCGCCGACCCCGCAGCCGAAGCAGTGGTAGAGCTTTTCCTGGGCCTCGACCGAGAACGAGGGCGTGCGCTCCTCGTGAAAGGGACAGAGCCCGACCCAGCGCGCCCCCTGGCGGCGCAGGTCGGTATGGGCGGAGATCACCTCGACGATGTCGACCGCCTGCTTGACCCGCTCCAGGCTCTCGGCCGAGATCAGTGCCACCGCGTTTCCTCCGGGATCGTCAGCTCCGCGTACTTGGCGATGCAGTAGCGGTCGGTCATGCCCGCAAGGTAGTCGGCGGCGCGCTGGCAGTCGCTCGCCCCTGGCTCGAGCTCTGGGACCTCGTCGGGGCCGGCCATGTAGTGGTCGAAGAGCGCCCGCATCGCGCGATGGACCCGCTCGTGCTCGCTGCGTGCCAGCGGCCCCAGATAGACGCGGTCGAACATGAACTTGCGCAGCCGCAGCATCGCGCCGCCGATCTCTTCGCTCTGGACGATGTCACCCGCGGGCAGCGAGCGCTCGACGATGTCGCGCACCAGGGTGTCGATGCGGGCCGAGCCGGTCTCGCCGAGCAGCTCGATCTCGGCCGCCGGCAGGTCGCCGGGGCGCAGCACCCCTGCCCGCAGCGCGTCGTCGATGTCGTGGTTGATGTAGGCGACGCGGTCGACCAGCTTGACGATCCGGCCCTCTAGCGTCGCCGGCTTGCGTGAGCCGGTGTGGTTGAGGATCCCGTCGCGAACCTGCTCGGTCAGGTTGAGGCCGCGACCCTCGCGCTCGAGCACCTCGACCACGCGCAGCGAGTGCTCGTTGTGCTTGAAGCCGCTGCCGCAGCGCTCGCGCAGGGCGCCGTCGAGCGCTTCCTCGCCGGCGTGGCCGAAGGGCGGGTGGCCGAGGTCGTGGCCGAGCCCGATCGCCTCGGTCAGGTCCTCGTTGAGGCCGAGCGCGCGGGCGACCGTGCGAGCGATCCCGCAGGCCTCCAGCGTGTGGGTGAGCCGCGTGCGGTAGTGGTCGCCCTCGGGAGCGACGAAGACCTGGGTCTTGTGCTTGAGCCGGCGGAAGGCCTTGCTGTGGACGATGCGGTCGCGATCGCGCTGGAAAGGCGTGCGCACCGGGCTGTCGGGCTCTTCGATCTCCCGCTTCGCCGGATAGGAGCGAGTGGCTCCCTCGGCCAAGAACTCGTCCTCCCAGGCCGAGATGCGGTCCTCGAAGCTTGCGGTTGCGGGCACCCATCGATCATAAGGAGACGGGGAGGGAGTCGCCGGAGCCTCCCCGCTGTTGCTCCGCCGACTCCGCCGCCCTCCTCCTAGGCGGCTGCGCGTAGCTGTACATGCGCATGATGCTCAAGCGTCTCCCGCACCGCGCGCTCAACCTGCCGCAGGTCTCGCTCCTCGGCCCTCGGCGCCTCGGCGAGCGGACTGCCGATCGCGCCGACCATGAAGCGGTGCGCCTCCTCGGAGAGCGGGAAGGCGCCGCCTTCGCAGCCGACGCAGACGACGCCCCCGGCAGCCCCGGAGAAGCCGCTCAGGTGCTCGGCCTCACCGCAGTTCGCGCAAGCGGCGAGCTCGGGCGCGAAGCCCGCCGCCAGGGCCAGCTTGAGGCGGAAGGAGAGCGCCGCCTCCAGGCTCGCCGGCGCCTCCTCGCCGGGATCGTCGAGCATCGCCAGATAGCGGCAGAGCAGGTTGTAAGCAGGCGGGTTGGGCTCGGCCGAGTCGAGCAGGCGCAGCACCGCGTCGCAGGCTCGGGCGCCGGCGTCGAGCGCCGGCCCGGAGGCGCGCAGTCGTGGATAGCCGTCGAGGGTCGCGGCATTGGTGACCGTGAGCAGCTCGCCGCGGCCTTCGTGAAGGATGAGGTCGAGCCGGAAGAACGGCTCCAGGCGCCCGCCAAAGCGCGACTTCGGTTTCCGCGCTCCCTTCGCGATCGCGCCGATCCGGCCGCGCGTCCTCGAGTAGAGGTGGAGGATGCGGTCGGCCTCGCCGTAGCGGATGCTGCGCAGCACCACCGCCTCGGTCTTCAGCGTCTTTCCGGCCACTAGACCGGCTCTCGTCGAGTTACCTTCACCCTCCAACCGTGCCGGAGGGGCCGGACGCTATTTGCGCCGTTTTGCCCTTCTCTTCTTGCGCAAGCGCACCTGGCAGCTCGGGCAGTAGTAGGTCGAGCGGCCGGAGACGACGATGCGGACGATCTCGGTTTCGCAACGGGGGCAGGGTTCTCCCTCACGGGTGTGGACGAGAAACTCGTCCTGCATCGTGCCCTTCTCGCCGCGACTGTCGCGGTAATCGTCGATCGAGGCGCCGCCGCCGTCGATCCCGGCTTCGAGCGCGGCGATCACGGCGCCACGCAGAGCCTCCAGGTGCTCCGACCTCATCGAGCCGGCGGGAGAGAGCGGATGCAGGCGGGCGCGGAAGAGCGCCTCGTCGGCGTAGATGTTGCCGACGCCGGCGACGCCCGACTGGTCGAGCAGGAAGGACTTGAGCGGAACCGTGCGCCCTGCCGCCATCGTGCCCAGCGCCTCGGGAGTGAACTCCTCGGAGAAGGGCTCGACGCCGAGCCTCTCGAAGCGCTCGCCGAGCTCGGCGTCGTCGATCAGGAAGGCCTCGCCGAAGCGGCGCGGGTCGGTGAACCAGACCTCACGGCCGTCGTCGAGCCTGAAGCGCGCCCGCAGATGCCGTTCGGAGGTGGAGCGCTCGGCCTCGTACAGCCGCCGCCCCGCGGAGGGATCGAGCTTCTGCTCGCCCTCGACCAAGATCAGGTTGCCAGTCATGCGCAGGTGCATGACCAGCGTCTGCCCACCATTCAGCGAGAGCAGCAGGTACTTGCCGCGCCGGCCAAGTCCCTCGATCGTCGCTCCCTTGACGACACGTTCGAGCGTCTTCGGCGCCATCGGCCGGCACCAGCGCGCATCGAGCACCTCGAGCGCCTCGATCCTCCTCCCCGTCAACTCGGGATCGAGCTGCCGGCAAACGGTCTCCACCTCCGGCAGCTCGGGCATCCCGCAGTTCTACACGACGGTGACTTCCCGATTCTTCGCGTATACCGCGGAGAAACGGGAAGTCAGCCGGCGGTGGCGCGGGGGTGGGAGCTGAAGTAGACCTCCTTGAGGCGCTCGCCGGAGAGGTGGGTGTACATCTGGGTGGTCGAGATGTCGGCGTGGCCGAGCATCTCCTGGACGGCTCGGAGGTCGCAGCCGCCGGCCAGCAGGTGGGTGGCGAAGCTGTGACGCAGCGTGTGAGGGCTCATCTGGCCGGTCAGGCCGGCGGTGCGGGCGTTGCGCTGGACGATCTTGTAGAGGCCCTGGCGGCTGAGCGGCCCACCGCGGAAGTTGACGAAGAGCCGTGCCTCGTGGCGTTCGCCGATCAGCTTCGGCCGGCCGCCGCGCAAGTAAGAGGAGATCGCCGCGATCGCCTTGCGGCCGAGCGGCACCAGGCGTTCCTTGCCGCCCTTGCCGCGGGCACGCAGGAAGCCCTCGTGCAGGTCGATGTCGGCCAGCTCCAGCCCGATCGTCTCCGAGGCGCGCAGCCCGCAGGCGTACATCACCTCGAGCAGGGCCCGGTCGCGCAGCGCCGTCGGCTCGTCGCCGCTCGGCGCCGCGAGCAGCTTCTGCACCTCGGCGTAGTTGAGGACCTGCGGCAGCTTCTTCGCCCGGCGGGGCGCGTTCAGCGCCGCCGTCGGGTCGTCGCCGATCAGCTCGTCGCGGCGCAGCTGCTTGTAGAAGGAGCGCAGGCAGGCGGCCTTACGATGCACCGTCGCCGAAGAGCAGGCGGGGCGACCGTCGCCGGTCGCCAGCTCGGCAAGGAACTCGCCGATGTCGGCGGGACGGGCCGTCAAGGCGTCAAGGCTGTGCGCCGAGAGATACTCGCCGTACTGGTGCAAATCGGTCCGATAGGCATCGAGGGTGTTGCGAGAGAGCCCGCGCTCGAGCTCGAGGTAGGAGAGGAAGTCGAGCACGAGTCCCTCGAAGCGGGACTCGGTGCGCGGTGGATCGGCGACGACCATTGGCGGG